>CADBEI010000047.1 GCA_902793695.1 uncultured Pseudomonadota bacterium | reverse complement strand
CTGTTTTGAAAAGCCGATGCGCTCTTAGCTCAGCAGGATAGAGCAACAGCCTTCTAAGCTGTGGGTCGGGCGTTCGAATCGCCCAGAGCGCGCCATATAGCAAAAAGACCACCCTTGAGGTGGTTTTTTTGCTATATGGTGAGTTCTGGTGAGAAGAGAACGCCCTCGTTCGGAGCCGTGTCGTCCGACCGCATCGGGGGCGGACGGTGTAGGCTGTCGTGAGCGTAAGCGAAGGACTATCGCCCGGAGCGCTCTGCTTTTTTACCACCCTTGAGGTGGTTTTTTTGCTATGTGGTGAGTTCTGGTGAGAAGAGAACGCCCTCGTTCGGAGCCGTGTCGTCCGTTAACAATATTGTCATACCTCGCGCGGCACGGCGTGTCCGTGCGTCAAGGTATCTCGGCTTTTGGCACGTCAGTGCCACTTCCGCTTCATTTTTTTGCGCTTCGCAAAGATACAATCCCTTGACGAGATGATACACAATACACCTCGAGGGATGACATAACAATATTACGCTACACTACAAAAAGATTGCAAGCCCCCAATACCCCTTCGTTTTTTCTTTACAAACTTTTACAAATATCATACATTTCAACCATGAAACTATACAAACAAGAGATAGTCAGACTTTTAAGCGACGAACAAAATCAGGAAAATTTGTTCAAACGCGCCGATTCCGTACGCAAACAATATGTCGGCGACGAAGTGCACCTGCGTGGACTTATCGAGTTTTCCAACATCTGCCGCAACAACTGTATGTATTGCGGAATACGCCGCGACAATCCGCAACTTGCGCGCTACCGTATGAGCGAAGCCGAGCTGATTGAAACCGCGCATAAAGCGGCTGATATGGGCTTTAAGACCATCGTTATGCAATCGGGTGAGGATATGTGGTTTTCGCGCGATGTAATGTGCCGCATTGTCGAGGCGATCAAAAAGTTCGACGTGGCAATTACCCTTTCCGTCGGCGAACGCGATTATGATGATTATAAAGCGTGGTTTGATGCCGGCGCCGACCGTTATTTGATGCGAATTGAGACTACCGACAAAGATTTATACCACCGCCTTAACCCCGGCATGAGTTGGCAGCACCGTCACGATTGCCTGCTGGCAATTAAGGAAATCGGCTACGAACTCGGCTCGGGAATTATGGTCGGATTGCCGGAGCAATCTCTTGAATCAATCGCCGAAGATTTGCTTTATCTCAAAGAAATCGGGGTGGATATGGCTGGTATCGGTCCGTTTATTCCGCACCCGCAAACTCCGCTGAAAGACGCCGCCGGCGGTACTCTTGACCTGGCTCGCCGCACTATGGCGATTATGCGCCTGCTGATGCCGAATATCAACATTCCCGCCACCACCGCCATGGAAAGTTTGCACCCGATGGGGCGTATTTGGACTCTGCAAAGCGGTGCCAATGTAGTTATGCCGAACGTAACCGAGGGAGAATATCGCAAACTTTACGAATTGTATCCGGGGAAAATCTGCGTTGACGACACACCTTTGCATTGCAAAACCTGTATCGGTGCCAAAATTATGAGCATCGGCCGCACCATCGGCCAAGGTTACGGTGGCCACGCCGGCAAGTTACCGCACCGCCCTCGCTGATTCGTCATATTTCTTTAATTTACATTGCCTGAAACAACAGTTTTTTTTAACGTTTTGCAGATTTTGCAAATACGGAATAATCGCCTTCGAATAAAAATCAGAATTTGCCAATTCATCTGATTCTATTTTTAATAATGCTTTATTTAATAAAAATTTTGCACTCACTTTTGATTTGTTTTTTATGATTTTTTGTGCTATTCTGATACTCAAGAAATTATCACACATCCTGCAAAAAGCATAGATGGCGGACGATAAACAGATATGAGAAAGAGTAATCAATTCTCCAAGCTGACAAAACAACATCGCTTGCGATAGAGTGTTCTTTACATTATTAACACATTGATTTGTTTGCACGTCATTCTAAACGGACTCACAGTATCATCGTGAAGAATCCGTTTTATTCAGATAGAACTAAACCCCGCCATATAGGCGGGTTTAGTGTTTTTAATCCAAAACATCGCGCAATCTACGAACTAAAATTACAATGATTTTAAGTAGTTGTAATCTTTAATCCAAGTATTTGCATGTTGAATGATTCCTTTTCCGGTTTCCATCGTAATATAAGCATTTTCATCGGTAAAATCATTTAGAAAATGCCGCAAAGGATAGTTGCCGGTTCCAAAATGCATATGAGAATCTTCAGCTTTACTGATATCGCCATCGCACATATGGTAAACATTTGGATTTAGGACAAAGAATTCTTTTAATTGTGTTTCAATGTTCTTATTTAAACTCAGGGCGGCACAAATTGCATGTGAAAAATCAAAACAAAAACCGCAACCGCTTGCCGCCATAATATATTTTATTTCTTCTGCCGTATTGCCATGCAATTTTTCCCCTTTTGTATCAAATAATGGTAAATTTTCAACAACAATTCGCGAATCATTAAATAACTTAAACTGTCTGGCAGTTTCCGAAATATATTTTTCGCCATGCCCACACCCCGCATGGACAACAATTGTTTTAGCATCAAAAATATCAGCCGCTTTCTGTGATAGAGTCAAAATCTTCTGATTTGATTGTTCCAGTTCTTTATTTCCGGCATCAAAACCCATTGTATTATGAGGGGCATGTATTCGTACTTCTACATCGCCTATCTTCGATTTTATTTTTTTAAAATCATCCTCGGTAGAATTTGCAACCACCATCAATTCAATAAAAACATCCGATTGTGTAATTGCAAAATCAGCACATTCTTTAATTAACTGCGGTGCTGTTTCCAAATTTGTGCTAAATATTTTAAATCCTAATTTTCGCATATTTTTCACTTTCGATGTAATAATGTTAACTCAAAAAA
>CADBEI010000046.1 GCA_902793695.1 uncultured Pseudomonadota bacterium | reverse complement strand
TTGGGAGTAACAAGATGAAAATCAGCATAGAACAGGTAAAAATATTAAGTAAATACCTTCTTTTTGGAATTTTATATATTTTTAATATACTTAACTTATATTTCTTTTGGTTAAGAGCGTGGCGTGTAAAGGAGGTTATGAATTATACTGATGCAAATTATAAAGGATATCTTGATATCATTGAAATGTACGTTGGTTATATAAGCGGATGGTCTATTTTATTTATAATATCATTTGTGTATTCGCTTATTTATATTAAAAATAAATCCTTATATGCATTCATGTGGCTATTTTTACCCGTAATTTATTTGTTAACTTTAGCATATCATGAATATTTATAGGAAGATTTCTTGGCAGTAAATATCCAGAGGAAGATTGCGATGAGCTCATACGACGATATATTAAAAAGAATTGGTAAATATATAGTATATACCGTAATCTTTATTGTTTCTTTGATTATAGTGGGTGTAGTTGCCGGTATTACTTGGTATGCACTGATCGAACATAGCTATAAAGATTGTGATAATCAATTTATCAATGGTTGTATGTCTGCGGGGCTAAGTGAAGAAGTCTGTAAAGGCAGAGTTTATTGATTTGTGAGAATTTGTTGGATGACAGAAGAACACCAAATATGCGTAAAGCAAATATTAGATAAAGCAGTCAGTGTTACTTATAAAAGAGCACTTTATTGTATCGTATTTGCTTTAATCTGCGGTATAGCTTTCTTTTTCTTATATCCGCATTATCAGGAATATGCATACAAAAAAGATTGCTGACGTGGCAAGAATTATTAGAGTTGGATTAAATCTATCAAGCAGGCTTGTCAGAAATGGCAAGCCTTTAAAATACAACACATTAATTTAAAGGTATCCGGTTTCGCCTTTGATATATGATTGCCGGGTATATGGCACGTTTCGGAACAAAAATCGAGATATAGCGAAATTTCAAAAGATAAAGACATCATGGTTTTGTTATTAAGGCGACGAGATTGGCTTGATTTTTTGTTAAAAAATCTGCGCCGCTGCGTCGGCTTTTTTCGGCGATACTCCCGTCTCGCCAAGCCTCCTTGTCGAACACGCTTTCTTCTCGTGTTCGAACCGGCAGCCCAAAAACAATATAAAAAAACACCACCTGAAAAGGTGGCGTTTTTTTATATTGGTCGGGGCGACGAGATTCGAACACGCGACATCTTGGTCCCAAACCAAGCGCTCTACCAGGCTGAGCTACACCCCGACGACCTAGGCTATATTTACACTATATTTTTTATTTTGCAAGTGTTATTTTTTATTTGAGCGTTTTTTTGCCGTTTTTCCTGTTTTATTTGTTTTATCATCAATTAATCTGCCGCCTTCGTCGCGTTTTTTCTTTGGTACAATCAAGCCCTCTTTGCGAAAACTGTAAACACCGTCTTTTGCTATAATCAAATGGTCAAAAACCTCAAAATTCATTACTTCGGCCAATGCCTCGATTTCTCTTGTTACGGCAATATCATAACCCGATGGTTTGTATGAACCAGACGGATGATTATGAACAAGAATGACATACACGGCTTGATTTTCTATGGCTGCACGAACAATTTCTCGCGGATGCACGGTTGCTTGATTGATGGTGCCGCTGGAAAGTTGTTTTCCACCCTTATAATGACAGCTTTCGTCCAAGAAACAGACGTGAAATTCTTCAATTTCGCTATACGCCAATTTTTGCCAATAATGTTCTTCCAATTGGCTCCAGTTTAAAACAGTCGGTTCTTCTGAAACCGTAAATCCCTGATAAGAAGAACGCAGCATACAAGTATGAATCAGACGCAACAAAACTATGGCATTCGGGCTTAATTCCGCTTCTTCCAATAATTTATGGGACGGTGTATTCAGTACTCCTTGAATGTTTTGGAATTTATCAATCAGCACTTTCGCAATCGGCTTAACATCGCGCCGCGGAATAGCCATAGTCAATAACAATTCCAGCAGCTCATAATCCGGCATACTGGCACCTTCATCCGCCATAAAACGCGTCCGCAAACGCTCGCGGTGTCCGTAATATGATGGTTGTTCTTCTCGGGTAGTCATTTATGTTTCTCGCTGAAAATTATTTATACGGCGGTTTATCCAAACCTTTGGGAGAATAAGTGAAGACCTCAACACCGTCTTTGGTTACGCCCATGGAGTGTTCAAATTGTGCCGACCAACTGTGGTCACAAGTTACGGCAGTCCAACCGTTGGAAAGAATTACCCCGTCTTTTTTACCTAAATTTATCATCGGCTCAATGGTAAAAAACATTCCTTCTTCCATAATCGGACCGGTACCTTTCATTCCGCAATGCATAACGTTCGGCTCATCGTGAAACACTTTACCCAATCCGTGGCCGCAAAACATATCAACCACCGAGTATCCGTATTTATGTGCATATTCCTCGATAACCGCCCCGATATCGCCAAAGTGTGCGCCGGGTTTTACGACATCTATGCCGCGCATCATGCATTCGTAGGTAACTTCACATAGGCGTTTCCCTTTTATTTTAGGCTTTCCGGCATAATACATGCGGCTGGTGTCGCCATAGTAGCCGTCGACTATTGCAGTTACGTCAATATTTAAAATATCGCCGTCGGCCAATTTGCGTTCATAATCCGGAATACCGTGACAGATGACCTGATTGATGGAGATGCAGGTTGCTTTAGGGTAGCCGTGATAACCAAGGCAAGCCGATTTTGCACCTCTTGATTCCATAAACTTAAGGCATAAATCATCCAATTCACCGGTGGTAATACCGACATCCACATAATCGGTGATGTAGTCCAGACACTCGGCCGCAACCTTGCCGGCTTTGCGCATACCTGCAAAATCTTCGGGATTGTCATATATTTTTATGCCTTGTTTGTTTTTATACATTTAAAACTCCTAACTTTATATATTCTAGGCAATAAAACATTTATGAGAAAAAAACAAGCAATAAAATAAGGTAATCAGCCGTTTTATAAAAGAAAAAGGTTATGCCTTTGAAGCATAACCTAATTCATGGGAATAATCTGCGGTTCGGTCAAAACCTTGTAGAGGTGTTCTCCGTCATGAAAAAATACGCCGAAATTGCGCATAATTACCAAGTCGGAATCAACAAAATACAGGTTTATTTCATAACACTGCACATCATCGCGGATATTAACCGGTTCAATCAGCACCTCAACTCCGGTCCAAGCGGGATTGTCAGATTCTTCGTGTAAAATGATTCCGCCATATTCATCGATTACATATATTTCATGTTCGGTGTAGAACACAAAAACACGAACCGTGAGGTCGAAACGCATATGGTAGTGCGGTTCGAGCAGAGTTTTGCGCTTTTGTTTTAAGCCGTAGCGCGTTTTGGTTCCGGTAGAGTCACGATACTCGCGGACAAGGAGAGAGGTTTTGTTCTGAAATTTCGGCTTTTTTTCTTTGGCCGAAACAGTTGCCGGCATAAAAAGCATAAGCGCCAGCAAAAAAATAATAATTTTTTCCATATAAACTTATTTAAATTATACAATATCTGCTCCAATTATTTATATTTTTTGAAGCCGTGTCAATATTTTTTATGGATTTAAAATCACAATCGCCCAATTTAAATATGTGGCAAACAACAACCAAATAAAATAAGGAAGCATTATCAGGCCGGCAAGGCGGTTGACGGTATAAAATTGCCAAATCAGTAATGCGGCCACAAAATCCAAAAAGACCAACACAATAAAACCACTGAAAAAATATGCGTTATAAAAAAACACAAAAGTCCATAAAACTTGCAAAAACAAGTTCAGTGTGAATAAGGTGGCTGCCGGCCTGATTAGTGCTTTGTTTTCCGAATTCAGCACTATATCAAAAGCAAATACCGATAAGGCATACAACAGCGTCCACACTATCGGAAATACCATATTCGGCGGAGTTAAAGTCGAAAGATTTATTGATGAATAGAAATTCTCCATACCGATGCGGTTGAAATATGAGCAAAATCCGGCGGTAATCAACACCAAAAACAAACTATACAGAAAATTATAAAAAGGCTTTTGAAACATTTTTTTATCCTCCCTGCTTTGAAAATAATTTTTGTTCGGCAAAATTCAATGTTTACATTTCAATCATTTTATTTTACAATGCGAAAAACATCGAGTGGGAGGCAAAAATGAATATGGATAATACAACACTTATTATTGCGATTATCGGCTTTTTTATTGTGGTTTCGCTTTTTAAATTTATTCTTAAGTTACCGATTTATCTGATAACTTTCGGAGTGCTCGGTGCGTTGGCTTACGGGGCTTATAAATATTTGTACGGAATGTAAAAAAATCGGAGAATATCTCCGATTTTTTTGATTATTCTATTTTTTATGTTTGCGAGCCTTCGGTCTTTCCGGTCTTTGCGGCAACATTGATTTATATTTTTCCGCTTGTGCCGGAGTTAGAATTTTTATGATTTCATTTTCATATTTGCCGTTGATTTTCATTTCCTGCTCGCGCAAATTTTTCATTTGTTCGCGTAAAGGTTTTATTTCGGATTTTTTCTTTTCGGAAATCGCTTTCCATTGAGCCTTTTGTTCGGCGGAAAGATTTAAATCTTTCATCATGGCTTCACTCATGGCGCGATGATGACGCGGTTTTTTCATTACTTTTTGTACCTCGGTTGCGGAATCGGCGGAAGCGGCCGATGCCGGTAAAACATAACCCAGCGACAGACATAAAGTAATAGCTAAAATTTGTAATATTTTCATCTTTTTCTCCATTCAGATTCTGGTTGTGAAGTAATATTCCACGCTTTTTTCCAAATATTCAATCATCTTGTTGTAATTTTCCGGAAGATTCGTGATTTTATATTTATCATTTTTATCAAAGTGATATAAAAAACATTTGAGGGTTTGTCCGTAAATATATACTATTTGTTGCGCTGTGCGGTTGATGTTGACATTATCTTCGGCCGCGGTGCGAATACTTTCATAAAGTTGTTTGAAAGCATCTTTGCTGAATGATGATTTTTCGTGCAGATAATACAAAAAACTGTTGTTTTTTTCTTCAAAATTATCTTCTAAAATCTGTTTTGCGTCCATTTTAATACCCTTTTATTCAATATTATCACAATTTAGCGCGTTCTATTAAAAAAAAGGTTAACAAAAGGATTGTTTTTTAAAGACGATTTATTTATGATGGCATCAGGGAGAAGAGAAATGATTGCGCGTATTGTTGTCGGTGTTTTGTTGGCATATTTGCTGATTGCGTATTTTCCGCTGGTTATGCAAGGGTTGCCGTATTTTGTGATGTTGGCACTCGGAGTTGCCGCTTTTTGGTGTTTGCGTGCCGCGCCGGAGCTGGCCGAACCGCTCGGTTACGGTATTTTGATTGTGTTGCTTTGTTATATGGTATTTCTGTTTTTACGGCGCAAGGATAAACTCAAAGAAATCGTTAAAAATGCCCGCGAAAAGAAAATTACGTTGCCGGTGGCGAATATTCCCGAACATCCGCAACTCAGTGTGTTGCTGACTCTGGTACTGTATACCTTGGG
>CADBEI010000045.1 GCA_902793695.1 uncultured Pseudomonadota bacterium | reverse complement strand
GTCAAATGTCATATATTCAAGCCAGTTAAATATTTTTTAGGAGATAAATATGGCTTTAGTTTCTATGCGTCAGATTCTTGACGATGCGGCCGAGCACAATTACGGTGTTCCGGCATTTAATATCAATAATATGGAGCAAATTATCGCTGTGATGCAGGCGGCGCAAAAAGTAAACGCTCCGGTAATTATGCAAACCTCAACCGGTGCGCGCAAATATGCCGGCGACCCGATGATTCGTCATATGATGGCTGCAGCTATTGAAATGTTTCCGAATATTCCGGTATGCGTTCACCAAGATCACGGGACTTCGGTTGATATCTGCCAATCGGCAATCGTTAACGGTTATTCGTCTGTTATGATGGACGGTTCACTTGAAACTGACGGTAAAACACCGGCTTCTTTTGAATATAACGTTCGCGTAACTCAAGAAGTTGTTGCTCGTGCACACGCCGTCGGTGCTTCGGTGGAAGGCGAGTTGGGTGTTATCGGGTCACTCGAAACCGGCAAGGCCGATAAGGAAGACGGTATCGGAGCTGAAGGTAAACTTGACCGCAAGCGTTTGGTAACCGATCCGGATGAAGCCGCCGAATTTGTGGCACTCACTCATTTGGACGCCTTGGCAGTGGCTGTCGGCACTTCGCACGGCGCATATAAATTTACGCGCAAGCCGGACGGCGAAATCTTAGCTATTGATGTGATTGAAAAAATCCACGCCAAATTACCGAATACCCATCTCGTAATGCACGGTTCTTCGTCTGTTCCGCAAGAATTGCAAGACTTAATCAATGCCTATGGCGGCCAGATTCCGCAGACCTACGGTGTGCCGATGGAAGAAATCGTTCGCGGCATTAAATCCGGCGTGCGCAAAGTCAATGTTGATACCGATTCGCGTATGGCTATTACCGGCGCGATTCGCAAGGTTTACGCCGAGAAACCGTCGGAATTTGACCCGCGTAAATATCTTAAACCGGCAATCGAAGAAATGCAAAAAGTTTGCGAAGAACGCTATATTGCCTTCGGTGCGGCCGGCTATGGCGATAAAATTAAGCCGATTAAACTTTCGGATATGGCAAAGCGTTACGCTGCCGGCGAAATTTAATCGTAGCCATAATGAAAAACAAAACCCGTCGAAGAAATTCGGCGGGCCTTATTTTTTTTGTATGATTGCAATTATGACGCAAATTTATCCAGTTCGGCGATTGCCTCATCAATAAGCGCGCTCTTATCCGTTTTTTGCAAATAGCGGTTAATGGTCCTTTGTGCCAATTCTACCGAGGCTTTGCTTGCCGAAAGATTTATCTCGTCCTGCGCTTTTTGTGTCGAGGCTCTGATACGGCGTTCCGCTTCTTTTTCCTTGTCTTTTAACTCATTTTTCAAGTTGCTTAATTCACGCTTTTTCAGATTTTCCAAACTGCTTTTGGCTTTTTGCATAATTTGTTCAGCCTCTTTTTGCGCATCAACATACTTACGCTCGTAATCGGCCAATAAAACTTGGGCATCATCCCGCAATTTGGCGGCATCGTCAATATCTTGCACCACCTTATCAATTCGCTTATGCAAACCGGAGCGAATGGCGCCGGCCAAAGGTTTAAGCAAAATACAAACTGAAAGCACAAAAGCCACGGCTATCCAAAATTCTACCTCGGAATAAAACGGCACTTCGTGAATTTCGGTTGCCGCAGTTTTTCCGGCGGCAATCACTTCGGATACGTTTTCCGCCGCCCCCATAATCATATTCTGCGTAGCATCGATTATTTCCTGACCTGCGGAAGTTGCGGCAGTCGCACCATCTTGCGCTTCCATCATAGCTTCTTCATTCATGTGCTTTATCCTTTACGGCCAGAGTGGAAACATCTTTTCGGCTGATTTGCGTAAAGCCGAGTTTCTGCACAATCTCATACGCCAAATCTATGGCAATCGTTTCGATTTGTTGCATGGTGTCTTTCTTTTCTTTGGCCAGCGTAAATTCGTTGTCGGCAATTTTTCGGTTCAGCTTTTTGGATAAATCCGCCTCGGTGTTTTTTAAATATTTCTGCAACTCATCACGGCCTTTTTGTATTTCGGCTTGTGATGTCTGCTCAGCCTCGTTGAGAATCGCGTGATATTTATCAATCGATTCTTTAGCCTGCTGATTAAGCGCATCGGCCTTTTGAATGTATTCGTCAATTTTGCGCTTACGCTGTTCCATAACGTCGGCAATTTTCGGAATCACAAACGTAGACAGCAACGCCCATAAGCAACAAAAGCAAACAAGCATCCAAAAAAGTTGAGAAAAGTATGACGACGTATCTAATTGCGGCATAACCTGTCCCTCAATTTGCTATTACAAAATCATCAACAATGCGATAACCAGAATATACAAAGCGATGGATTCAATGGTACCCATACCAAGGAAACCGAATACCGTAACATCCTTTTTAACTTGCGGATTGCGGCCGACCGTTTCAATCAGGGAAGTCCACAGCTTGGTCAAACCCCAAGCGGCAACACTCATACCAAGAGCGCAGATACCGGCAGCAATAAAAGCTAAAGATTTATCTTGTAAGATTTCGTTTTCCATTTTTTTATCCTTTCGTAGATTTAAGTTAATTTTATTCTTCGTTACTTATCGCCTGACTTAAATATACGCAACTTAAAATCGTATATATGTAAGCTTGCAATAAAGCGATAAACATTTCAAACATAATGATACACATATCCGCAACTAACGGAATAAATCCGAAAAATTGCATTGCAATGATAAATGTACCCAAAACTTTCAACATAATGTGTCCGACTGACATATTGATGGCCAAACGCAAAGTCAGGCTGAATGGTTTTGCCAACAAAGACAGTGTTTCCACCGGAATAATCAACGGTGCCATAAATATCGGCAATCCTTCCGGACAGAAGGTATGAAAATAAGAAAGACCGCGGTGTTTTATACCTAAAATAATGTTCAATATAAAACAGAACATCGAAAGCGTGCCCACGGCGGCAATATGCGACGTAAAGGTAAAGCTGTACGGAAACAGTCCGAGCAAATTACCGAAAGATACAAATACAAACAGTGTAAACACAAAGGCCACAAATTTAATTCCTTCTTTGCCCAAAGTTTCGCCGATTATATCCTGCACAAAATCATAAATCGATTCGGCAAACGCCTGCCCCATAGTCGGAACAATGCTACGCTTGCGCAAACTCAGGCATAATCCGAGAAAAACCACGATTACAGTGATAACCATACATAAGGAAGAGTTGGTAAAAGATATATCAATCCCGTTAATATCAAGCGGCAATATCTTTTTAATTTCAAATTGTTCCAAAGGATTTTCCATCCCGATTACTCCTTATCCATATCTTTATCAATCTGTTGTGCCGCCCGATACATATTCAATGTGCCGGCAGCAACTCCGAAAATCGCCAAAATCAACATAATCATCGGTTTTGTACCCAGCAGTTTATCCAAAACATAACCGATACATAAACCGACAACGACCGGTGCGGCAAATTCCGCGGCCATACGGAACGCATATTCCATAAAAATACGCAACCGTGACCGATTATGATGACGCGGCGCCGCCGATTTATTTTGCATTTTACGGATTCTTATATCCATATTGCGAATATCTGACGGCAACTTATTCATTTTTCTAATCCTTAATGTTGCAACCGAGCCAAGCGACCGTCCAAATATTCTTTGAAAGAAGAATAATTCTTGGCGCCGTAAACAATTTCCTTACCATCGGAACCGACTACCAAAAAGGCAGGCGTCCCTTTGATATCCAGTTGTTTATATGCCTCATATCTGGTTGTCGCAATATCTGTTGCTTTTTTCTTATCCTTTAGACAGGCTATAGCCTCATCATAGCCTAAACCGAATTCGGCGGCATAACGGAGAAGACGCTCGGACTTGTCATCAAGCCACCAAGAGCGCTGATTATAAAATAAATTGTTGATGAAAGGTGCATAGTTTTCATAAGTCATACATTCCGACAATAAAGCGGCTTTCATCGAATTTTTATCCAACGGATAATTAACGAAAACCACGCGGAGCAAGCCTTTTTCAACATATTCGTGCTCAATCAGCGGCATAGTGTCCAAATGGAAATCGGCACAATGCGGACAAGTCAATGATGAATATTCAAACAAAGTCAACGGAGCTTTGGCTGAACCTATGGCATATTTTTGCGAAGCATTTATTGCCACATCTTTCGGCAGAATCGTGGCGATTCCGTTATATTCGGCAGCAACGGCTGTTTGTTCGCGCAAATGAATTTTGCCGTTTTCATAAACAAAACCTTTATAATTAAAATAAATTACGGCCGAAAAACAAAACATCACAACCAATGAGAGCGTGTTGCTTATTTTTTTTATTATTACATCCACAATATTACTCCTGACGATTATTATCGGTGTATACGGCATGCCCCAATCTTTCGATTACTTCTCGCAGATCGTCACGCTCGATATCTTTAACTAACTCCGTAATATATGATTCTTCCTCGGCAGATACAACAGTTTTTTTTACTTTATCAATCGGTTTTTTCTTTATCAAAAAGTCCTCGGCGGAACCGTTTTGCAACAGTTTTATTTTTGTAACCGCAGAATAACCGAAAAAGGAGTTGATTTGTGCCATAATTTTAGCTTCGTTTTGCTTGATTTCCATGGCAAAAGCACCGGTCGGCACCATAATTGTCAAACAACCGTTGCTACGCTCATTCTTCGGAAAAACCAGTTTTTGCGGTAGGCTGTATTGCGCCAGATTTTTTCCCACAATCGTTTCCCACGATGAAAGCAGTTCAATGTGCGTAAAACCATGTTGTCCCAACAGTTGTTGGGTGATAGGCAGAGCGGTTTGAGCAATACCGGTCAGACCTTTTAAGGTATGTTCTTTGTTGATTTTTACGCCGCGTGCCATTTTATTCCTCATCTCTGTTCGAATAGTTGGCCAGCGGGTGCTTCAGGCATACGGCATCGTGAAGTTTTTGCGATGTGATATGTGTGTATATCTCCGTTGTGGTAATATTTTCGTGCCCGAGCATTTTTTGCACCGAGCGCAAATCGGCATCGTTATTCAATAAATGCGTGGCAAACGAATGGCGCAGAACGTGCGGCGAAATGCGAGAAGGATAAATACCGCATTCCGCTGCCAGTTTTTTTAAATCTTTGTAAAACGCATCGCGAGTCAGATGTCCGTCAACCGCAGTCAGCGAAGGAAACAGATAATTGGAATGAGAATTCTTTTTTATAAATTCCTGCCGCAACTCGGCATATTTTTGCAACGTATCTCCGGCACGTTTTGCCATCGGCACAATGCGTTCCTTGCTGCCTTTGCCGAAAATGGTAACTTGCCCTTTATCAAAATTTACGGCCGTTATCGGTAATGTCACCAATTCGGAAACACGCATACCTGTTGCATACATCAACTCAATCATTACGGCGATTCGCTGGATTCGGTAATCATCGCTGGAGGCCGCGGTTTCAATCAAGTTGTTTATTTC
>CADBEI010000044.1 GCA_902793695.1 uncultured Pseudomonadota bacterium | reverse complement strand
CCAAGCATTAAAAAAAGAGCAAGAACAGAAAGATGTTGCCATGCACTATCTCCAAAACAATATAATGAGTCGATAAAAATAAATTCTAGGCAATTTATGAAAAAGGCGGAAGATTTATTCTCCCGCCTTTTTTGCTCACTATGCCGTGCTTAATTATACTTAATGTCCTTATGCGCATTTTTCAGCACAATATGATTATCGGCATCGGTTGTCACCTCTACGGTGGCTCCGTCGGCAATTTCGCCGTCAAGCAGCATAATCGACAACGGATTTTCGAGTTCCTGCACAATTGTGCGCTTCAGCGGGCGGGCCCCGAACTCCGGACTGTATCCGTTTTCGGCGAACCAATCATGCGCCTTGTCATCAAGTTCAATTGTGATATGTCGCTCGCTCAAACGCTTTTGTAACCGCGCAATCTGAATATCCAAAATGCGACTGATATCCTCTTTTTGTAAGGAATTGAACACCAAAATCTCATCCAAACGATTCAAAAATTCCGGCTTAAAATATTGCCGCAAAATCGGCATATAGTCCTCTGTCGGCTCGGTTATCAGGTTTGAAGTCAGAATAATGAACGTGTTTTTGAAATCAACCGTGCGTCCTTTACCGTCGGTCAAACGCCCTTCGTCCAAAACCTGCAACAGCAGATTGAACACATCAGGATGCGCTTTTTCCACCTCATCAAACAAAATCACCTGATACGGCCGACGTCTTACAGCTTCGGTCAAAACTCCGCCTTCATCATAACCCACATATCCCGGAGGTGCACCGATTAGACGTGCCACCGAATGCTTTTCCATATATTCCGACATATCGATGCGGATATAGGCATTGTCTTCATCAAACAAAAATTCGGCCAAAGCTTTTGCCAGCTCGGTTTTACCGACACCGGTCGGTCCCAAGAACAAAAACGAACCTATCGGTCTGTTCGGGTCTTTCAAACCGGCACGCGAACGTCGCACGGCATTGGCTACTGCCTTTAAGGCATGATCTTGTCCAACCACGCGCATTGCCAAATTATTTTCCAAATTCAACAACTTATCGCGTTCACTACCCACCAACTTATCCACCGGAATCCCCGTCCACTTGGAAACCACCGAGGCAATCATATCCGGCGTTACCGTTTCCACGGAAGACTGCATATTGTTTTGTTCGCGAATATTTTGCAAACGTTTTTCCAGTTCCGGAATCTCTTTATATTGCAACTCGCCGGCCTTTTCAAATTCGCCGTTACGCAGTGCCTGCTCCATCTGAATGCGAGCACTGTCCAGCTTTTCGCGCAAGACATTTGTTTCGTTCAAACTGCTTTTACGCGTATTCCAAGCCTCGGTCTTTTCCGCCGATTGTTTTTCCAACTCGGCAATATCGCTCATAATTTTTTGCAACCGCTCCTGCGAAGCCTCATCGGTTTCTTTGCGCAAAGCCTCACGTTCGATTTTCAACTGAATCAGATGCCGATCGATTTCATCAAGTTCCTCCGGCTTGGAGTCGAGTGCCATTTTGAGCTTGCTCGCCGCCTCATCCACCAAATCGATGGCTTTATCCGGCAGAAAACGGTCGGAAATATACCGATTCGACATCACCGCCGCCGCCACCAAAGCCGAGTCGGCAATGCGCACTCCGTGGTGCAGTTCATATTTTTCCTTAATACCGCGCAAAATCGAAACAGTATCTTCCACATCTGTTTCGCCGACATATACCGGTTGAAAGCGTCGCGCAAATGCCGCATCTTTTTCAATGTATTTCTGATATTCTTTCAAGGTTGTTGCCCCGATACAGTGCAACTCACCGCGTGCCAAAGCCGGTTTCAACAAATTAGAAGCATCCATTGAGCCTTCGGCCGCACCGGCACCCACCACCGTGTGCATCTCATCAATAAACAGAATCACCTGCCCGTTGGCGGCTTGCACTTCTTGCAACACCGATTTTAAGCGCTCCTCAAATTCACCGCGAAACTTGGCGCCGGCAATCAACGCCCCCATATCAAGAGCCATCAACCGTTTATGCGCCAGAGAATCCGGCACGTCGCCGTTAATGATACGCTGCGCCAAACCTTCGACAATGGCGGTTTTACCCACCCCAGGTTCACCGATGAGAATCGGATTGTTTTTGGTGCGTCGCGACAATACCTGAATGGTGCGGCGAATTTCTTCATCACGCCCGATAATCGGGTCATTTTTGCCCTGCGCCGCCCGCTCGGTAAAATCAACGGCAAAGCGTTTTAAGGCCTGAAAGCCGTCTTCAGCCGTGGCAGAATCGGCGGTACGTCCTTGACGCAGCTGATTTATTGCCGCATTAAGCTGTTGCGGATTTACTCCGTAATTTTTTTGCAACAACGCCGCTTGCAACAATCTTTCAACGCTGACAAAGGCATCTTTGGCCTTTTGCGCCATTTGTTCGGCCGAGTCGAGCATACGCATAAAATCTTGCGACATATTGAGCTGAACATTCTGTCCTTCGACACTCGGTTGCTTGGCGAGTTCCTGTTCCACCGCCGCCCGCACCGCATTAACGTCGGCACCGGCCTGTCCGATTAAATGCGCTGCCATTCCTTCTTCATCTTCCAACATTACTTTCAGCAAATGCGCCGGAAGCAAATACGGATTATTGTGCCGCACAGCCGTTTTCTGGGCCTCTTCCAAAAAACCGCGGCTTCTGTCAGTATATTTTTCTAAATTCATTTTTCTCACGCTCCTTATACCAAAGTATATAGGAAGCAATTTTTATAAATGCAATCATCACCGAGGCAAAATCTTCAAAATTAACCGACTCCGCCCGACTGCCGTATTTTAAGCACTTATCCGCCGTATTATCAAATCAAAGCACGTTAATTCGCGTTTAAAATAAATCAGTGCCACAAAAAACTTAAAAATTTTTTTGTTCTTCTAACTATATGAATTTTAGTATTATTTTTCACTCATGCACATAAACGTTAAATACTACATATTGTTTATTTACTTTTTATTAACCCTATATATAGTATATAACAGAATCACGAAACAACACTAACACTTAAATAAGGAGAATAAAAAAATGACTGTTATCAACTTTAATGATATTGCTTTAACCGATGCCGAGCGCCAACCGTGCGAAATTTGGACACGCGTAATGGGATATCATCGTCCGGTTTCCGAATTCAATAAAGGTAAGAAGTCAGAATACTATTCCCGTAAGTGTTTTACCGAAGAAAAGGCGACCTCTCATTTGGATTATAATACAGCCGATTGTGCTTGTGCCGCCGAATAATCACAACTTTTATAAATACCTCCGTAACTCTCTGCCCGACAGAGAGTTATTTTTTTTGACAAAATTGTAGACATTTCAAAAAATATCTGTTATACTGACCTAAATCAGAGGAATATAATATGGCAATTGACACAAGATATCAAACTTTGGATGAGCTGCCGGAAGCGGGAGTAAGCCTCGCTTGTACCCCTGCATTGCAGAATTATTCCGATGCATTGAACGAAGCTTGGAAAAACCATGTTACAAATAACGGCGGCGCCGTTTATAACGAGTCCGATAAACCGACGCGTGAGATTTCGTACGTTTATGCACTTAACTTCATATATCGTGACTTAAATCAATGGCAGAACGAGCGAAACAATGTTGAAGACAACGCCGAAACAGCCGATTTGCGTCAGGAAATCCGCGATATTTTCCCTTATTTTATGAATAACGAGTTTCCGCAACCGGAAGGTGCCGAGCCGAATTTTGTTATCAATGACGACTTCATTCAAATTGATACCAAAAATATGAGCACTAATCAAATCATCGATCCGCAGTCTTTTACCATGGATGAAGAACATTCGCAACGTCTTGAGAAATTTCTGCAAAAGGTTGATGCTTTTATAGAAAAAAGACGCAGCGGTGACTCCGCTGCCAAGAGCGGAAACAATATCACTAACCGCAATTTACGCATTTCGCTCGATTTCATCCGTAAAATGCAGTTTTATATTGCTCGCAAGGCACAAGGTCGTCAGGTTTATGATTTCCGTACCACCGAAGAAAAATCACGAACATTCCGCAACAGCTTTATCCGCAATATTGAAAATGTTTTAAAAACCCATAAAAATCCGGAAATCTCTTTTGCAAAAAGCTCCCAAGATTTTGCCAATTTCTTGGACAGTAACGGCATGCAAATGGTTTGGTACCAAGAACCGCCGTATGAATCCGAATTTGTAAATCATTTGGACGAGATGAAGCAGGATTTACTCGGCAACACTCCGGATGACTTTTATAATACCAAACTTCCGGTCTTTCTGGATTTATGCAAAAATTTGCAAGAATTCAGTCCGCAGGAGACGACCGCCTTAAAAAGCAAAATGGAAGAATTTATGGCCGCACCGGATAAGAGCAAACTTATTGCCGCGGTGGAAGAAGCCAAACGCACTTCATTGAATTTGCAGGAAACTGACTTTGTTAAATCAAGAGTTATGCGTGCGGCTTGGAATGGTGTCATAAAAAATCCTTCCAAAGATAAATTATCGTCATTTGTGCAAGATATTTTACTCATCAGAGAACATTTGGGAAATCCGAATACCTCGGAGGAAATGAAGAAAAAAATCGCAGATTACACCGCTGTCAGCTACAAACCGGAAGATTACGATTTATCACAATCCAAAGTTTGGAATATTTGTAAACAGGTTCCGCAATTTGCCGAATTACAAGACAATTTACTCAAGCGTATATGCGCTTTAGATATCCCTCCGCAAAAAATTTCCGAACTCTCGTACGCCGATGTTTCGTATTTATTGAATAGTTCAGTTGCATCAAACACCAAATCATACAATGACGGCGAAGGCATACCGATTGCTTCGGATAAGGTAAAATACTTCAAAAATTTGGTGGCAAACAACGAAACGGAATTACGTAAGTCGTTGCAAAGCTATTATCAGCAAAAATTTACCATGCAAATGATAAATGACGGTGTTGCGCAAAAGAAAAGCGATGTCAAAATTCAGAAAAAAGCGGCGGCGGAAGCGGCAATCGCTGCCGATGAAGTAATATCCGACATGCGGGCAGGACGAGCCAATAAAGACTTTAACGGACATCACAACTTTGCCTTAAGTAACATTGCTTATTTTGAAAAAGTTACCGGCAAACCGTTTACGGAAATAAATAATCATATCGTACTGATTAACAAAGATTTCCACGATTTAATTCATATGAATGAAAATAACGTTGATCGCAACGGACAAATTCGCCTTGAGCAAAATGTTACGCACCGCACAAAATATGTGCCGCAACGTATGTCTCTTTTGACAAACCAACGCATCAGCGGCTATATGGGACGGGCTTTATCGTTTGCGATTATGGTCAAACCCGGAATCAATGTAATGATTGATTTCCGCAGCTTTATTTTTGATAAAGAAATGCATCGGGAAAATATGAAGCTCCAACAAAAGTTGCTTGATTATCGTCAAATGCTGAAAAATAAATTCAATAAATTGACCGTGCCGCACTTTAATTTATCGAGCCTGCTTAAATATATGGAAGAACATTTGAAGCCGGCAGAAAGTATAAATCTGAATATTACATCAGAATTGCAAAAAGCGCGACAACTCGATAAAATAAATCAGGAACGGCATGGCAATATTAAGGTGGTTGACAAGACGCCGCAGCCGCAAAAAACACCGGTAGTGCAAAACAAACTTAATCGCGTCTTGTCTTGGAATTTGAAAAACAAAAACAAAAAAATCAAATAATTCTGGCTGATCTCTGTCTTTTTTATGAAATTTAA
>CADBEI010000043.1 GCA_902793695.1 uncultured Pseudomonadota bacterium | reverse complement strand
ATACACTCTCCGACCGGAATTGTACGGCGGTGTCAGCTATGACATGGTCAGCGACAGTGACGATGCCGTCGTTACTTTGCCAAACGGCGTAACCTATAATGTAGATGGCGAAACTCCGGATAAGCTGGGTATAGAATTAGGTGGCGGCATTACGGCGGAATTTGCCGAACGCTTATCACTTAATGCACAATATATCGGTTCATTCAGAAAGAATTATACCTCTCATACCGGTATGCTCGGAATGCGCCTTAAGTTCTGATACAAATACATTAAACGGCTTATTTATAATAAGTTTTTACTTTATACAACGGGATTTTACCGAAAAGTTTAATATACTTCTTTCCTTCATACTTTTTTACGGTAAAAAGCAATATAAAATCAAACAAATAATACTTGTAAAAACTTTTTTCGATTTTATCAATAAAATACTGATAAAAGGAATAAGGCAACATTTTGCGTACTTCTTCCACAAAAATTCCCTGCATTTCCTGCGGTATCAAATCATAAAATCCGGTTAAATTATTGGTATACCACAACCAAAAACCGTCGCGTATCAATTCTGACTTGGGATTTTGATTAAAAGCCTCAATTACAATATCTTTAAACTTCAATGTTTCAAAATTGCGTTTATGACGTTGTACCGAAAGCGTATTTCGGTGACGACGATAAAAATAAAGCGGCTCCGCCAACAGATATATATCGCCCAACTTAGGATATAACTTCAGCATAAACACCGAATCTTCAAACGGAATAATATCAAAACTCACGTCTTGCAAAAGTTCTCTTTTGAACAAAAAACGCCAAACATGAAAAGCATCGCCGTAAATTTTGTTACCGAGTTTTTCATACGAAGTTTTTACATCGTTCTTAACCCCCAAATATTCGATAATATTCTGCTCATTTTCTTCGTAACTCCAAGCGTTGCAACCGACCATATCAACCTTTTCACGTTCCATGGCATTATACAGTTTTTCATACATGGTTACGTCTATAAAATCATCGGAATCGATAAACGAAATATATTTGCCGCGTGCCTTATCAAAGCCATTGTTGCGTGAGGCGCTCAACCCCATATTATGCGGATTTGCTATAACTCTGACTCGCTTATCCTTAGCCGCATATTCGTCGCATATTACTCGTGAATTATCCGGTCCGCAATCGTCAACCAAAATTACCTCAATATCCTTAAAGGTTGAACCGAGAATACTGTCCAAACATTGCGGCAGATACTTCTCCACATTATAAACCGGTACAATTACCGATATTTCCGGTGTTTTATCACTCATTACATCACTCCTTGCACTTATAAGACTCAGACGCCGACGACATAATGCCGACGGCGCTCAATGCAATTAAAATTATTTATTTTCCAAATCTTCGCCGGTTTCTTGGTTAACCCGTTTAGCCGACAGCTTAATTTTGCCGCGGTTATCGGTACCCAAGCATTTAACCCACATTTCGTCGCCTTCTTTATAGAAGTCGGAAACCGAGGCAATACGCTCATTCTTCACTTCGGAAATATGAACCAAACCTTCGGTCTGTCCCAAAAAGCGAACAAATGCGCCAAAGTCCATAATCTTGGTAATCGTACCGTGATAGATTTTACCTGCTTCCGGCTCGGCCACAATACCGGTAATAATCTCAATTGCCTTCTGACAATTTTCATTATTATTGGAAGCAATCGTTACCACGCCGTCATCGGTAATATCGATTTTGGTGTTGGTCTTTTCGATAATCTCGCGAATAACCTTACCACCGGTACCGATAACTTCACGAATTTTATCAGTCGGAATAGTCATGGTATGAATACGCGGTGCTTTCGGAGAAATTTCCGGACGCGGTGCCGCCAAAGCCTTAGCCATTTCGCCTAAGATATGGATACGACCTTCATGTGCTTGAGCCAAAGCATTTTGCATAATTTCTTTGGTAATCGACGTAATTTTAATATCCATTTGCAGAGCGGTTACGCCGTCTTTGGTACCGGCTACCTTAAAGTCCATATCGCCGAGGTGGTCTTCATCGCCCAAAATATCGGTCAAAATCGCCACACGGCCGTCATTTTCTTTAATCAAACCCATAGCAATACCGGCAACCGGCTTTTTCATCGGCACACCGGCATCCATCAACGACAAGCAGGTGCCGCATACGGTTGCCATAGAAGAAGAACCGTTGGATTCCATAATATCGGAAACCACGCGCAAGGTATAAGGGAAAACTTCCTTATCCGTCGGCAACATCGGATGAATGGCACGCCAAGCAAGCTTACCGTGACCGATTTCGCGACGGCCCGGTGTACCTAAACGGCCGCATTCACCAACAGAGAACGGCGGAAAGTTATAATAAAGCATAAAGTCTTGCTTATATTCCGGCATCAAACCGTCAACAATTTGCGCGTCATCCGGCGTACCTAAAGTGGTAACCACCATGGCCTGAGTTTCACCGCGAGTAAACAACGCTGAGCCGTGTGCTTCCGGCAACAGGTTTACTTCACATTGAATCGGACGAACCGTTCTGGTATCACGACCATCAATACGATGACCTGTTGTCAAAACCTTTTCGCGCATGGTGTGATGCATAACATTTTCAATTGCATCACCGACAAATGCCATTTCCACTTCATTTTCCGGATCAATCGTCGCCTTAACTTCTTCTGCCAACTGACCAAGAACCGTACCGCGTTCCAACTTATCGGTAATTCCGAAAGCGGCATCATAACGGGCGCCGAAGTCTTTCAAAATACGTTCGCTCAAAGCGGTATATTCCGGTGGAAATTCCGGAGCAGCCCATTTTTCCTTACCGGCTTCGGCCGCCATTTCTTTAATCAGCTTAATCACCGGTTGAAAGCTCTCAAAACCGAACATAACCGAACCGAGCATTACATCTTCCGAAAGCTCGTTGGCTTCGGATTCAACCATCAACACGCCTTCTTCGGTACCGGCAACGGTCAATTTCAATTCGGATTCCGCTTGTTCTTCAATGGTCGGGTTCAAAATATAAGCGCCGTTTTTGTAGCCGACATTAGCCGCACCGATAGGCCCCATAAACGGAATACCGGAAATTGCCAAAGCCGCCGATGCCGCAACCATCGAAACCACATCGGAATCATTCTTTTGGTCGTGCGATAATACGGTGCAAACAACTTGTACTTCGTTTTTGAACGCATCAGGGAACAACGGACGAATAGGTCTGTCAATCAAGCGCGAAATCAACACTTCACGCTCCGAAGGTTTACCCTCGCGCTTCATAAATCCGCCCGGAATTTTACCGGTGGCATAATATTTTTCCTGATAGTTTACGGTTAAAGGAAAGAAATCCTGATCCGCTTTCACTTCCTTTGCAGCCACTACCGTTGCAACAACCACTGTTTCTCCGTATGTTGCCACAACCGCACCGGTTGCCTGTCGGGCAATCTTACCTGTTTCCAATACCAATTTACGACCGCCCCAATCCATTTCTTTGCGGCAAACTTTAAAATCTATCATAATTTTTCTTTCCTTTCATCTTTTTTCATCTTTTAAAAACCTCACCTGACTTTTACATCAGGATTTTTCGGGGCTGCAGAACCATTTCCGCAACCCCGTTTATCAAAGCCTGACTACTTACGCAAATCAAGCTTTTTAATAATGTCTTGATATCTTTCTTCGCTCATGCTCTTCAAGTGGTCAAGCAAGTGACGACGACGGCTTACCATCTTCATCAAACCCAAGCGAGAGTGTAAATCTTTGGCATGAACGTTAAAGTGTTCAATCAAAGCGTTAATACGATATGTCCAAATAGCAATTTGAACTTCCGGACAACCGGTATCATTTTCGTTGCGGCCGTATTTAGCCACGATTTCTTTTTTAATTTCATTTGTTATCGACATCTGTTATTTCCTTTTTTATTATGTTATGAAACACGCGTATCGGCGAGATTTTACGCTCATCGACACGCACCAATGCAATCAAACAATTATGAAACTTAACTGCCGCCAATTCCGTCGGTTTTGCCTCGGGATAATTCTTTGGCGAAAGCCCCTGCCCCATACTTAATTTTCTTGCGTCTTGTGCCGAAACAGCAATCTCCGCGATGTCGCGCAGAGACGTTTCAATCGGCAAAAGTGACTCGCGTCGCTTGTCTATATACTCCATTTTTTCCAAAGAATCCAGTAAAATCGTATCGGATATTGAAAAATTTCCGCATTTAATGCGTCGGAGCTCACTCAAATACCCTTTTGAGCCCAGATATTCCGCAATATCCGCGCCCAATGTACGCACATAAGTTCCTTTGGAACAGCGTACCCTGAACTTGGCACTTTTTTTCCGTTCTTCCAACAATTCCAAAACATAAATTTCAATCTCGCGCTCCGGCATTTCCACCGTTTGCCCCTTGCGCGCCAATTTATAGGCCTCCTGCCCTTTTATCTTAATGGCAGAATACATCGGCGGAATCTGCTTAATTTTGCCGATAAAATGCGGTAACGCCGCCATAATTTCTTCACGATTCGGAATTTTAGCGGAAGTGGCGATGATTTTGCCCTCGGTGTCACCGGTATCGGTTTGAGCGCCCCACTCCACCACAAACTCGTATTCCTTTTCGCCGTCGGTTACAAACGGCACCAGTTTGGTAGCCTCACCGAAGGCTATCGGCAATACTCCGGTGGCAAACGGGTCGAGCGTACCGGTATGCCCGTTTTTATTGGCATGCAACAGCCAGCGGGTTTTGCCTACCACCTGAGTTGAGCCCATATCTTTAGGCTTGTCGATTATCAGCCAACCGTCTATATCATCGGCTTTATTGCGTTTCATTTTGTATTCCTTTGCTTTATCGATTTTTATTTTGCAAATTCTGACCGACTTGTCAACCGAATATATGTTGACAAATTTATTTTTTTTATACTATGATAAAATTACGAAAAAATACAAATTATGGATGAAATTTATAAATTACATAAATTACACTCTCGCGGTGATATTCATAATTTGTATTTTTTGCTTTTTTATATTGAGTGAATTTATTCAAGAATATGTTATCAAACCCAAAAAATATACGATTAGATTATGAAATTATTTGCTGTAATTTTATTGGTTGCGCACTATGTGTTGCCGTTGGCGGCTTTTTTGATTAAGAAGTTGCCGCATGACTTAACAATTGCCGTCATATCATACATTTCAACTCTTATCGGGTTGTATGTAATGGTATGCATAATGCCGGAATTCCTCCCATTACAAATATGGCTGATTGCTTCAACCGTAATCTGTTTAGTGATAGGTATATTCAGTACGGGAGAACACAACTATAGTGAGACCAGCCCCGGTTGTCTTTTATTATTCCCCGGAATCATCGGGGCAATAATATGGATGGTGGTGCTAGGATGATTTTCGCATCTGACTGAGAGTGAACATTTTAAGCAGCAGAGCGTGTATTCCTTAACCGGAAAACACGCTCTGTTTTTTATTTTGGCGCTCTGTTTTGCAATTTATCGGCCGAAACTTCATCAAAGGATCTCTTGACAATTTTTGCTTATAATGTTACAATTTTGTACAAAAGGAATAAAGCAATGAATTTTGAGCAATTCGATCAACTTTTGGAATACGGTATATTCAGGCAGTTTACGGCTGACGACGGGCAAGCCTATGTCGGTGTTTTGCCTAAAGAACCGTATTACGAACGTAAAGTTGATAAAGTTGTGGATGTCTTAATTGAGCGCGGTGAAGATTACCCTATTTTGCTGAATAAATTTATGGAAATGGCGCAAAAATATACGCCGTTACACCAACAAAAAACCGCTGAAGCCTTTAATGTTTTGGAAACTCATTCTCTTGAAGAAATCGGCCGCTTATCGCCATATAAACGCTTGGGAATTCTGGAAAGAATAATCCCGCCGCAACCTACCCTTGCCGATATCAATAAATTAAAGCCGCACGCCGCTAAAATCGAACAACTGATGTTTGATTTGAAGTTTCCGCCGCAATTTTGG
>CADBEI010000042.1 GCA_902793695.1 uncultured Pseudomonadota bacterium | reverse complement strand
GCGTTGGCCGAACCCGTACCCGTAATGGCGGTACTGATGCTGTTTACCATTTGTCCTGTTTCGCCAAATTTCAAGCCGTTGGCAGCAGACAACACAGTTTCTCCGTCAGTCTGCAAACCTCCGTACACATGCGTATCGCCATTCAGGTAATTAACCGTAAATTTCGGATCAACAATATCTTCGGTATTTGGCGTATAAGCTAAACTATTGATTTCATCTTGAGATAACGCTTGCTGAATAGCCGTTTGTTGTGTATCCGTAAACGAAGTGACTGCATCATCGGTATATTCGGTGATAACATGAGCATTAACAATATAACTATTGATACCACCAGCAAACGTAGTAATCAACTCATGCGCATTGGTCTTATACTCTGTTTCCGTTGTACCGGTTGCGGTTCCTGATTTTACCGTAAAACTGAGTGTTCCCGGCACAGTCAATTTCTTAGGATTTGTTGCACTTTCCGGTTTAGTTTCATCATAATTCGGATTATCGACTATAACCGTAAATCCTCCGACATTGGAATAACTCTTACTACCCCAATCGGCACCTATAATCTGCTCATTGACCTTTTTACCAACTTGACCTTTTTACCAACAGTGAATTGATTATTGACATAGGTTTGGCCCTCAAAATACTTCTTATCATAGATTCTCTCGTTGCCGTGAGTATGTACCAAATTTGACTGGTCAACCGACGGCATTTCTGCCAAAGTCTGAGCAATACTCTTTTGCGAGAAGTCGAAACTTCCATATTTACCCATATAATTTGCCAATCTGACAATCGCATCGGTTGCCGTCGTATTTGCATCCAAATATGTAGCACCGCTTATTCTACGACCGAGGGTATCATCCAGCGCCTTCAAGTTTTCGCCGATTGTCTGGGTTGGTTTAACATTCTGACCGGCGCCGCCCTCTATCTTACCGATAACCGCGTCCAGACGTACCATATTTTCGGCAATCGTATCTTCGGTATTGATGGTATGCAGTGTTTTATCACCCTCAACAAATTTCTTATATATTGCATCGTTGGAAGCGCCATAAGAAGTGATATCCTCTGCCGTAGCCGGAACTGAAGCAAAGTATTTATCCAAGGCGTTCTTTTGTGCCTCGGTCAAATGGTCTTTATCCCAAGAATTGTCTTCTGTTTCGAAAAGTGCTAATTTCTTTTCCGTAACAATCATTTGTTCCAACACTTTTTCCATTTTCAGTTTTTGACTTCCTGTAAACTGTGTAATTGTAGTACTGGTAGTACCATCATTAATCGTCACACTGGATAAATAAGAGTTGGTATAATTATTAGTATCCCCGATTTTAACAAATGAGTCTTTAATCTCTTTATAAACCGACTCATTCATATTATTACTGTCGATACCGGCATTTGCAAGTGGCGTACTATTGGCACTGAAATTAACGGTATATGTAACATTTTTTGTACCCTCAGTTAAGACAGTATTTTTATTCTGCGCATTCCAAGTTGCACTGGCAACAACCTTACTGAGTGTGGTAAGATTATCATTGTGCCAATCATCGCCACTGCCGCTCCAAGCCGCTTTCAAGCTGTCTCCGCGCGCCTTACCCGCAGCGGCATCATCTCCGCCGACCGGCACAAACGACCTAACGGCCGCGGTTTGCAGATATTCCGTATTAATACCCTTAACACCGGAATACATACCGTCGGTCGAATTTTCCACATTGCCGTAATCGAACTCGGTATTGATATATCCGGTAGAATATACGGTATCGGCGGAGCTTGGCGACTCACTGTTTTTAATGTTCGTTTTGCTGAACATATTATTATTAATATTGTCGAGGCGATTTTCCACCTTACCGAACGCCACATTAATCGAATCGGTTGCGGCAATATCCGCACTGCTCGAGCCCTTAGTATAACTCGTCAGCGCCAAATTCGAACCGTTCAGCGTAATCGAACTGCTGTCTTGATTCAGAGTTGTTCCGTTAATCACCACACTTTGCAGCGCGCTGTCGGCCAAACTGCCCTGTGCAGAAGTTGCAAACGCACCTGTATCTGCATACGCCGCCGAGCCTAAGCCATGAACTGCCACATCGGTGGTTGTACCGTTTTTCGTCACCGCGACGGTGCCGTTGGTTGTGCCCTCTGCCACAGCGGAAACATAGCCGGTCAAAGCGTTTGCCACGGCCAATTCGGTTGCCAGTTTTTCGTTAGAAGCCGTACCGCCTGAACCGGCCGTACCGATAGTGGTCGCGATGCCATTAACATTCTGCACGCCTGCGCCGGTACCAAATTGCAAGCCGCTGGTTGCGGATAAAATAGTTGCCCCGGTCACGCTCAAACCACCGGTCAGAGTCGTATCTCCGGTCACGCCCAAAGTACCGCCGATGGTGGTATTTCCGGTAAAGTCAGCCGCACCGGTAGCGCCGTTGAGCGTAATCTTCGGGTTTGTGCTTACAACCGGCTCTGCGTCGCTGGTATCCGTCTCCACCTCGTTCATGGTAATCGAACTGCCGTTCACCACGACGGTATTATTGGTGGTTACGTTATCCACCGTCGTACCCGCGGTTGCGAAAGTCTTGGTGCCGGTGATAGTTTCTTCACCCGCCTGATGAACCAAACCGGCACTCAAAATTTCTGACTCAGGTGCAATCGGCTGCCCCGCCGCAGCCGTTGAATCTACTTGACTCTTCGTATAATAGTTATTCAATTCCAAGTCGATTTTTCGGTGTCCGATACAAACCTTTCCGATGCGGTTTGCGTAATCTTGCTTGCCGTAATTCCGCTGGCAATTTTAGCATCAGTCACGGCACCGGAAGCTATTTTCGCCGTAGTTACAGCATTAGATGCTATTTTTGCATCGGTTACAGCACCGGACTTAATTTTCCCTGATGTAACAGCATCAGACACAAGTTTAGTCTCAGTAATCGCACCTGTAGCAATATCGTGAGTCCCTATAGCGCCGGATTGAAAAATTCGGCCGCTGGAAATATCTTGTAATGCGAGTTCCAAATCAAAATATGAGCCGTGAAAATACTCAGGATGCTGTGGTGCGCTTGTTACAGAAGTTAGTACATCAAGGAAATTATTACGAGCAGTATCTCTTGTATATTTATCATACCAAAACTTCCATAACTCACCATTCTGTGTTCCATATGTATCAATATCGCCTTTATGTATCAATATCGCCTTTTTGAACGCCTGAATCACCAGCTTCTGCTTCATTTGGAGAGACTGTGGTAAACGTCGCTGTTGCTAACGCAAACAGTCCGACGTTTATTGCCCAACATTTCTTGAGGACACTGCGATATTGTCTGGTTAACAATCCGATACCCGTTTTAGTAAGTTTCAACATCTTAAAGTCCTCCCGTACTTCGTATAATAGTTATTCAAATCGTCAAGAGCACGCACTTCGTCGAGGGTTGCCTTGCTATTCCAAGTCGATTTTTCGGTGTCCGATACAAACCTCGCGGACGAACTTGTGTCAATATACGAAGTGTTTAATTTGTTAGTCGCCGAAAGCGCAGTCTGATAATATGCATTAACCCAACCAGCCGTGGCTAAGTTACCAGCATTACCAGAGGTATAGGTTTGGTTATCAAAGATAATACCTGTAGCTTCTGCGGAACCATTAAGCATAAACCTATCCATTGTTAACTTGGTACGGACTGAATAATTACTTCCTTGAGTAAAAGTTATATCCTGATAAGTTAAGGTAACCCCTTTCCATGCATCATCATTTCTTATAATTAAATGTTCATGATTTAAATCGTAGTAATGTTCATAATCAGCAGACCAAGCTTGATGAATTCCTTGCATAATTCTATAATTACTAGGACAACTATCACCATATACGACTGCGCCGCTATCTATATCATAACATAATTGCGCAGCGTTTGATGGATTTGATTGCATTGTCGCTAACGCAAACACACCGACATTAATCATCCAGCATTTTCTGAGGACACTGCGATATTGTCTGGTTAAAAGTCCGATACCCGTTTTAGTAAGTTTCAACATCTTAAAGTCCTCCTTATGCTGCGATTGTCGTTATAGTTGCATTGTCATTGGCGGCGGATATTTTTCCGCCCAATCCGTACTTCGTATAATAGTTATTATTCATATACGTCGTGTCGAGGGAAATGACTTCCTCGTCGTCGACGGTTGATATATCGATACCCGTACCCTCGGTATAACTTCCGCCGCCAGCCGCAGCAATTGCATCAGTCATTTGCTTAAAGTTAACTGCGTCATTATCCGCCGTACCTGCCGCAACATTTACGATTTTGCGTTGTGTGGTAGAGTTACCGACAGAAATGGTATCCGCCCCGCCGTCGGTTGAATCAGTACCGATTACAACTGCATTTTCAGAACTGGCAACTGCGTGATAACCTAACGCAACTGATTTTAATCCGCTTGCCTGTGTTGCATGATCATCATTTTCAGCATTACCTAAAGCCATAGCATACTTTGCGGATGCATAAGCAAAAGAACCGAACGTTGTAGCATAATCTGCTGATGCTCTTCCGCGCTTTCCAAACACAATAGAGTGATCACCACTTGCCGACCGCCAAGCACCACCACCAATCAAAATAGATTGATCGCCTATTGCCCTTGCTTCCTCGCCGATTGCAATGGATAAATCGCCTGTTGACTTTGCATCCGACCCGATTGCAATAGACCACTCACCACTGGCTTCCGTACCTGAATCACCTATAGCTATATCACCTTTTTTAACAGCTTTTACCCTGTACCCTATTGCAAGAGAATTATCTCCAGTCGCACTCGTTTTATGTCCCAGCGCCGTAGAGTAGTCGCCAGTCGCTGTATTATCATAGCCAACCGCAAGTTGAGATGCTTTAAGACAATTTATTACATCTTGCAAGGAAGAACTTGTAGCATTCAAAGCCGAGCATCCCGTCGCCGCCTCTGCCTCATTCGGAACCATTACACCCGCCGCTCCTAGGGCAAACAGCCCCACGTTAATCAGCCAACATTTTTTCTTCAAAACACTTCTGTACTGACGTGTCAGAAGTCCGAGTGCGGTGCGTGTGTATTTCATAATTTGGTCCTCCAATAATACCTATAATTCAGGCAGTTAAATACATTTGTGTGCTTTAAAATATTTTCACATACGCGCATTTTATATCATCGATTGTTAAAAGTCAATTAAAATTTAGGTTATGATTATGCGTTTTTCGCGTTTTTTTTATGTTTTTTGTAGGGATTTTTTAATATTGTCATCACTCGCATTTAATATCGTCATCGCTCGAAGTGCGCTGTGCGTCAAAAAAGTATTATTGTCATACCTCGCACGATGCGGTGCATTCGTGCGTCAAGGTATCTCGACTTCTGGCACGCAAGTGCCACTTCCGAATCTCATAATAAGCGCTTCGCAAAGATAAGATCCCTTGACGAGGTGACGCACCGCGCACCTCGAGGGATGACATTTCATTTTTACACCGTGCAGACCGAGGGATGACTATTCATTTTTACACCGTGCAGACCGAGGGATGACAGTAAACCTCAATTACATCAGTTCAATTACATCAGTGTATCATACAAATCATCATAATACTTGTTTTTTGCCTCTATCAGTTGGCGTTTGGTCTTTTTATAATACTTCTTCAGCGTTTTTTCACGTTCAATCGCCGTGAGTTCGTCATCATAAACCTCATAATATACCAACTTATTCAGGTTATAGCGTGCCGTAAACCCATCGTGCAACTTATTTTTATGTTCCCACACGCGGCGCACCAAATCATCCGTAACTTCCACATAAAACACGAAATTACTCTTCCCTGTCAGAATGTAAACGTACATCATTTTCATCATCTTAATCCAACGTCAGGTCGGCGAATTTTGCACCTATCGCCGCCGCCAATTCCTCCGCATTGAGCTCCAGAGTCAGCCCCACCTTGCCGCCGCTCACAAAAAACGTATCAAACAAAATCGCCGTCTCGTCAATATACACCGGAAACGCCTTTTTCAGCCCCACCGGAGAACATCCGCCGTGCACATATCCCGTCAGCGGCAACAGCTTTTTTAAGGGCAGCATTTCCACGCTCTTCACTCCCGCCGCCTGCGCCGCCTTTTTCATACTCAAATCTTTGTCGGCCGGAACCACAAAAACATAGTGTTCAAAGCCGTGTTGAGCCGTCGGCGCTTCCGTAATAAGCGTCTTAAATACCCGCTCCGCCGGCTGATGCAAATACGCCGCCACCGTCGATGCTTCCAAACCGTTGACCGGCTCCCATTCATACGCCCGATACGAGATTCCGGCGGTTTCTATTATACGCATGGCATTCGTTTTCAGCATTTTTCCCTCCGTTTTTATATACCTCATTGTCATCGCTCGACTTGGGCTGCGCCTCAAGTCGTCCAGCGATCTGACCTTTCAATGCCGCAGGCATTGCTTCCGCTTCATCTCATATTGCGCTTCGCAAAGACAAGATCCCTTGACGGCCTGACGCATAGCGCAGACCGAGGGATGACTATTCATTTTTTACACCGCGCACCTCGAGGGATGACATTTCATTTTATGCATAATTTTAGCAAAAAAATCTTGCTTTTGCATAAAAAAAGTATAGATATTCATAATAAATTGCTAACGTTAAGGAGAAAAAATATGAAAATAGGAATTATCGGCGCCGGTGCCGTCGGGAGTGCGGCCGCGTTTTCTTTGGTGATGACCGGAGTGGCGCATAAGGTGATTTTAATTGATGCCAATCAGCAAAAGGCTCTTGCCGAGGCAACCGATATTGCGCACGCCGCACCGTTTGCCAACGCCGCCAAAATCAAGGCCGGTACTTATGCCGACTTAAAAGATTGCGGTATCGTGATTGTTACCGCCGGTGCCAATCAAAAACCGGGCGAAACCAGAATCGACCTGCTCGGACGCAATGTCAAAATTTTCGCCGATATCATTCCGCAGATTGTGCAATATGCACCGGATTGTATTTTGCTGATTACTGCTAACCCGGCCGATATTATGACCGAGGTTGCGCTCAAACTTTCCGGATTTCCGCAAGAACGCGTTATCGGCAGCGGCACGGTGTTGGATACGGCGCGTTTCAGAACGTTGCTTGCCTTTTTCTTGGGCGTTTCCACCAAATCCGTACACGCCGACGTTTTGGGTGAACACGGCGACAGCGAAGTCTTGGTTTGGTCTAATGCCGAGGCCGGAACGCTGACTTTGGAAGAATATGCCGCCGATGTGGGCAAAACTCTCGACGACGCCAAAAAGGCCGAAATCAACGACGGTGTGGTCAATGCCGCTTATCAGATTATTGCCGGCAAAGGTGCCACCTGCTACGGTATTGCCGGTGCCTTAACCCAAATCTGCCGCGCCATCGGCAACAACGATTATTCGATTTTGACCGTGTCGTCACATCACACCGAGGTTGAGGGGGTTAATGATGTCAGCCTCTCGTTGCCGACCGTAATTACCCGCCGCGGTATTCATCATGTGATTATGCCGAAACTCAACGCCGAAGAACACGCCAAACTGCGTAAGAGCGCCGAAACAATGAAGGAATATACCGATAAAGCCTTGTCGATGATATAAAAACGTCATTACGAGGAGGCACGGTGTGTTCGTGCGTCAGAAAATATTATTGTCATCGCTCGAAGTGCGCTGTGCGTCAGAAAAAATATTGTCATACCTCGCATTTAATATCGTCATCGCTCGACTTGGGCTGCGCCTCAAGTCGTCCAGCGATCTGACCTTTGCGTAGCGCTATACCTGATTCTGAAGCGGCTGCGCCGAAAGATAAGATACCTTGACGCGGTGACGCACCGCGCACCTCGAGGGATGACGGTTTATTTTTTACACCGCGCACCTCGAGGGATGATATTAGTTTTTTCGTCTTATACGTTGAACAAAAAGTTCATTAAATCGCCGTCGCGGACTTGATATTCCTTGCCCTCGGAGCGGATTTTGCCGGCATCGCGACAACCCTGTTCGCCCCCGAATTTAACGTAATCATCGTACGAAATCGTTTCCGCCCGAATAAAGCCGCGCTCAAAATCGGAGTGAATTATACCGGCGCATTGCGGCGCTTTCATCCCCTTAACAAAAGTCCACGCCCGCACTTCTTTCGGTCCGGCGGTAAAATATGTTTGCAAACCGAGCAAATTATATCCGGCGTGAATAATCTTGGCAAGTCCGGTTTCTTCCAACCCCAAAGCCGACAAAAACTCGGTCTTTTCTTCTTCGCTTTCCAGTTGTGCCACTTCGGACTCAATTTCGGCGGAAATAACCACGCTTTCGGCGCCTTCTTCTTTAGCCATTTGCTCCACGGCCTTGGAAAAATCGTTGCCGCTCGCCGCCGAATTTTCATCAACGTTGCACACATACAACACCGGCTTAGAAGTCAGCAACTGCAACATTTTATAGCATTTATATGCTTCTTTATCGGCCTCGTCCGGAGCCGCCGAACGTGCCGGTTTGCCTTGTTTCAAAGCCTCGATAATCGGCTCGATAACCCGCACACTTACTGCAGATTCCTTGTCGCCGGCCTTGGCTTTTTTACGCAGATTTTCAATGCGTTTTTCAAGAGATTCCAAATCGGCAATCATCAGCTCGGTCTTAACAATATCGGCATCGCGCACCGGATTGACACTGCCTTCGACGTGCGTGATATTGTCGTCCTCAAAACAGCGCAAAACGTGAATAATGGCATCGGTTTCGCGAATGTTCGCCAAAAACTGATTACCTAACCCCTCGCCCTTGGACGCACCTTTGACCAAACCGGCAATATCCACAAATTCGAGCTGTGTCGGCACAATGTTTTTCGGCTGAACCATTTCCACCAGCTTATCCAAGCGCTTATCCGGCACCGCCACCCGACCGGTGTTCGGCTCAATCGTACAAAACGGAAAATTCGCCGCCTGTGCCGCGATTGTTTGTGTTAACGCATTGAATAAAGTAGATTTTCCAACATTCGGCAACCCGACAATTCCGCAATTAAAACCCATTTTTTTACTCCGTAAACAATTAAATTGTACCTCTTATAGACGATTATCCCGCCGATTGCAAGCGCTATTTTTTGCCTTGCGAATTACGCTATTTCCGCTGCAAAACGCAAACGAAAAAGCCGTCGGTACCGGTGGTCAGCGGCGAGCATTTGAGCCAATGCGTTTCCTTAAACGGATACGTTTGTTCCAACTTGCGTTCCCATAATTTTTGCATATCAACCGTTACAAAATCGGGATGAGCCGTCAAAAACTTTTCTATTCGTTCCTCGTTTTCTTCCGGCAACACCGAGCAGGTCATATATACAATTCTCCCTTTGTCCGTCAGATGCGCGGCGGCTGTTTCCAAAATTTCTTCCTGCGCTTGCTCAATCGCTTTTAACTGCTTCGGAGTCAGCCGATATTTGGCATCCGGCGAGCGTCGCCAGGTACCGCTGCCCGAACACGGCGCATCCACAATAAAACGGTCAAACAAATCGGTCGGCTTCAACGTTTCTGTAACTTGAATATTCTTAATGCCGAGCCGAGCCGCCCTATCGTGCAATCCGTCCATCCGCTTAACGTTTTTATCGTGCGCCCAAATTGTACCTTTGTTATTGAGAAGCGCGCCGAGCATCATACTTTTGCCTCCGCCGCCGCAACAATAATCAATGATTTTCAAATCCGCCCGCACATCGCACAAAATCGCCCCGAGTTGCGAGGCTTCGTCCTGCACTTCAATCTCGCCGTTTTGATAAGCTATGCAATTTTGCAAATTTATCCGTTCCTCCGAGCGCAAACCATACGGCGAATACGGCGTAAACGAAAAGAAAAGCCCCTCTTTCTGCAACTTGTTTTTGGCATCTTCACGCGAGATAAAATTCGCCCTTATATCGGCCGCCGCCGTGGTATTGAGAGCAGCCACCAACGCCGGATTGTTTATTTTTTCATACAGCCACTTCGGACATTCGTTTTCAATATATTCGGGATAAACATCCTGATTTAAGTGCGCCAGTTTTTCTTTTTCCGGTTTATCGAGCGGTTTTAAGCCGTATTCCGAGCCGTCGGCCGCAATATCAAAATCCTCGTCTTTAAGATAAGTCAACAGCAACATCCGCGCCTCACAACAACCGCAATCAAACTCCAAGCGGCTGCGATGGCGAATGATATCCCACACCGTATTGATAATAAACTTGCGGTCTTTGGAACCGATATATTTACGCGCCCGCACATATTCTTTAATTATATTGTCGGCCGGATATTGGTCTTGCAGCACCTTTTCCAAAATTTCGAGCACCGCCTGATATTTTGCACTTATTTGCATAATTTTTCCCCTTTATGCGGCACTATAAACAAAAAATCCTCCAAAAACAACCGGTTTTTGAAGGATTTTCTCATAATTTACAACAACACCGTCCGGTGTTTTTTGTTTTCGCCGATAAAACGGCACGGATTAACCGCATCTTTCGGAATCATCTCGTGCTCACAGGTAACATAACAGTTTGAATGTTCCGATGAGGTCAGATACCCCCACGATTTATCCAACCATAAATCGGTTGCAATACCGAATGCCTGCAACTTCATCAGCGCATCGTTGGCGGCCTCACGTTCACGTCGCAACTCGTCAAACATCTCCTTTTTGGGCAACGAAATACGCACCAAATCGGTAGACATCTGCTCGGCGGCGGCCTTGGCCTGATACCAGTTCTGCGGAGTTTCTTCGCGCAGACGGAAATAGTTTTTGCCGAGTTGAATACCCCACAGCTGATGCTTGCGCGGCAAAATCAGATCGTAAGAGATTTTGAAAATGCCCTCATCAAGATACACCAGCGGGAAGTGCACCGTCAGTGGCTTGTCGGCAATGCGGCGGCTGACCAAACGAGTATAACCGTTTTTGATTGTTTTGAAAATCGAACCGGCCTTTCCGTCGGTCATATCAACCACAATCGCCTCGTCTTCGTCATCTTCCTCGCTCCAATACCAGCCGTCTTGCCACGGCTCGGCATTAATTCTTTTGGATTTAAGAAAATCGACGATGGCGTTAAACCCGTCTTTGCAGGCATACGCTATGTCCAAATCGGCTGTATCCGGCATATATCCCTGACACAGCTTATCGGCGTAGCTTCTGGCCGTAAACCAATCGGCACCGCGCTCGTGAGTGAGTTTATACACGCGTTCGCCGATGGCAATTCCCCAAATTTTCATCTTCCATTGGAGGTCAACATACGGCAACAAGGTCATCACTCCCGACAGCGGGTCGCGATAAGCGATTTTAAACGGTGATTTTACCGGCCAGATAAATCTGGTATGCTTCAGCTCTTCCATAACTAAAGTTTTTTGTTAATACTTATGATAATAATCTCTCGAATATCCCCATCATAACACACAAATTCGCATTGTCAATCATTTTTTGACAAAATTTTCTACCAATCAATAATTTTATCGACGATTTCACGTTGTTCCGTACTGGTACGCCGCAAATAAATACGCGTTGTTTCGATACTTTCGTGTCCCATCAAATCTGCCAAAAAAGAAATATCGTTAAAGCGTTCCAAAAAATTCTTGGCAAAGCGGTGCCGAAACGAGTGCGGATACACCACCTTTTCGTTAATTCCGAACTTT
>CADBEI010000041.1:15254-25685 GCA_902793695.1 uncultured Pseudomonadota bacterium | reverse complement strand
ACGCATCTTCTTATTATCGTTGCCTTTGACATCAGGTTCCTCCATATTGTGTAAACTTGCCCTTATGTTAGCATATTTGCTTGTTTTGTCAACTTTTTTATGCGGCATCTTATAAAAAAATAAAGGGCGGATAAATCCACCGCCCTTTGATTATTTTTCTATTACCTGTTTATTACGAATTAGGTTTTTGAGTACAGGTACAGCATAAGTAGTAGAGCATGCTGTGGTGTATTTCGACATCTGATCCTTCGGAACCTCCACTCCTTCAGAGCATTTGCTGACAGGCTGTTGGTTAGCCGCAGGATCGCTTGTCGCTATTCTGCTGGTCGGACAACCTTCACCCTTATAGCAACAATACTCATCGGTAGTGGTTATCACGCCATAATCGCCGTAGACATTTGCTCTGTTACCGCTGGTTTTGCAGCAGAAACCGCTATTTTCCATATTAAACACCTGATTGGTCTTGAAACACTTGAAATTCAAGCTCGGTTCATAACAGTAGTTATATACGTTGCATACCGTACTGTATTTACGACCGTATACATAGTTATTGCTGCCAGCAGAACAACCTTTGATTTCGTATTGATATGAAGGCCATTTATATTTATCCATATATTCACGAGCGGCTACACTACCTTGGTTATCGGCGCCCAAATACTCCCAACCGTCAGAGTTCGGAAATTCCTTATCGCAATCGGACTTGGTCTTTCCGGAGCCACCTGTTTTTGTGCATACGGTCTTACCGTTCTTGTGAGTGGCAGCTGTGGCTCCACCGGCACATTTATACCTCTTTTCTGCGCCGCATCCCGGATCACATTCTTCGTAGTAATCAGGCGAACTCTTAATGAATTCAGATTCGGCGTAAGGATAGTTGTCGCAGTTCTTCTTAGCGCAGGTGCTGATACATTCGTAGCACTTGGAGCCGGCTTCGGTAGTATCAACCTGTTTAGCCTCTTTGCCTTGTGAAGCGCATTGGCTCGGTTCCTTTACATAACTGCCGTCACACTCGTCATCCTTACATTCATAGCAGGATGCTCCGTCATCGTTTGCGGTTCCGTTGGTCATACATTTTTCATACGAAGCGCATTTATTGTTACAAGAGCTGGAGTTATAACCTCTCTTGCATTGACAAATTACGCTGGTATCATAATATGTTTTGCCGTCATCGGAAACTTTCGGTGTATTGCACTTGCTGTCCGGTGTAAGTTGCCATTGGCTACCCCACGGAACACAATTTCTATAACGTGTCTGGCCACCGCAAGTAAATTTCTCGCAGGTCATCGGGCCATTGAGTTCAGACAACAGTTTTCCTTCACATTTTTCGCAATAACATGTGTTTCTATTGGCCTGCATACCATTACCGCATGCGGTGTCACTGACATTGCAAGTACAATCATAGTATGCCCAATTTGCACCGAGTTTAATCTTTTGACACTTCACATACGGGTTGCCGGTAGCATCCGCACCGTTGCCCGGATTTATCGGATTAGGCCAGCAAGTTTTACCGTTCGGGCAGGTGTTTTCATCGCACCGTTTGCATACTTTATCGCCGGCATATTTTGCGGTATCAACCACGTGATAACCGCCGGCATCTTCCGTCGGACATACAGTAGCCGGCATTTCCGTAGCCGTACCGTTCGGACAGGTATCAGCATCCCACTTGCAATAACCCGCATTCAAAGTATAGCCTACCTTGGTTCCGCTTAAAGTACAACGACAGTTGGTTACTTTAGCTTCATCACCCAATATTATCGGCTCACATTGAATATCAGGATTATCCGGACAAGATTTTCCGTTCGGGCAAATCTTATCAGTGGTGCAAATCTGACCGGCAGGGCAGGTTCTTGCCGTGCACTTACCGCAATCTTTTTCGCCGGCTTTACCGGAGGTTGTAAAGTCATATCCCTCGGTACAAGAAGTCGTTTCTGTCTTGTAGCCTACCGGACATTCGCTTTCACGACATTCACAACGATTGTCGTCAAAATCATAACCCTCACCGCACGAACTTGCGCTGATTTTGCACTTACAATTCGTGTATAATAAATCAGCACCGATCTTAATGGTATCGCACTCTATATTCGGGTTCGGAGTGCAATCTGTACCATCACTGCAATACGGCCAAGGTTTGCAAGTCTGACCGGACGGACAAGTTTCTTCAATACAACGATTGCAGGCTAAATCACCGGACTTGCCTGCCGGTTCGTCAAGTTTCCAACCTGGTTCGCATGTTGTAATGCGTTCGTCATATCCGATATCGCAACGTTTCGGTGTGCAAGCGCAGTTTTGTGCATCAACTTCATAACCTTCGCTGTCGCAAGCAATTGCCGAAGCCTTGCATTTACAATCATAATACTTTTGCGAATCCCCGATTTGGATGGTTTGGCAATCAACCTTATCCGTACATACTTTGCCACTCGGGCATACCGGATCATCCGTGCAGTTTTTGCCTGTCGGGCATTGAGCCGAAACGCATTTGTAGCACAACGAACCGTCAGATTTGTTGATTGTATCTTCTATGTAACCGTTGGTACAATTTTGCGGCGTATCGTAGTATCCTCCCAGACAAGATTCCTCTTCCGATTCAACAACAATAGGTTGATGGCAAACCGTTCCGGAAGGAAGCCGATTTACATTATATCCTGTCGGAGCAGGTGCCTCACCTCTGAACCATTCGCTACCGCAATCATCATTCCGACAATCATAGCAGGTTTGACCGGCAACCGATTTGGTACCGTTATCCCGCGGTACGCTGTTGCTGTCGGAGCAAGTTTGCGACAGCTGTCCGACGGCACAAGTATCACCCTCAACAATTATACCGATGTTTATGGTGTTGATTTCCCCGTCTTCTTCAGTTTGGGTTATTGTGATTGCGCAACTTCTGCGCTCTGCATTTTCGTTCGGAAGGCAGGAAACTTTTACCTTACTGTCTTCTTTTGTTACCGTGCAGGCACAAGAGGTTCCGGTCGATACATCAAAATCCCATGCTTCAAATTCTTCGCCCTTACGCTGAGAAGTAACTGTGACGGTTTTGTCACCGCCGACTGCGGTAAATTGCAACTCGTTCGGTTCAGCCTTCAGAGTATATTCATAATTTTCACATTGGCATATTGTTTTACCGTTAATCGTTTTTTCTGCCAAATATTGGTCACTGCCCGAAGTGCATGTTCTTCTCGTGCCTTTATAGCACAGTTCGCCACTGGAAGCGCGTCTTGACACAAAATCATAGCACGAAGAATCGTGAGATGATAAGTAAGAGCCCTCCGGAGCATATCCATCCAGAACAAGGCATTTAAGGCATTGCTTGCCGCCGGCACCGGTATTGCCTACCTGAAAACATTCGTAACAGCCTGCCGGATATTCCGAAACCGTGCCGTCAGGACATTCTACTTCCGCATTAGAAACACACTTGCCGCACATCGCATGACCTGATTTATGCGTTTCCGATTCAACAAATGTTTCCGTATCGGAGCTCCCGGATAATCATCTTCCGATGAAGTACCCGGAATCTTAAAACCGCGATCTTCACACGATTTTGCCGTACATTCATATAATGTACAGCCCGGAATATTAGCAAGAGAACAGTTCATATCCTCTTTTTCTTCCATAAAATATCCGTCTTCCTGTGCGTAATCATCACACGTCTTCTGTATGGCGGTTTTTAATACGGCGCCTTTTTCACAGGCTCCTGTCGGCAGAAAACAAATATCTGCCCAAGACGGCGTTGCGGCGAATGCATACGAGAGTATACACGCCAACGCGCATCTCTTGATAAATTTTACTATCGATATCATTATCTCCTCCTTATTCTATAGAATAGTCTGAATTTAGTGTATCACACTTTTTTTTAAATTTGTGTGACATTTTTGTTAAATTTTCATTATTATCCACATATTATTCTTGATTTTTTGATGCAGATTGTTATTATGCCCCTACAAAAAGGGGATTTTATGACGCAAAAACCGGAAATTACGGACTCCAGCGGGGATAAATACAAATACGGCTTCACTACCGAAATTGAGGCTGATACGGTACCGTGTGGCTTAAATGAAGATATAATCCGTTTGATTTCCGCAAAAAAGAATGAACCGGAATGGCTTTTGGAGCGGCGTCTTAAGGCGTATCGCCATTGGCTGACCATGAAAGAACCGCATTGGGCCAAGTTGCAATACGATGCCGTTGATTTCCAGAATTTAAGCTATTATGCCGCACCAAAGCAAAAAGTGCGCCCGCAAAGTCTTAAGGATGTTGATGAAAAACTGCTTGAAACTTACAATAAACTCGGAATCCCGCTTAAAGAACAAGAAGCTCTGGCCGGTGTGGTAGCGGTTGACGCAGTGTTTGACAGTGTTTCGGTGGCAACAACCTATCGGGCAAAGTTGGCGGAACAAGGCATTATTTTTTGTTCTATCTCCGAAGCAGTGCAAAATCATCCCGATTTAGTGCAAAAATATTTGGGTTCGGTTGTGCCGTACACCGACAATTTCTATGCCTGTCTCAATTCCGCGGTGTTTACCGACGGTTCGTTTGTATATATTCCCAAAGGCGTAAAGGCACCGATGGAGCTTTCCACTTATTTTCGCATTAACGCGCAAAACACCGGACAATTTGAGCGCACGCTGATTGTGGCGGAAGATGACAGCTATGTTTCATATTTGGAGGGTTGCACCGCGCCACAGCGTGACGAAAATCAGCTCCATGCAGCGATTGTGGAAATTGTGGTAATGAACAATGCCGAAGTTAAATACTCCACCGTGCAAAACTGGTATCCGGGAGATAAGGACGGCAATGGCGGAGTATATAATTTTGTAACCAAGCGGGCAGCTTGCCGCGGTATCAATTCCAAAATTTCGTGGACACAGGTGGAGACCGGTTCGGCCGTGACTTGGAAATATCCGTCGTGCATTTTACAGGGAGACAATTCGGTCGGCGAGTTTTATTCGGTGGCGATTACCAATAATCGCCAACAAGCCGATACCGGCACCAAAATGATTCATTTGGGCAAAAACACGCGTTCCAAAATCATTTCTAAAGGTATTTCCGCCGGATTTTCCAATCAAACTTACCGCGGGTTGGTGGATATTGCCGCCGATGCCAAAAATGCCCGCAATTACTCGCAATGTGACAGTTTACTCATCGGTTCAACTTGCGGCTCGCATACCGTACCGTATATCCGCAACCGCAATAAATCTGCGGTTTTGGAACACGAAGCTACCACCTCCAAAATCAGCGCGGAACAACTGTTTTATTGCCAGCAGCGCGGTATAAAAGAAGAAGAAGCCGTCGGACTTATCGTTAACGGATTTTGTAAAGAAGTTATGCAAAAACTGCCGATGGAATTTGCCATTGAGGCCGGAAAACTTATTAATATCAGTTTGGAAGGGAGTGTCGGATAATGACGGAAATCAATGAAGAAGAATTATATAAGCGTGCCTTACGGGTTTGGGGAAAAGAGCCGCAAATGTTGCAAGTTATCGAAGAAATGAGCGAACTGATTAAAGAAATTTTGAAAAATGTCAATCGCAAAAAAGATAATGTCGATGAAATTATTGAAGAAGCCGCCGACGTGGAAATTATGCTCGGTCAGCTGAAATGTTGCTACGGAATTACCGATAAAATCCGCGCCTATAAGGCCGAAAAACTGAAAGTCATCGAACAACGCCTCGACGCTTGGGAGCAAAAGGAAAAAGAAAATGACGTCAAAACTGCTTGAAATAAAGGATTTATCTGCGGGAATCGCCGAAAGCGGCAAAGAAATCATCAAACGTCTGAATTTGACGATTAATGCCGGTGAAACTCACGCGATTATGGGACCGAACGGCGCCGGAAAATCTACTCTTTCGTATGTTTTAACCGGCAAACCGGATTATATCGTTACCGGCGGCAGTATGCATTTTTGCGGGCATGATTTAACCGCACTTAAGCCGGAAGAGCGTGCCGCACTCGGTATTTTTTTGAGTATGCAGGCACCGGTGGAAATTCCGGGAGTGACCACACAGGTTTTTTTGAAACACGCCGTCAATGCCGTGCGCAAACACAATAATTTGCCGGAATTGGATGCCGCCGAGTTCTTAAAGCTGCTCCGTTCCAAAGCCAAAGAATTTGAGGTCAGTACCGATATGCTTAAGCGCGAAATCAATGTCGGTTTTTCCGGCGGTGAAAAAAAGCGGTTGGAAATTCTGCAACTCAGCCTGTTGCAACCGAAATTGGCTATTTTGGATGAGGCAGATTCTGGATTAGATATAGATGCTCTTAAAATCGTGGCAAACGGGGTAAATCAATGGCATACCGCCGATAATGCCCTTTTGATTATCACACACCGTCTGGATTTACTCAAACAGATTAAGCCGGATTTTGTGCATATTTATGCGGACGGACACATTATTAAAACCGGCGATATGACGTTGGCGGAAGAGTTGGAAATAAGCGGTTACAAAAACTATCTGGAAGCGTCAATATGAGTTTGCTAAAACAAAATACAGCGTTGTTCGGCGAGAATATTCCGTGGCTCGAAGGCTTGCGCGAAAAAGCGCGTACCGTATTCGCGCGAATCGGGTTACCCACTGCCAAAACCGAAGCGTGGAAATATTCTTATTTTAAGGAAGATGCACTCAATAAGCCGCAAATTGACGATACCCCTCATCAATGCGACGGCCATTGTCACGATGAAAGCAATCTGCCGTTTGCGACGGTTGAAATAAAATATTGCAACGGCAAACTGACGCATATTGCGCATGATTTACCGCGCGGTGTAATTATTCGCCCGCTGTATGAGGCAATAGAAGACGGCGAAATAAAACCGTATCTCAATAAATCTTTTGATATGGAAAAATTCCCGTTTGCCGCCCTCAATACGGCGTTTCTGGATGAAGGTCTGTTTATTGTTATTACTGCTGACACGATTCTTAATATGCCGATTTATTTGCATTATCATCAGCACGCCGGCATGAACCGCCTGTGCAACATCCGCAACATCGTTGTAGTCGAGAAAGGGGCAAAAGCCACGTTGATTGAGCATTTTGACGGGGAAAATGCTGCACAATACTTCAATAATATCGTTAATGAAATTTATGTAGGTACCGGCGCAAATTTACAACATTATAAGCGGCAAAACAAAGCGCAAAAAGCGCACCATGTGGCTCTGAACAGTGTACAAGTCAAAGCAGACGGGCAATATAATGCTTTTATTGTTCACGGCGAATGTGCATTGGCACGAACCGAAAGTTATGTGCGCTTAACGCAAGAAAATGCCTCTGCCGAGGTTAACGGAGTTTATCGTTTAGCGCAAAACGGTGTCAGCGATATTACCACGAATATCCGTCATTTGGCACCGCACACGAACTCCGATCAGTTGGTAAAAGGTGTGCTTGATGGTAAAGCCAAAGGAGTTTTTCAAGGGCAGATTCATATTGCGCCCGACGCCCAGCAAACAACAGGTTACCAACTCCACCGCGCTCTGGTATTAAGTGATGAGGCGGAGGTTGATTGCAAGCCGGAATTGGAGATTTTTGCCGATGACGTAAAGTGCTCGCATGGTGCCGCTAGCGGTGATTTGGATGCGGAGCAGCTGTTTTATATGCAGTCGCGCGGCATACCGCTGAATGAGGCACGACAAATTCTGATAGAAGCCTATTTAAATGAAGTGTTTGAAAAAGCGAAAGATTCCGCTGTTGTCGAGTGGATGCGGGATTCTTGTTTATAATCTTAAGTTATTGTCTACCGCCGGATTTATAATCATTAACCACTTCGGCAATCAATTTTTGACCGTTGGTGCATAATGCTTTGAATACGGATGAGAGCTTGGCGTTAAAATTCTGACGTTCTTGCGAATCCATATTCACGTCACGCACCTTTATCAGTTCCTCAAGCGGCGGCAACGGGGTAAACTTATCCTTATTATCAAGAGCGTTTTTTACGCCGTTTATCATCAGATTACGGCTGAAAAACATCATACACTTACCGTCCTGCGTCTGGTTAGGGTTGCCATACGTTATATCGCCGTGTTCATCCGGATTGGTCATAAACGGTCCGTCATCGTTGTTCATCCACGGGTGTTTTTGCTTGATTACGAATAAGCGCTTTTTTTCCAGATAAGAAGGTTTTATTTCCAAATAGCGATTCTGTGCCGCTCTTTCGGCGTCGCCGTTCTGGTCTGCGGCAAAGCGAATCCTTTCTTCGCGTTTGCGTTTGCGGATATATTCCGGTAAGATTCCCCAACCGGTTTCGCCCTGCCCGTCGTATGCCGAACGGAACGAATAAAATGCCGATTGCTGTACTCCGAGCGGACAAGACGGCGCGTGTGCCACCACCAGCATTTGCGACAATATGTTTTTTCTCTCCGGCAAAGAATATCCTAATTTTTCGAGCTGATTGCGCATTCTCTTTTCCAGTTCATACGCAACATAGCCGCCGTGACAATGAGTTACGAACGTGATTTTGCGAATATTGCGAGATATCTCTTCCGCCGTAAAACAGCGTCCTTTTTGTGCAGGAACAATCCGCGGCTCCATTATATTTTTGTAGAGTTTTTCCAGATATGCCTCATCGGCATTTTCATCGGCGACATCTTCTTTTATTTGTTGTTGTTTCCGCTCCGATAAAAGCGCGGCGGCGCGATGTTTGAGAAATTGCATTTTGCGGGCAAAAGTTGGATTTTTTCCTTCAAAATCATAAGTTACCCCATAAACGGGAACATCGGTTTGTAAAGCGGTTTTGATATCATTTTGCGCCACTTTGGTATAGCCGTTGGCTTTGCGGTCATCGGTTGCACCGTCGCCGCCCAAATACACAACGCACACCTCATCTGCCGGAATGGAATCCACCTTTTTCCAACCGTGCGGATATTCGTCCGATTTCGGACATCTTAAGCCGATTTGCGCATTTGTCATTTATTTACCTCTGCGCACATTATATTATAAATTGAGCTGATTGTAAATATTTAATTGGCATAAATATAGGTTCTGACACCCCAAACCACCACCGCTGCCAACAAACCGGCACAAACGTCGTCCATCATCACCCCAACGGCGTTTTTCATTCTGGAATCGAACCATTTAACCGGTCCCATTTTCTTAATATCAAAAAAGCGAAAAGCTGCCAACCCTACGAGATACAACCACCAATCGGCAGTATTACCGCGCAAAGCGTCGGCCACAAACAAAAAGGCCAGCAGTTGTCCGACAACTTCATCAATCACTACCTTCCCCGGATCTTTTTCTTCCTGATTGCGAATCAGCACATCGGTGGCATAAATACCGATAATCGCCAACGGTATTGCCGCAACGATAATTCCGAGCGTGCCAAAGAGATAACACAGTAAAAAAGCCAGCGGCAAAGTGCCGATTGAACCAACAGTGCCGGGAGCTTTCGGCGACAATCCCAATCCACAATAAGTGGCAATAATCAATGCAAGTTTTTCTGACATTTTTATATCCTTTCAGTATGAAATATTTATAACCGAGGTTGTATTTGCGCGCAACGATATTATATTTTTTTACACAAAGTTAAGCTTTGCATATTATGCTTGCGGTATAACCAATTTTTTTAAGGAGAAAAGAAAATGGCTTTAAAACGAATTGCATTATTTTTAGCACTTCTCGGCGGCATTAACTGGGGCTTGGTCGGAGCCTTCAAGTTTGATTTGGTAACGTTTGCTTTCGGGTTTGTGCCGATGTTGGTGCCGATTGTGCAAATTATCATCGGTATAGCGGCTTGCTACGCCATGTTTGCGTATATGATTAAATAAGCAATATTTATGATTTCGGCGCCGCGGATGACTTTTCTGCGGCGTCTTTATTTTGCAAACGTTCCAAGGCGCGAAATAGTGCCGGTCGCATAAACTTGCCGCGCCAAATTCCGCGTTTATTTTCTTTGGCACTGCGTTCGGCCTCAAGATATTTATCACTGCGATAAGTTACGGCATATCCGCCGAACACCATTGCCAGATTGAGCGAAATATCATCGGCAAAACATTCGCAAACCTCACGCCCGTATTTATCCTTATTCTCCGCACAATCGCAACGTACTTCGGCATCTTGCAACAAATTTTCAAGATAATTCAGCGCATCCGGCCCGCATTGATACTCCAGATTGCCTCCGTCATAACAAACCTGCACAAACTCCGGTGCGTCTATCCCGTCCAATCTGATACGCCTTGTACCCTGTTCCAGCGAATCGCCGTCAACAGCCTTGTACGCCGTCGGTGCAGCAACAATATCTGTCGCCGCAAATAAAATCCCCGCCAAAGTACAAATAAACACTGTTAAATTTTTCATAATATTCATATTAACGCATTATTTTTTTTGTTCAATCATAATTTTATTTACTTTTCGTTCATATTATCCTGTTATTGTAGCCTAAAGAACTATAAGCTTATTTTGATAAAGGTATCGCGATGTTAAAACAAATAGGATTCCTCTCAATATTCGGTCTGTT
>CADBEI010000041.1:0-15210 GCA_902793695.1 uncultured Pseudomonadota bacterium | reverse complement strand
AAACAACCGCAGGTAAAAATGCCGTCTTCCATCATTGTTTGTCGTTCCAAACAATGTGCTCCGGCCAAGTTGTCTCAATCTAAAGAATATATTTTCAATACTCTTTTGCATATGTTCGACAGCAACGCCAGACAAAAGGCTCTGGCCTGTGAAGGTAATGCGCAAACTCATGCCTGCACTGAAGAATATGTTTCCGTGCCGATTACGGTGGGCGTAACACCGGCATATATGTATATTGATGCCGTAAAAATTACCGATGTTTCGATGAATCCGCAAAATACCATGGCGCTGAATCTGGTTTTGAGTTGGAATGTGACTTATAACGGGCAAACACCGACTTGCCGTCCGAGCAAAACCTTGCTTCACGTTAAAAACGTAAACAATGTTTTGTTGCAGGATAACGGCTATACCTGCCGGATGACCACCGTCGGTACCACCACGATTCAAACCGTATTTGCCGTTGATTATATAGATATGGATTACGGTTATATCGGCGGATTTTATTCCATCGGTCTGTCAGGTCCGGCTTTCGGTGGCGGCAACGGTTATATGATGTTGCGTTTGCCGAATGATGTAACCATTGAGGCTAAAGATTTTCCGGTAACCGCACCGGAGGGAGACAATAATCCGTTTGCTCCGCAGACAATAACTTCGACACCGGCGATAAGTATGCCGCAATTAACGACTCCGACAGCTCAACCGGCTGCAGCGGCTCCGCAACCGGCGGCTATGGGACAATATATCTATAACGCATATACAGGTCAGTTTATTCCGTTACCGACAGCGCCGTATGCAGCTCCGATGGCGGCACCGGCGGCTGCGCCGGCAATGCAACCGGTTACGACTCCGATAATTGACCCGAATCACGTTCCGGCTCCGAATGTTAAGTCGATAATCAAATATAATCATCCGGCCAAACAATATGATGAGGCACAGGAATTGGCACGAATCCGCGCAGAAAAGGATGCCAAAGTCAAAGAACATATGCGTCATGAGCTGGAAAGAAAGCAAAAAATGGAAAAAGAAGCGATTGATTTCGGCGGCGCCAAAGTGTTCCCGTTGCCGGCAAATAGAAAAGTTGACAAAACAACCCCGACAGATCCGAACAGTCTGAGTGATTATGCACCGTCGGAAAGCCGTCGCTTTGAATAGATTTGGCAGAAATTAAGCCCTAAAAAACGTCTAATTTGTTTTAGACGTTTTTTTGTATAATTTTTTGCTTGCAAATTAGTAAAAGTTATGTTAATATCAACTTTGCAAAATTACCTATTAAGATATTATTTAGAGAAGAAGTGCTTATTTTACTTCTTTTCGCAGGTGATTTTATGTGAAACGTATTTTCCTAAAACAGCTTCGGTTGTTTTACGGCTCTAGATATATATAGCAAAAAAAATCATACATCAAACAAAAAATCCACAGATTATGAAACAGAAAGATTTACGGAAAGTGTTTTTCTGGATGGTGGCAATGTTCGCCGCTGTCATGTGTTTTACCGGATGCGGAGATATGACTTCGGATCTCACTTCCAAGCAAGAAGGCGAGCCGGCAACACCGGTCGTTAAAGGCGTGACAAAGGAGGTGGCCTTGGACCATGCCATTGATACAGCGCGCCGCGTCCGCGTGAGCGACGATATGACGTCATCGCTGACGTTATGGCAGACCGAGGACGGTCGCAAAACCGAGAAGCTCTTCGACAACAAGGAATATCCAAAGATGGAAGCTTATTCCAAGTTGGCGCGCGAGGATTACAATATCACCCGTGCGCAGCTGGATATCCGCCCGACGTCGGAAAGCATAGCTCGCGACAAGGACAAGGACACGGACGGTAATGACCTGGAGCTCGATACCGTGTATCACTATTATGGTGACTCACAGATAATGAGCATCCCTGTGAAAATTACTTCAAAGACGGTAGAGTATGACAACCATGTCTACAACTACCCGTCCGTTACTCTGGTAAAGGCCGAGTTTGTACACCTGAAGAACAAGGAGATTTCCGAAAAAGCTCGCACTCGTGCGACTTATGTAGCAGGTGTTTATGACACCGAATACAAGGTAAATCTCTTCCTTAAGGAGACAAACAAGGAACAGCCGAAGGACTTTGTTCTGCCAATTTACGCGAACACAACGCGTAGCGTGTTGGATGAAGATGCCATTGAAAAGGTGGTGGCCGAGAACAAAACCCGAGAGTTGCTGGACAGCTTAAGGGAGCGTTGTTCGTTTGACCGCGTAACCACGTGGTCATCCGGTGAGACAACTAAGGAAAAGATTGAGATTATCCTTCAGCACAAGGTGGACAAGATTGCCCCTTACAAGAAGGATGTTAAGAGCTTTGACTATAAGTTGGCTCAGGTAAACGGCATAAAACTCGGAACAGAAGCTCAGAACCGTACGGAAGGTAACTGGACCGTTTGGAGAAAGACCGACAGTTATTCTGCCGACCATACCAACGGCGTCGCTGCCGACAAGATTACGACTGATTATTCTCTTATGCACGAGCGTACAATCTATAAAGATGATCATCTTGAGGTTGAGTTCGACTATGAGGACTATCGTGCGTCAGGGCTACACTGCAGCTTTGTTTGATAACCGCATCAATACAACCTATATTGCTTACAAGCAGCAGGTTAACGAACAGGTTTATCTTTACAAGGCTGATAAGAAGGCTGACGACTATAAGTTCGAGAATCCGAAGGTGACAGTCTATAACGACTCCGTGACCGCTGATATTGATTTTATCATTATCTTCGATGACGGTACCAAGGACAAGATTCACGACCACATTAACGCACCACGTTCTCTGAAGTGCCTTACCGACTGGGTATCTACTCAGAAGATGGCTTCACAGATAACCAGCGACGATGTCAGAGTTAATCTGCTCTCGGGCGACGAGGTCAAAAACGGTTACTGGAAGTACAACAAGCAGGTGCGCAAGCTTGCGTCCGACGCTACGTTGTACGACGGCTCGGTTATGCCAAACGAATGGGAAGCTGTTGTACCAAACGGATTTGTTTATACCCGCGAGGGCAAAACTTATACGTTTGACAACATCGCCTTCAACGTTAAGCAGATGGGCGGTTCGCTCAAAGCTGACGGTGAAAAGGACGGTTTCTCGCTGCATAAGTACACCGACGCCATTGATGTGATTTACGGCAGCAATACTCAGCGTTCTGTTGCTCCCGGATTAGTAAAAATCAGCAATAACACTGTTGAAGGTTACGAAATCCGCAACAAGCAGATGAGTGTTACTCCGGATAAGGTCGTGGTTTCTCTCGACTTTATCACCAAATTCATCAACGGTACGGAGAGCAAGGATGCAGTTAAGAAGGAATTCCCGCGCAGTCTTGTCGTGACGACCAACTGGACAGCCAACGAGAACAACGCAACCGAGAGCACCGATGCTCCTACCTTTACGGTGGCTTCTACCATCAACAAGGAAGACGGTGAATGGAAGTGGAAGGAGGAAACACGCAATATCACGGCCAATGTTACGCTTAACGCAAGTAAGCAGAGCAACGGTTGGACCAGCGTGGACCCGAATAACATCGTATTCACTCGTCAGGGTATCAGTGCCGATTTCGGTACACTGACGTTCCAGACTTCCAAGGTGTCAAGCGCCGCTACTCTGAAGGAAAACAACGCACAGACGGAAACCTACGACTACGCCAATATCATCAGCGTACGTCTGGGCAACTCGACGGCAAGTGACCTCCAGAACAGTACCGCACCCGGTAAGATTATCGTTCGAAAGGAGAAGACCGTAACCGGTCATGAGTTCCGCGATCCATCACTCACCGTTGAAGATGACTATGTACTCGCCAAGATTACTTATGTCACCAAGTTCAGCGATGGCACAGAGGAGAAGGAAACTTCAAATCTGCGTGTGAATCGTGTGCTCACTCCGTACACTTCTTGGACTTCAAGTGAGACTAATGCCAACGAATCTACGGGTTCGGCCAGCGTGAAACTCACCAACACCGAGAACAAGACGGACGGTTATTGGAGCTTTACTGCGGAAACTCGCGACATCCAGACCAAGGCTACGTTGGCCGGCAGCGAGCAGATTAACGGTTGGACCTCAGTTGATCCCAACAGTATTGTTTACACCCGCGATGGTGAGCAGTACAAGTTTGAGAAGATCAGCTTCAATGCCTCTGAGGCAGGTCATAACGTTAACCTCTCAAGCGAAACGGCAACGGTTGCAACCTATGCTTACAGCGATAAAATCAATGTAGCATTCGGCAGCAACACCAAGTCGTCAAGCGCTCCCGGTACCATTACCGTGAAGAAAGAAGTTACCGTAACGGACTATGAGATTACCGACCCGAAGATTACCGTTAATCAGAATGATGTGACCACGTCTCTGACATGGGTTACCAAGTATTCTGACGGAACCAAGAAGACTGAAGCAGTGAGCAAGTCGTTCCCGCGTAGCTTTAAGGTTCTGACAAACTGGTCATCTAAGGAGAAGGATAATTCGCAGTCCACAAGTTCAGCCAATGTGAACCTCACAAATTCTTCTGCCAAAACCGAAGGCAACTGGAGTTATACTAACGAAACTCGTAGTATTACTACCACAGCTCGCCTGAACGCTTCAAGCAAAGAGAACAAGTGGGAATCCGTTGACCCGAACAAGATTGTGTATACTCGCGAGGGTAAGACACATGACTTCGGAACGATTAACTTCTCCGCCACCGAGACCGGTGCCAACGTGCAGCAGAAGAGTTCTACAAGCACCGAGACCGTTTACAGCTATACCGATAATATTTCGGTTACTTACGGTTCGAACAGCTTCAACTCGTCAGCTCCCGGTACCATCACGGTAGAAAAGGAGGTTACCGTAACGGACTATGCCATTGAGAATCCGCAGATTACCGTTAATCGGGATAATGTGACCACGTCTCTGACATGGGTTACTTATTATTCCGACGGAACCAAGAAGACTGAGGCAGTGAACAAGTCGTTCCCGCGCAGCTTTAAGGTTCTGACAAACTGGTCTTCTCGTGAGGATGACAGCTCGCAGTCCACAAGCTCTGCCAGCGTTAATCTCACCGGTTCAGAGAGCAGAACTGACAGCTACTGGAGCTATGTCAAGGAAACCCGAGACATTACTACCACAGCTCGTCTGAAAGGCTCGAGCCAGGAGAACAGATGGCAGTCGGTTGACCCGAATAGCATTGTGTACAGCCGTGAAGGTAAGACACATGACTTCGGAACGATGAACTTCAACGCCACCGAGACCGGTGCCAACGTTAAGAAGTCAAGCTCGACCGATACCGAAACCGTTTATGATTATACCGATAATATTTCGGTTACTTACGGTTCGAACAGCTTCAATTCATCAGCTCCCGGTAAGATTACCGTAGCGACACCGTGGAATCCTGACATCAACGTGAAGTTCACCGATGTTAAGGTAACAGCCACAATGGATGAAGGTCATAGTACGTGGATGTATGCAGTTAGTGTGCATTGTATCGACGGTACTTTCCCCATTCTGATTCGTCAGAATGCAAGTGCTCCCGATGCAATCAACATGAGCTACAAGACCTCGTCTACTGACTCTCGTCTGAACGGTGCTTACTACGTTAAGTCCTCTGGAAAGTGGGTTAACGTTATTGCCAGCGACGAACCAAGCCACATGGCGTGGTGCGATGAGGCTGGTAATGCAAAAGGTTTGCTTGCCTATTCAACTGCAACCGAATGGGGTTGGGATAACGGTCACAGGTCCGGCGGACATCCGACCGTGTTCACCAACAAGATTTCAGCTGAGCTGAACGGCGACAAGAGTGTGCTGACTATTTACCGCGACGGTAAGAAGTTTGCCACATATAAGGGCCAGAAGTAATATCACCTACTATAAAAAAAACAGCGTCTTCTTAATTGAAGGCGCTGTTTTTTTGTTTTTAAACTTGCAAATACCGCGTCGTTTTTATATACTTTGAGAGTAATTATAACTATTAATCTTCTTATTATGGAAAAATTTGAAATTTTGCTGATTGTCGCAGTAGTCGAAGTCGGCAACCTCAGAGATTTTGATTTGGAAGAACTTTCCGAATTGTGGGCTGCGCTGACGGTTTGTATGGATGATGAGTGTTTTTTTGCCACTTTTGAAGAAGATCAACAGCAGGCAATAAAAAAGGCTCTGAAAGACATTGAAGACGAGCTGAAGCACCGCGGCAGCAAACCGCTGAACTTCTTCAAAATGATGCAGGAAAATCCGGCGCAAGTCGAGTTTTACTTAAAGCAGTTTGACTTGGCGAAGTTGATGGACTTGGCAAAAGATTTGCAAGAGTTTGCAAAATCGCAAGTTGTTGCCGATTTTTTGAAGCTCGTAAACAAACAAATTTATCAACGAATTCCGGTTGCATAAAAAAAGAGGGAACAAATTAATGTTCCCTCTTTTTTTATGTTATAAATCAACTCGCGTCATATATCATTTTTCGTAATTGACGAATTATATTATTTTTGTTATGCTGTGCAAAAATTAACTGCAAGGAGAAAAATTATGAAGATAAACGAATCCGGTCGTTCGATGATTGAAATGCTTGGTGTATTGGCTATTATCGGGGTTCTTTCCGTCGGTGGTATTGCCGGTTATTCCAAAGCCATGAGTGTGTATAAGGTAAATAAAACCATAGATCAACTGATGCAGATTACGGCCAGTACGCGCTCGCTGTTTGCCGGTCATAAAACATATGAAACCCTGACTAAAAGCGGTAAACCGAATATGGCGCTGATTAAAAAAGCTCATTTGGTGCCGGATGATATGATTGACGGCGATATTATCGTAAATACCTACGGCGGCGTCGTCGAGCTGAATTGTGCAGATAAAGGTAACAACCGCAAAAATAAGGCTTTCTCCGTTTCTTTTGCTATGATACCGCAGTCTTCCTGCATTGAATTGGCCTCCAAAGAATGGGGACAAGGTAAAACCTCGGGGTTGTATAAAATTACTATTAACGGGAACACGGTTCATCAGGCAGACGCCCAAGACGATAACAAAGAGCAGGTCGGTGTTGCCAAAGCCGTTGCCAACTGTGACAAACCAGTGAATAATGTAATCGTTTGGACGTTCTATTAATTATATTTTGTTTTATGCAAAAGCGCCGCCTCATTTTGAAGCGGCGCTTTTTATTTGATTCTGTTTGAATTATTTATTCTTCAAAATCGACTTACCGGCATAGACTGCCATGTCACCGAGTTCTTCTTCAATACGAATCAGCTGATTGTATTTTGCCATACGGTCGGTACGAGACATAGAACCGGTTTTGATTTGGCCGCAGTTGGTAGCAACCGCAATATCGGCAATAGTCGTATCTTCGGTTTCACCGGAACGGTGCGACAAAACAGCCGTATAACCATGGCGTTGAGCCATATCAACCGCTTTCATGGTTTCGGTCAGAGTGCCGATTTGGTTAACCTTAATCAAAATGGAGTTGGCAATACCCTTATCAAAGCCCATTTGCAAACGAGCCGGATTGGTAACAAACAAGTCATCGCCGACGAGTTGAATTTTGCTGCCCAGAGCATCGGTCAACAATTTCCAGCCCTCAAAGTCATCTTCAGCCATACCGTCTTCAATGGAAAAAATCGGGAACTTATCGCACAAACCTTTATAGTATTCCACCATTTGCGCGTTGGTATAAGATTTGCCCTCGCCTTCCATTTCATACTTGCCGTTTTTGTAAAATTCGGAAGAAGCGGCATCGAGAGCCAAAACAACATCCTCACCCGGTTTATATCCGGCATCTTTAATGGCGTTAACAATGAAAGTCAGAGCTTCATCAGCCGATTGCAAATTCGGAGCGAATCCGCCTTCATCGCCGACATTGGTATTTTGACCGGCAGCCTTCAAGTTTTTCTTTAAGGTTTGGAAGATTTCGGCACCCATACGAATCGCCTCACGAATCGAGTTTGCCGACACCGGCATAATCATAAATTCCTGAATATCAATCGGATTATCGGCATGCTTACCGCCGTTCAAAATATTCATCATCGGCACCGGCAAAGTGCGAGCCATGGTACCGCCCAAATAGCGCGCCTGAGCCTTGGCAACAGCCAAAGAAACGGAAAGAATCGCATTAGCGCCGAGCTTACCTTTGTTTTCGGTACCGTCAAGTTCAATCATTTTGGTATCAATATCAATTTGATCTTCGGCTTCATAGCCCACCAAAGCGTCAAAAATTTCTTCATTTACGTTTTCAACTGCTTTCAAAACGCCTTTACCGCCGAAACGGGCTTTATCTCCGTCACGCAGTTCAACTGCTTCGTGTACACCGGTGGATGCACCGCTCGGAACGGCGGCTCTGCCGAAAGCGCCGGATTGTAAAACAACTTCGGCTTCAACTGTCGGTGTACCGCGTGAATCTAAAATCTCTCTTGCATGAATATCAACAATAGCACTCATTTTTTTCTCCTGTTTTATATATTAAGTGTTGGCTATAACTTAATTAATTTTTAATGATTGTCAAGCTAAATCACGGTGTTTCGCCACATTGTTTTTGCATAAAAAAACGCCCTGTTCGTTTGGAACAAGGCGCTTGATAATAAATCATAAATTTCTAGAAACCTTCGGTATCTAAGCGTTTACGCATTTGTTTGCGTGCACGACGTACTGCCTCAGCCTTACGACGAGCTTTTTTCTCGCAATTCTTTTCGTGACAACGGCGCAACTTCATTTCGCGGAAAACGCCTTCTCTTTGCATTTTCTTTTTCAAGATTTTCAAAGACTGGTTTACATCGTTGCCGATAACCGTAACCTGAACCACTTAAATCACCCCTTTCGGTTTAGTATATTGTTAAATTGTGCTTTTGTGTAGCACACGATTTTTTATTTTGCAAGCAAAAAATAACTTTTTGTTATGCAATTATGTTCGGATTGATACTGGATTCCACTTTATTTATTTTTTTAGCTAATCCGCTTTTTTGAGAACTCAAACGACGTGCTTGAAAGAAATCGATGGTTTTCCCCTGTTTCAACAAGCGGGACATATCAGTATTAACGTGGCGTTGCTCCAACTTCAATTCACAAAGCAAGAGCTGTAATTTAGCCGTTTTATCGTTCATAGTCATCGAGTCGTTAGTCCTTTCTTTTAAATAAAGTTGTCATAAACTTTACTTTTTTAGTGGAAATTTTATATCAAAGTTGTAAAGAGTATACATCATTTTTAGTATAAATGCAACTACAAAAAGACGGAGAGAGTTGATGAAAAAAATTAAAAAGATAGGCATTTTAACCAGCGGCGGCGACTGTGCCGGACTGAATGCCGTGATTTTTTCGGTAGTTAATGCCGCAACGCGTTTCGGATGGGAGGTGTATGGTATTCATGACGGTACCGACGGTTTAACCAACCGCCCGCTTTCTTATGAAATTTTGACCGAATCTAATTTTTCCAACTCTCCGTGGCCACGCCTCTCCGGTTCTTATCTCGGTTCGCTCAATACCGGTGTCAAAGAAGATCCGGAAATAATCGCCAAACGTTTCGGCGAAGGAGTTAAGGAACTCGGCTTAGATGCAATTCTGGTTGTAGGCGGTGACGGCAGTATGAATATTGTCAGCAACTATTGCAAAATGGCCGGAGTTAAGATGATTGGCATTCCGAAGACTATTGACAACGATACGCCTTTGACCGAATTCTCCATCGGCTTTAACACGGCTTGTCAAGCTTGTACAAATGCTCTTGATGACTTATTGCTGACGGCACGTTCGCATCATCGGGCGCTGATTTTGGAAGTTATGGGACGTGATGCCGGACATTTGGCTATTCATGCGGCAGTTGCCGGATTCGCCGACATTTGTCTGGTGCCGGAAATTCCATATACTCTGCAAGGTATTATCAACAAATTGGAAGAAATCAAGCAAAGCGGCCGTCGTCACTCCTTGATAGTGGTGTCGGAAGGAGTTAAAACCGAGAACGGCGAAGCGGTTACCGATGCGGTTAATATGGTCGGAGAAAAAATCAACGGCGGTATCGGTGAATATTTAAGCAAGCTGATTAATGCCAATTACAAGGGTTTCCAAACCCGCGTTACCAAACTCGGACACGTTCAGCGCTCGGGTAATCCGACGATGTTTGACCGCGGTTTGGCAGTTGTTCTCGGCTCCGAGGCGGTACGTTTGCTTTCCGAAGGACATACCGACAGAATGGTGGCTCTGGCCGGAGGCAAAGTTACATCTTTCAGTTTGGAAGAAGTTGTGGCCGCCGGCACTACCGGTTTGGATGCACACAGCCCGTATGTTAAGGCTGCGCACAATATCGGAATGTATATCGGCGAAGAATAAATTAATAGAATTGTGCAACAAAAAAACCGTTCTGCTTGAACGGTTTTTTTATTTGTGTAAAGGATAGGATTATTTATATGATTGAATCCAATCCTGAATGGTAGATTGTGTATTCAAACCAACCTTGACATCAACCTGTTTACCGTCTTTGAACAAATACATGGTTGGAATACTGCGAATCCCCAACTGGCTTGCAACTTCCGGTGAATCATCAACGTTCATTTTATAAATTTTTACATCATTACCGATTTCATTATCAATCGCTTCCAAAATCGGTCCGAGCTGACGGCAAGGTCCGCACCATTCCGCCCAAAAATCCACCAACACCAAACCTTTGGCGTTCAACACATTATCACCGAACTGGCTGTCTGTTAAAGGTTGCGTCATTTTTTTCTCCTTATGTTGTTAATTTTATAATACATATAGTGTATTTTTTACTCATATTAAAGATAAACAAAATAATTACAACATTTTTTTTATGCAATCCGCATCAACCGCATTTCGTTGGTCCATAGGATATAGGTTTCCACCGGTTTGTCAGGATAAATCAGCGCCGTCAACTCGGCATAAGTTTTGAGCTGATTAAGATATTGCGGCGGCGTTTCCGCCACATTTTGGGCGGCCGGACGATTGGTTTTGAAGTCAACAATCATCACTTTGTTCGGCATAACTACCAAACGGTCAATCTGCGCCGAAATAATCTTGCTGCCGACAGTTCCCATAATCGGCACCTCTGCCCGCGAATACGGGCCGAAAATATCGGCAAATTCCGCATTGTTTATCAGCCGCATAACTTCTGATTTTATCTGTTGACATTCCGTAACGGAAAAAGCGGTTGCATTCTTTTGCAAATATATATCAATAGCCTCCTTCTGATTGCCGGAGTTATGCGGCAAAAATTGCAGCAAACGGTGAATCAGCGTGCCGCGGCGATAAAATTTTTCGTTATCGGCCAGCGGAGAAGCCGAATCCGGTTCTTCGTCTGTTTCTTCTTTGGATGGCGTATATGGCTTGGCCAAGGCTTTTTCCGGCTCCAAATTTGCCTCTATCCACGGTTCAAAAGCAAATTCCCCGATGGCAAGAACATTTTTTTTCTTTTGCTCTTTTGCCACATATTCCTCGGATATTTCCTCTATTTCAACCTCTATTTTGCTGTCATCGGGATCAAAAGCTCTGCGACATATTTCATACCACGAATCGGCGTTGCGATTGCCGTAAGCACCGATATAAAGTTCATCTTCGGCTCGAGTTAAAGCCACATACAGCAAGCGGTGATATTCTTGCGCAGATTTAAGTGCTTTTTTCTGATTGAGCGCGGAGCAATATTCATCGTAATAACTCGCATTAAGCGGATAATAACCGAGTTTGTCATCTTGCAAAAAGGCATTTTCTTTATTATTTCTCGGCACGGTTCCCGTATCGGGCAAAAATACTATCGGTGCTTGCAAACCCTTGGAATGATGGACGGTAAACAATCGCACCGCATCGGTTTCCTGATCATCGCTTTCGCGTTTTATAACGTGATTACTCTGTTCAAACCACGAGATAAATCCCTGCAAACTCGGAGTTTGATGTTGTTCATAGTCCAGTGTCATATTCAAAAATTCATCCAAAGCATCTTCGACTTCTTGCCCCATACGCGAAACAAATTTGCGGCGACCGCCCATCGTTGAAAGCACAAAATTGAACAGCTCAAACGGGCGTACATAGTCCAAATTGTTCAGCAACGTCACCAGTTGAGCGTAAACTTTGGCACAACGCGGTTCGTGCCCCATTTTGTCCCACACTGTTTCGCCTTTTTTGCGACCGTAACATATATCTTCCAGCAGTTTTTCTTCCATTGAAAACAGCGGAGAAGTCAATACTTCGGCCAAAGAAAGATTGTCTTGCGGAAACAGCAAAAACTTGCCGAGTGACACCAAATCCTGAATGGCAATTTGTTCGGATAATATCATTTTATCGGCACCGGAAACCGCCACGTGTTCCTTTTCGCAGGCACGAATAAATTCTTCCACAAAATCGTTACGGGTACGCACCAAAACCATTATATCACGATAATGCAGCGGTTTATCGGTTTTGGCTCGCGCATCTATCAGTTGCCGAATCCGATGAGCCGTAGCCTCTGCCATTTTGGTAACCAACGCGGTTTTATAAACACGTTCCGTCGGCGGGCGCAAATATTCGTCCTCTTTGTGCACATTTTCCCCTGCTTCCGGTTCCAACAGCGGCATAATTGTCACCTTGGCAAATTGCCCGACACGGCATGGCTTATGCTTAACTTTTTCGTTTTCGATAACCACTCCGTCAGCGGCCTTATCTGTGGCAAATATCTTGTTGACCGAATCCATAATCGCCGGAGCCGAACGGAAAGAAATATCCAAATTCACTTTTTTAAATTTTTTATGCGCTTCTTCGGCTTTGTTTTTGAACTTTTGGGCCATTTTATCAAATTTATCCGGATCGGCACCCTGAAAGCTGAAAATAGATTGCTTGCGATCACCGACCACAAACAGCGTACGATTGATATTGCTCTGTCCGTCACCGTTGAAAAAATCTTCACTGAGATTGGCTATAATATCCCATTGTTCCGGTGACGTATCCTGTGCTTCGTCCACCAAAATATGGTCTATACCACCGTCCAATTTATACAGCACCCATTGGCGCGAATCGGAACTTTCCAGCAAGTTACGCGTATGAAAAATCAAGTCATCAAAATCCATACACGATTGCTCCTGCTTATACGCCTCATAGCGCCGGTTGATTTCCTCGGCCAAAATAAAAGCGGATTTGGTGGATTGATAAAGTTTGTAGCGCAGTAATTTTCCCTCAAACTCTTGCAATCGTTCCGCTTCGACGCCGCATCTGGCGACCAACCCGATATCATAGTTTTGTGCCTTCTGCGAAGCAACGTAAGAAGCAGCAAACGGTTGGTTATCTTGTTTTAAAAAGCAACTTTTATACACTTCGTAATCGTCGGCAACAAAACCGTTATCAATTACCGTTGATAGTTTTTTAGCCTTATCCGTATCTCGGCTGCCGCCGCCGAAATTCCATGCGGCTATGTTTGCAAGAAGTTCGTCTTTACGGGAACGTACCGAAGTCATAAATTCGGCTTTCAGACTTTCCTCTGTGTCGTTGTCATTTATTCTTAATTTTGCGGAAAGCGCTTGTAAAAAACCGGATAATCCGCCGCAATCGGCCATAATTTTTGCCATTTTGCGCCGACTGCCGATAATTTTTTGCACCGTGCCTCCAAAAGTAAACTCGGTTATATTATTTATCAAATACGTTCGAGCAAACGCCAGTAACGGATTGTCTTTTGCAACATCATCCTGCACGATTTCCGCCTTTATTTGGTTTAAGGCTTTTTGCACCTCTTCATCTTCCAAAACCGTAAAATAAGGCGAAACACCGGCTTCAAGCGGAAAACGTTTTAAAACATCGGTGCAAAAACTGTGCAACGTCTGCACCTTTATTCCGCCGGGAGTATCCAACAACTTGGCAAACAAAGTGCGAGCTTTTTGCCGATAGCGACGAGCGGCATCGGCGGATTTATATTCATCTCCGAGCAATTTTGCCAATTTATCTTCCAATTTGCTTTCTTCTTCCACCGCCCATTCGCTCAACCGCTGCGAAATACGCGTCAGCATCTCCACCGCCGCAGCTTTGGTATAGGTTAAGCACAATAAGCGAATCGGATTGACGCCGTTCAAAAGCAAGCGCAAAACTCTGTCGGTAAGTACTTGAGTTTTACCGGTTCCGGCAGAAGCTTCTACCCACACGGATTGCTCCGGATTTGCGGCATCACGTTGTTGCTCGGTTGCGGTTTGTTCGAGTTTCTCTTTTTCCAAGGCAAAATCCGTCATAACTTATTCCTCCGCTTTATTGTCAACATGAACGCACCACTCGTCCAAGCGGGACAGATGGTCATAATCAGAACTGTTACCGACATCGGAAGGTCGCGGTTTTACCAAATACGGTTGTTTTTCATCGGCATACGCATCAATAAGATTCTGTATTGTTTCTTTAGTGATTCGCAGAGCCTCGGCACTGTCTGTACCTTTAACCGCTCTCATCTGTTCATCTTTAAGCGCCCAATATTGCAAACCGTTCACCGTAGCCGCAGTCACGTCTTTAAATCCGCCGTCTTCGGCAATAAGTCCTTCCACCGGCAACTGCGGCGCTTTGCCGGTTTTGATTTCTTTAAGCGAGCGCGCCCCGCCGGTTTTATAATCAACAATATTCAGCGTACCGTCTTTCAATTTTTCAATACGATCTGCAGTGGAAAAGATTTTAAACTTTCCGAGCGGACTCGGTAAATATGTCGCGCCCTCGGCTTCGTTATACAACTGTTTGATTTCGGCACGGCGCTTTTGCTCCTCTTTGACAACCCATTCCGTTTGTTTTACATAATTCGGCCACCAAAAAGCCATTTTTTCCGGCGGAACACCGGCGGCAGCAAAAGCATCGCGTCCGCGTTGCAGCAACATCGCGTGTGCTTCGGCTGCGGGAGGATAAAAATCTTTATTATATTTATTGTTAAATTCTTTCAGAACATTATGCACTATATTACCGTAATCGTATGGTTGTTGTTCCAAATCCAGTGCATCAAGCGGACGCAGATTCAAAATGTATTTGGCATAAATTTCGTACGGATTGCGCATCCATCTCTCAATATTGGTGGCTGATAAATTATCCGGTCGTCGCTCTGTTTTCGGACACGGATGCGGTGCCGCAATCGGATGATATCCGCCGGCGCGGTCCAATGTTTTGGCCCAATATGCATACGGTTGAGTATATACAAATGCCCGCTTGGCAAGCTCGGTGCCGAAATTGGCTTCAAGCACGGTTTCAAAGCGCAACCACCATCGTGATTTGCTGGTCGGATCTTTTCCTACTTTTTTGGAACGAGTCAGATATACTTTCGG
>CADBEI010000040.1 GCA_902793695.1 uncultured Pseudomonadota bacterium | reverse complement strand
TGTATAAACAAACTGTTCCGGTTGCGGTGCAACTTGTGCTATCGGTTGCGGAGCCGGTTCAGGTTCTTTTTTGCTGTCGGTACAGTGAGAACATTTACCGCCCGGAAACAGACTTCCATCCTTGTCTGCCGGCGGAACGCGGTTACATTCTTCTTGAGGTCCCTCACACGGAATATCTGCTCTGATGACCGGTTCCGGTTGAACCATCGGCATAGGTTCCGGTTGTGGCACATAGCAATCTTGCATCGGGCTGGTGCATGGCATCGGGGCAGGTTCAACCACAGGTGCCGGCTGCGGTGCAACATAGCAATCCTGCGTCGGGCTGGTGCATGGCATCGTGGCAGGTTCAACCACAGGTGCCGGCTGCGGTGCAACATAGCAATCCTGCGTCGGGCTGGTGCACGGAAGCGGTTCAACCACTACCGGTTGTGGCTTTTCTACCACAATTTCTTGAACTTCTTCTTTAATATACACCGGTTGCGGTGCCGGTACAATCGGCTCCGGTGCTGCAATTACCGGCGGTGTGTAGGCTTTTACCTCAATATCGGCATCAGCCATAGCAATACCGGCAACGGCCGTGCTCATCACAAGAACGGCAGCCAGTGCATATAATGCGTTTTTATTTTGTTTCATTTGTTTTCTCCTATACCTGTTTCGACGGCATAACATATCTGTATGACAACGCCTCCGCTATGTGTACTTTAGACACTTTTTTTTCATTTTGCAAGTCTGCAATTGTTCTGGCCAGTTTTAAAGTGCGATGATAAGCTCTTGCCGACATTTTCATCTTTTCGGCAAAGCCCACCAACAGGCTCTTTGCGTCACTGTCCAGTTTAGTTACTTCTTCCAAAATATCTCCTTTGAGCTGTGAATTTGTGTGCAAATGCGGATATCCCAGCTCGTTAAATCTTTGTTGCTGAATTTGTCGCGCCGCAACCACGCGTTGGCGAATAACCGCCGAACTTTCTCCTTTTTTGACCTCCGCCATATCCCACGGACTGACCGGAGGTACCTGAATATGAATATCAAACCTGTCCATCATCGGACCGGAAATTCGGGATTGATATTCCTCGGCACATTTCGGTGCCCGCGAACATTCCTGTCCGCTTTGTCCCAAATAACCGCAACGACATGGGTTCATCGCCGCCACCAACTGAAAATTTGCCGGATATTGCGTATGACAATGCACGCGTGAGATTGTTACGTATCCGGTTTCAATCGGCTGGCGCAATGCCTCAAGGGTGGAACGATTAAATTCCGGCAACTCGTCCAAAAACAAAACGCCGTTGTGTGCCAGCGAAATTTCCCCCGGTACTCCTTTGCGCCCGCCGCCGATAAGCGCCGGTGTCGAAGCGCTGTGGTGCGGGTCGCGATAAGGCCGTTCAAAGCTGATTTCGCTGTTTTTAAGCTCGCCGGCAATAGAATGAATCATACACGTTTCAAGTGCTTCTTCCGTCGTCAACGGCGGCAAAATAGTTACAAGTCGCGAAGCAAGCATTGATTTGCCCGCTCCCGGAGTACCGACCATGAGCATATTGTGAGCACCTGCCGCGGCGATTTCGAGCGCACGCTTGGCGGTTTCCTGCCCTTTAACGTCGGCCATATCCAAGTCGGAAATTTTGGTTTTTTTGCGTTTTACTTCAGGCCGTGGCAGCTGCTGAATGCCTTTTAAGTGATTGATTAAAGCGAGCAGAGAAGGCGCAGCGATAATATCTTTCAACCCCGACCAAACAGCCTCTCCGCCTTGTGCTTCCGGACAAATCAGCCCTTTATTGATACGATTGGCGTGAATGGCCACCGGCAATGCGCCGCTAATCGGCATAATCGCGCCGTCCAGCCCCAACTCACCCACAACAATATAATCGGCCACATCTTCTGCCGGAACAATTCCCAAACCGGCAAGCAGAGCCAGCGCTATCGGCAAATCAAAGTGTGAACCTTCTTTCAACAAATCGGCCGGCGCCAAATTAATCGTAATACGCTTGGCCGGAAGTTCTACCCCCATGGTATTGAGCGCCGCTCGCACGCGTTCTTTGCTTTCGGCAATGGTTTTATCCGGCAGTCCGACGATATTAAACGCCGGCATACCCGACGAAATTTGCAACTGCAAATCCACGTCGAGCGTGTTCAAACCGTTAAAAGCTATGGTGTTAACGCGTGCCAACATTTTTTACCACCTCGGAACTACGTCCCCTTCACGCCATCTGCGCGTCGGATAAGTACCGCGGCGCAGTTCATCGGCTTTGGCCGTAACCTTCGGAATATCATTGAGCGGCACATAGCAAGAACCTTCCAAACGGCTGATGCAATATGCTATTTGCTCGTCATTACCGCGGCAATAAGCCAAAACTCTGGTGTTTTGATTTTGCAAAATTACCTGATTGAGCAGATATTTATTGTTTTCCACCTCCGGAAAATCTCCTTCCGGCTGGTCATAATCTTCCCACGGCATAAAATAATCGACACACCCCGGAACGGTGTATGTTCCTTGACTGTCGTAAACTGCTACCATAGTTTCGTTTCGACACATCGGGGTATATGATTGTGCATACGAATACGCCGTACGTTGCGGTTCCTTAACCGTGACACAACCGGCACAAAACAGGGCGCAAAGCCCGATAAAAAGCATATTTAATCGTTTCATTTGACACCTTAAATATAAATTTCTTTGCCTCCACGATATACCTAAAGTGTTAAAATAATGTTTATATTCTGCGGCATATATAACAAAAAACCCGCCGAATAACTCGACGGGCAGTAATGTGTATGCAAAAGAAATTATTTCTGATCACCATAAGTATAATCAAATTTAAGTTTCATAATATATTGTGTCTTTGTTTTATCATAATCCTTATAGGTCGGACTGACGCCATCTTTTTGCACAACCGCCTGTTCTTTCTTTATTTCAAAATCCCATCTTGACCCATCTTTGGATGGAAGTAATTTTTCATTTACAACCGTATCCCCTTTGTGTAATCCTTGCTCCAATTTTTTATCTTCAACCATTTTCTTTACTTTTTCAAAATGTTCTTCTTTTATGATAGGATTTTCTACCTTAGATAAAGTGATGACTTTAATCTCTTGAGGTATCTCTTTATACTCTTTGCGACGTATTGTAAAACCATCATGTTCCTCAACATTTGTTTTTCTTGTCTTTTGTGCTTTTTCATAAATCGGATTAATCAATTTTGAACCGATAACATGTCCCTCTTTCATGTTAGATTCTGTTTCATAAACCCATTCTGCACTGCGCAAAACGGAATCTCCTTTTTCATAGGGTATATTATTCATTTTCAAAAATTCTTTGATTATCTCCGTATCGGCAATAGGATCAGCTTCTCCCCGCGACAAATTTTTCCAACGCGTCTTGGATATTTCTCCGGCCATAGTGTTAAGAATTTTATCCTTATTATCGGCAGATGTTTCGGTTTCGGGAACGGGTACTATTTTTTCAGGTGTTTCTGCCCAAGATGTAACATAGTCCTTTTCCTTATTTTCACCGCCGAAACCGCACGATGTTAAAAATGTTGTTAAGACACCGATGGTAAACGTTTTGATTTTGTCTCTCAAGTTCATGGCATTATCTCCTTAATATGTTAATATGCTATATTAATCTGATTTTACCTGTTCCGTGCAATTTTGTCAATCTTTTTTTACGAAAAACCTTTTTGCGAAAAAAACACTTGCATTTGCCGCAAATTTATGTATATTAACGCTTGTCCCTTGCCGGATGCAGTGTCATTCGGCTATACATTAACCGGCCGATGTTGCGTCAGAAGTGCCGCGGCGTCTGCCATTTGTTGAGTAATCCATAAGGAGATATTAAAATATGGCTAACTATGAAAGCGTGCTGATTGCACGTCAAGACCTTGGTGCCGCACAAGTTAATTCTCTCGTTTCTGATTTGAGCGAAGTGATTAAAAAAGAAGGCGGCGAGGTCGTAAAAGTTGATAATTGGGGTTTGAAAAATCTCGCTTATCGCATTAAGAAAAACCGCAAAGGTCACTATGTTTTGTTAAACATTGTTGCTCCGTCCAGCGCAATTTCCGAATATGAAAGACTTGTCCGCCTTAACGAAGATGTTATTCGTTATATGACGGTTAAAGTTGATGAGTTCAACAACGAAACCGCAGATATCGAAGAAGATTCTGCCGTTGCCGAAGCTTAATAAGGAGATTTAACAATGGCTAAACAAACATTTTTCAAAAGAAAATCTTGTCCGTTTTCAGGCGAAAATGCGCTGAAAATTGACTATAAAGATGTTAAATTGCTTTCACGCTACATTTCGGAAAAAGGTAAAATTATTCCGTCGCGTATCACTTCTGTTTCGGCTAAAAAGCAAAGAGAATTGGCTCGCGCCATCAAACGCGCCCGCTATATCGCTTTGTTGCCGTATGTTGCTATGTAGGAGGGTGTTATGGAAGTTATTTTACTCGAACACGTTGAAAAATTAGGTAAAATGGGCGACAAAGTAACCGTAAAAACCGGTTATGCCCGTAACTACCTGTTGCCGCAAAAGAAGGCTTTGCGTGCTACCGATGCCAACGTTGCTTATTTTGAAGCACAAAAAGCGGCATTGGAATTGCACAACCAAGAACTTTTGGGTAAGGCGTCCGAATTGGCGGCTTCTTTGAACGGATTTAACGCAATTCTGATTCGTCAAGCTGCGGAAACCGGCCAACTTTACGGTTCCGTAACGATTCGTGACATTGCTTCGGCTATTAAAGAAGCCGGCTTCAATGTTGAACGTCGCTACATTTATTTGGAAAAGCCGATTAAAGATTTGGGCATTTACCAAGTGAAATTGAACTTGCATCCGGAAGTTTCGCAAACCATTTTGGTGAACGTTGCCAGAAGTTCGGAAGAAGCTAAAAAACAAGCAAAAGCATACAATCAAGAATAATTTGATTCTGATGAAAACAAAATCCCGAGGCACACCGCTTCGGGATTTTCTTATTTTGAGTTAAGGTTCATAAAAAAATCCGCCGACGATGTGCCGGCGGATTGTACTTATTCTTCCGATTTTTTGAATTTGTGTATTATGGCGAAAAACTTTTCGCTCAATGACTGAATTAATACATAAATCATCGGGATTAACATTAAGCCGCCCAAAGTGCCGATAAGCATTCCCCAAAATACCGGAATGCCCAAAGAGCGACGGCTGGCTGCGGCGGCACCGGAGGCAATAACCATTGGCCAAACGCCCAAAACAAACGCCGAAGCGGTCATCAATACGGCACGGAAGCGTTCTTTTAATCCGCGCACTGCCGCATTTACGATGGTTGCGCCTTTGGCTCGCTCGTCACGGGCAAATTCCACAATCAAAATGGCGTTTTTACTGGCCATACCAATCAACAAAATAATGCCGAGTTGGGCATAAATGCTGAGAGGTAGACCGGCAAAAAACAGGCCGATTAAAGCGCCACTGACTGCCATTACCAATGATAAAATCACCGGAATCGGTACAATAAAGCTTTCATATTGTGCCACCAAAAACAGATAGGCGAAAACGAGCGACAGCAAGAGCACCGCTCCGATTTGGCCGCTTGATGTTTTTTCCTGATAGCTCATGGTTGACCACTCAAAATTGAAGCCGTCAGGCAGAACATCTTTCAATTTTTCCACCGCATCCATTGCCTGACCGGTAGAGGATCCGTCGGCCTGTACGGCCGTAATCGTGGCGGCAGGGAATTGATTATAGCGTTCAACCGAGCGCGGAGCCAGAACTTTGCGCAAATCGACAAGTCCCTTCATCGGCACCATAGCACCGTCATTATTCATAACGTGCAACTCGTTGATGCTGTCAATATTGTCACGATACATCCAATCGGATTGCATCATCACCTTATTCACCTGCGTTCCCAAGTTAATATCGTTGATATAGGCCGAACCCAAGAATGTCTCCAAAGTCGCGAAAATATTGTTCATCGGAACTTTCATGCTCTCGGCCTTTTCGCGATTGATATCCAAGAAAATATTCGGGGTTTTGGCGTTGAAAGTGCTATACGCATAAGCGATATCCGGCAGCTGATTTAAATGAGCCAGAAAACCTTGCAGCGACGCATCAAGTTTTTGATAATCCATACTCTGACGGGATTGGAAACGAATATCCAAACCATTGGCGGTACCGATACCGGAAATTGCCGGCATTTCAAAAAACTGGAATTGCGCTTCCGGAATTTGCGCCATCTGTGCCTGCATCCGATGCATAATATTAGTTGAATATTCAGAAATACTCTTACGTTCTTCCCATGGTTTTAACACAATAAATGCCATAGCGATATTTTCGCCTCTGCCGCCGAGCATGGAATAACCCACAACGTCGGTTGCATTATCAACACTCGGCTCATCCATGATTATTTTATTGGCGCGCTTTATCAAAGTTTCGGTACGCTTTTTGGAAGCACCTTCCGGCAACTGCATACTCATTACAATCAAACCTTGGTCTTCATCCGGAATAAAAGATGATTGCGCAGTGGCAAATAAGATGAATACCAAAACACAAAGCGTCGCAAAAATTGCAAAAACAACGGTAAGTTTTTTCGCAATAAACGACACAACCACGGAATATATATGGATTATCCTCGAAATAAAGCTGTTTACCTTAAACCAGAAACCTTCTGTGCGCGGTTTTATCTTTTTAATCAGCAACGAGCACAATGCCGGAGATAAGGTCAGTGCGTTAATGAGCGAGAACATAATGGCAACGGAAATTGTAACCGAAAATTGCTGATAAATTTTACCGACGATACCGCTCATAAAACCCACCGGAACAAAAATCGCCAACAACACACAAGAAGTGGCAATCAAAGCGCCGGTAATTTCTCCCATGGCTTTTAAAGTGGCATCTTTGGCTTTCATATTTTCGTTTTGCATCAAATATACCACACGTTCCACCACCACAATGGCGTCATCAACCACGGCGCCGATGGCAAGCAACATGGCAAACAGCGTAAACATATTGATACTGTATCCGAGCATTGAAATGACGGCAAACGTACCCAAAATGGAAACCGGAATGGTAAGCGTCGGTATAAGCGTGGAATAAAAGTCTTGCAAAAAGAAGTAGCAAACACCGACAACCAGCATCAATGTTAAAATCAGCGTAAACACCACTTCTTCAATGGAAGCGTGGATGTATGCGGTGGAATCATAAGAAATTCTATACTCCAAATCTTCAGGAAAAGACTTGGATAATTCCTTTAAGGTGTTTTCCACTTCTTGCATTGTTTGCAGAGCGAAACGGCGGAACTGCCGTTATATAAGCTGGACATAGCGTAACTTTCCTGTCCGAGTTCCACTCTGGCAACGTCTTTTAAGCGCACCACACTGCCATCGCCGGCCGTGCGGACGATAATATTTTCAAATTCATCAACCGTCGACATGCGGCCGTTGGTTTGCAAGGTATATACCATCGGAGTATTGCTTTCGGTTGGAGCTGTACCGACTTTTCCCAATGCCGGTTGATAGTTTTGTGAAGAAACGGCCTGATTGACTTCGGAGGCGGTAATTTGAGTTGCCGCCATTTTATCGGCATTCAGCCATATACGGATACCGAGCTGCGACGAATAAACATCAACCGAGCCCACACCCGGAAGTCTGGAGAGGGCGCGTTCGATATTGTTGTAAACATAGTCGGCAATTTGCTTTTCGTTCGTTTCTCCGGATTTGGAAGAGAACACGATAAATGCCAACGTGCTTGAGGATTTTCTCTCTACCTCAAGACCTTGACGCGTCACTTCGTCCGGCAATTTGGAGTTAGCTTGTTGTACGCGGTTTTGTACCTTAACTTGTGCCGTATCCGGATCGGTTCCGATTTCAAAGGTAACGGTCAATGTATAAGTTGAGTCTTCGGAAGATGAATCCATATAAAGCATATCTTCAATACCGTTGATTTCATCCTCAATCGGAATACCTACCGTGCGGGCAATCACATCGGCACTCGCCCCCGGATACGGGCAATCACATCGGCACTCGCCCCCGGATATGTGGCGCTTACCGTAATTTGCGGCGGAGTAACATCAGGATACAGCGCAATCGGCAAACTGAACAGCGCTATAATACCGACCAAAACGGTTAAGATGGAAATAACAAAGGAAAACCGTGGTCTTTTGATAAAAAAAGCCGAAAACATTTTTATTCCCCTTTATTATTGTTGTTGTCAACATCAACGAAAATCGGTTTGATTTCGGCACCGTCACGCACCTTTTGAATACCCTCGACCACAACCAAATCATTTTCTTCCAGTCCGGAAAGTACAATCTGGCTGTCTTCCAAAACATTGCCGAGTTTAATATACTTTTGTTGGGCTATGTATTTGTCGCCGTCACCGGTCTTTTTTACCGTCATAACATAAGTGCCGTGAGAGTCTTCCGAAAGTGCAATCTGCGGCACGGTCAAAGTCAGTTGCGGTTGAGCTAAACGTATATATATATTGACATAGTTTCCCGGCACCAAATCACCGTTCGTATTGTCAATATCAATGTGTACCGGAATGGTGGCCGTGGTGGTATTTACTTCGTTACCGACGAAAATTCTATCGGCAGGTTGTGAAATTATTTCACCGTCGGACAGTTCAATATCCACAAAGAGTTCGTTATCTTCACTGATATTTTTTCTGAATTCCATACGTTGTTTATCGGTTACGGAAAATACCAAACGAATAGGGTCTGTCTGCACGATTCTGGCCAGTTTCTGCGTGTTCATACTCACCAAGTTACCGACCGTCACCAAAGCTTTGCCGATTGTACCGTCAATCGGAGATTTAACCTCGGTATATTCCAAATCCAATCTCGCCAAGTCTTCGGCGGCCTCGGCGTTACGCAAATTACTTTCGGAAACTTCCAAGTCTTTATCAGAAATAAACTTTTTCTCGTGTAACGAGGTCAAACGCTTAAAATCAGCGGCATATTGTTTGGTTGTGGCCTCGGCAGCCTTCAAATTATCTTTATAGCGGCGTTGCTCAATAACAAACAAAACATCGCCCGTTTTAACTTCGGCGCCGTTATCAAACTTGATTTCTTCGATATAGCCGGAAACTTGCGGAATAACATCAACACTGTTGATGGCCTCCACTTGCGCAATAAATTTTTTCTTGATGGAAACATCTTCTTTTTTCAGCCCTTTAACTTGCACCGACGGTACAACCGTCATAACATCGGCTGTTTTTGCCGAAAAGCGGTTACTTAAATAGTAGCCGAACAAAACAAGGCAAATGGCATATAACACATTAAGATAAATTTTATAATTTTCATGACAGACCTTCCGATAGTATTATAACAAACTGGATGTAGTCTAAATAAAGTTTTCAGCTAAATCAAGTTAAAAAAACAGGTATTACAACGAATTAATGCATAATAACACCGGAACGTCATTTCTTATACAAAATATGCCTTTGTTAACCTTAGAACATTAAAAATTCTAGGGATTATATCAACAAATATGCCGTGGTAAAATATCACCACGGCATATTTGAAGTGTTGGAAGTTTAATTAACGCTCGCTTGTTTTTGATGTTTTAGTTGCTACAACATTAAACGGAGCATTAGCATCAACATGCTTTATCGGTGTTGATTTATCCATACCTTGTTTTATATCATTTGTCATTTTTCTTGATTCATTTATTTTGTTTTTTACTTTATCTTTTATCTCAGCTACTTTTGCGTCTATATCTAACTTTTCACCAGAAACTGTAATTGGTTTACCCTCATATTCAGGCTTACAAAGATTGCGAATTTTTTCCAAGCGTTGTGACATCAGTCGTTTTGATTCAATATCTTCTTTGCTACCGGGTTCTTCTCTACCATATGGAAAATCGTAGTAATTTCCATCCTTGTCAAATAGCATATCATAAATTCTGCCGGCACCCAAAACAGGATATTCGTCAAAAGGTTTTGCACCTTGTTGCAATAATGCTATTGCAGCTTCTAAATTTCTTGATGACACAGCATACATTAACGCAGTGTGACCATATTTATCTGGTTTATTAATATCACAATTTCTACTATGCAAATATTCTATTTTCTTATTTACATCAATAATTTCTGAATTATCACTGTAGGCATATCCTGCTAAATAGTGTAAAACAGGTATCTGTCCATTTTCGAAAGGACACACCATATTAGACAATTTATCGTCTGAAAATGTATCCGCCAATTTTTTAAATGAATCCAAATCACCGGTCAACAGTTGCTGTCTAAAATCAATATCTGCTATATTTGTATTCGCCATTTTTGCCTCCTATATTGTGAAAATAGAGCGTCAGAGATCAACATTAACCTTTTATAACATATTAAATGAAATTTGTCAATATTTTAAATATCTGGAATTTTATTGGTTTTAACTATTTTTACAATTATCCGCAACAAGAATACTCTTAGTTTTATTGGTTGCGGGAAGACTTCTAAATCGAGAACTATATACTTTTCTCCAACTTACTGTAATTAAATAATATTTTTTGCAATTTCCCCCAAAAGTATGTTTTCGTCAACCTCAGAACATTAAAATTTTACCATTTTTTATTTATGTTCTCAAATTATAACCATTTAAATTTTAAGTATATTTGTTTTGCTGTGTATGACTATAAATATTGACTGCAAATAATGAATGTGATATAATGAAATCGATTTTATTTTTATAGGAAAATGATATGCCGGAAGAAACTCTGATAGAAGATTTGTTTGCAAAAGACAGGTTATTGGTACGTGCTGTTGATTGGCCAAGTTTAATGAAAACCGGCCATGGGTTAGCTTATGATTTTACGCAGTGGGAAACTTATCGAGAGGAAGTTGACAATGGTAAAGGAACCAGTTTGTCTTCAACCTTATTGGTAAAAGGTGAAAAAGTTAAAACTTTCGGTGGTTTAGGTTTTTTTATAAATGCTGATAAAGTAGATGCTTTTCATATTGCAAAAAGTGACAGTGGTAGCAGTGGAGATGTAAAACTTAACGACTTTAAAGCAAATCCGGCAGATTTTAAAACCTTGGATGAGTTAGCGTTGTCAATAAGGCAAGAACATTCGCAAAAATTAAACGAAGTTAACATTAATATGGAATCAACAGAAGCCTACGTAGGATTGTTTACCGGTCCAGGAGAGCGTCCGCGAGCGACGGCTTTGTTGGCTCAGGAATATTACGAAAAACAGACGGGAAAAGTTTTACCGATTGCAATATATGATGCACAACAAGGAACGTTAACATCATACTCACCAAATTCAGATGAGCGTGAATATTTATTGAATATATTAAAAACAAAAGAAATATATTGGGAAACGACAGATGGAAATGAGAAGTCTTTTACCGTTTTGGCGCAAAAAGATATTTCATCCTCAGTTGAGTCGAAATTTGAAACAGATAAATCAGGAGATAATAAAATGGATACAGAGAAAAATTTTAACGAATATCTTATCGAAGATTTAGGTGAAAAAGAATATGATACATCAGAGCAGGTTAAAACTGCACTGACCACGATATCAGGAATGTCGTCTCAAGATAATTCTGAAAAAACGATTAACGCTGTTTTTTCTATTGTGAACAGCGGATATGAGCAAGATTCGGCAACTGAAAAAGATATTGCCTTATTAACACATGGTATTTTGAAAAAAACAAAACCGCAATCTGAAGAACAAGCTTCAAAAGTTTTGAAATTATGCAGAAGTATTTGTTTGAGCGAACCTAATTTGGCCGAAGATGCCGTTGGCACAATGAGCAAAGTTTTCAGAGGATTTTCCGAAAGTGAAAAAGTACAGAGAGAATGTTTGAGTACATTGGAAAGTTTGAATGCTGTCAGAAGTACTTTTGATGAGAGTACAATATCTCAAATAGATGAGAAGAAAACGATGATGCAAAATACCATCAAAGCCCAAGAAGTTAAAATCTTGCGTGGAGACAAAACAACTTGGAAGAAACAGACTTCAGGCAATACAGAAACACATGATAATGGCAATGCTAATACCGATCCCGAGCGTTTTGACGATGCACATTCAGATAAAGGACATTCGGTTGCTGATGATATTATAAGTAAAACCGGTCGTAATTGGGCAGAATCCAGAGAAAGAGAATTTTCAGAACGAATGGAAAAAATCAGCCAACAAATTGAAAAAGGAACCTATGGCAAAGACTTTGGAAAAGGAGTTGACAAAGATTACGGTTATGAACGTTAATTTTGATAAAGTCCACCTACTATTCTAGTGAACAAATCGTACAACTGCAGCAAACGTTTTTTCATTCTCAGAATCTTTAAAAAGTAAAAAATCCCCAAACAGGGGATTTTTTACTTTTTATTGGTTGCGGGGGAAGGATTTGAACCGACGACCTTCAGGTTATGAGCCTGATGCGATTGGTTTTACGCTACTTTTTAAAAATGATGTCTTTCGTTTAGAAGTGATTGTTTTTCAATAATTTTTATGCGAAAAATTTCTTGACAAGTTTTATTGAGTTGTATAAAATTTTATTAAAAGTGTAGCACCAGCGTAGCACCGAAAAATGTCAGATAAATAACCTGAGGGGCGCAAAAAATGTCAAAAGATAACAAATTTCGTTTTACAAAAACAAATGTTGAAAAAATACAGCCGACGGATAAAAGAGCATACTATTATGATACCGCCGAACCAAGTCTTATGCTGCAAGTGACGCCTAAAGGGGTAAAGACCTATTATGTATATAAGCGCATACATGGAAGACCAACCAGAACATATCTCGGCACGGTTGATGTGCTGAAATCTCCGGAAATGGCAAGAGAAATGGCGGCTGAGGTTAAAGTATCAATCAATAAGGGGGAGGATCCTCATAAGAAGAATCGTCAATATACTCAGGAAGACAAGCTGCAAAAGCTTTTTGATGACTTTGTGGAGGAGCGTGAGCGTTTTATAGGTAAAAGAACCATGGCGAATTATAAGAGTATGTGGAACAGCAAATTAAGTAAATTAGCCAACAAACGTTTATCCGATATTTCAAGCGATGATTTAAAACTATTGCATCGCAAAATATCCGAAACTGCCGGTAACTACACCGGTAATCACTGTATAGTTTTGCTCAGAACCATCTATAACTACGCTATTAAAGAAGAACGATATGATGGTAAAAATCCTGCAAATGCCGTAAAATTGAACAAAAAAGAGGCACGTGTACGTTATCTGGAACACGCCGAGTTGAAGCGCTTCATGGAAGCGTTGGAAACGTATAATAATGAGACGGCTCGTGATGTAATACTTATGTTGCTATATACCGGTGTTCGTAAAACCAATGTTTTTGAAATGCGTTGGTGCGATATAGATATGGATGCCAAAATATGGAAGATTCCGCAGACCAAAACCGATAAAAATGTAACGATTGCCTTGGTTGAACCGGCAATTGAGTTGTTAAAG
>CADBEI010000039.1 GCA_902793695.1 uncultured Pseudomonadota bacterium | reverse complement strand
GGCAGCGGCAAGGTGCGTCGACAACAGGGCGGATTTTTGTTTTTTGAAACCGTCTGCCCGACTTGCGGCGGCAACGGTTATGCCGTAACCGACCCGTGTCCGGAATGTAAAGGTGCGGGACAGAAAAAAATCAATAAAACCATAAAAGTCAAGATTAAACCGGGGATTGAAAGTAATATGCGGATTCGCGTACCCGGTGCCGGTATGGCCGGTATTCACGGCGGTGAAAACGGCGATTTGTATGTCGGCGTGATTGTTGAGCCGCATAAACTCTATGAAAGAAACGGTGCCGATTTATATACGGCAGTGCCGATTTCGGTTTGCTGTGCCATTTTGGGTGGTAAAGTGGAGATTCCGGGGATTGATGGCAAAAAGGTAACGGTTGAAGTGCCGGTCGGAACGCAAAACGACACGCTGATTAAAGTCAACGGCGAAGGAATGTGCCTGTATGATACGGAAAAACGTGGTGATTTGTATGTAAGTGTCAAAGTGATAATTCCGACCAAATTAAGCAAGAAACAAAAGGAAATTTTGGAACAATTCCGTGCCGAAAGCAAAGACGATTCTTGCCAACCGGAAATCAAGGGATTTTTTGATAAAGTCGCTGATTTATTTAAGTAAACACGCCCGCTGTTTTATGGTAAAACTTTGTTGACTTTGGGTTGACAAAATGTTACAATACATCCGAATTAGATAATATAGAAAAACAATTGAATTTGTGCAGTTGCAAAGGACAGCGATGGATTTTAAAAACAAAATTAGCCAATATTTCAAACGCTATCGGATACCGGCATTAGCAACGCTCTTGTCCGGTCTTTCGGTTTTGAGCGGATATAAGTTTAAATCCGATGCTGCAAAATCGGAAAAAATCACACCGATGACGGAAAAGGTCGTTACTTTGAAAACAACGCCCGCAAAAGTTAAAAATCCGATATTAAATGTCGCCTATCGTACCGATACGTTAGAGCGTGCCACCAGTACTTTGCTTTTTTACAGCCGCGGTTCGATTACGCGTTATTATGTGGAAAACAACAACAGCTTCCGTATGCAACTGCCGTATTTTGCCCATGAGGATTGGCATCACCATAATGATGATACCGGCTATCGCAAGCGTTATTATTTTACTCCGGTGGAATATTATAAGTTGTGTATGCACGATGAAATTTCCGCTAATATAGCAGCTGTTTTGACGGCACGTTACGAATATTTGGCGGCACCGACCAAAGCCAAACGCAAAGCCGTTATTAAGCGCTATAAATCCACCTATTTGCGATTTTATTTTGCGGCGGTGGAAAACGGAAAAATAAATCCGGAATTGCGTGATAAAAAACATTTTACGGCCGAAATGCGCTTTATTGCCAACGAGACGCAAAAGATGTGGTTGCAAAAATATGCGGCACATTATGCACCGCGCACCTATCGGATGTTGCAACGTTATGTTGCCCGCAACGGATTGGTTGAAGACAGTAAAAAAAGTTACAGCTATGTACTAAATAAGATGTACAACATCGGCGGGGTTAATTTTGCCGAATATATGAAAGAAGATATTAACACGGCAGATGATAAGGTACGATTGGCTGAACAACTGCGCAAAGTTAAGACCATGCGTCAGGGCGGAATTGATATTATGAATCACGTCAGCGCTTCGTATAATCTGATGGAAAAAGTAAGCGCCGGCAACACCACGGAAGCCTTTCAAAATCTGCTGATTGCGGCAAAACTTAAATATATGTTGCAAGATAAAACCGCCAAACAGCTGAAGGATAATCCGCAACTGGTAAACTTATGCTTTGTTAAGATAATGAATCAGGTTCGCGCCGATAAAACCTTTAAGGAAGCGGTTCTTAATTATCCGATGATTGCCGACAATCGCGTTAATTTAAATCGCGACGACAAGACAGATGCCGCGGCAATTAAACAGATGTATCAATTTAAAGGGGTGGATTTGTTGCCGATGATTTCCAGCTATAAACAAGAAGCTATGCCGATTCGCCGGATGGAAGATTTTTGCGCTTTTGAAAGTTACGGACAGGATTATATTTCGGCAATGGAAAATGACCGCGCTGAAGATTTGTTTGACGAACATAATAATCCTTTTCCGTTTGAAAATAATGTTTCGCAGGAGGAGACTTCCGCGTTTGCAAAAAATCGTTTCAGCTCCGTGCAGAATTTACAAATTCCGAATTTGCGCGAGCCGATTTTAACAACGGCAACGGCCGATGATTATTTTCAAATTTTGCAGTGTATGCGCGAATTTGAAAATATTCCGCAGGTATTTAAGGAATGTAATACCGCGGCGCAGAAAAAATATTTACGCGAGCATCCCGAATATGCCAAACAAAACGCAAAATAAAATCCGTCGAGCTGTTAACTCGACGGATTTTATTATGTGTGGTACAACTCATAGATTTTTCTCGCCGTTTCAAAGCGCGGGTCAAGCATAACCACAGCCTTGATTTCGGGGAGCAAATCCCACTTGGTGCAGAACCTGCATAAGAGATTTATGTAGTTCTGCCGAGCAAAATTCTGCGTTGGTCTGGTGTAAACAGAGATCAGCTTTTTCTGCAATTCGACGTCATCATGATTACCTATATTGGCAATAAACAAATCCGTTAATTCCGGATAGTGCTCAATATAAGCCAGTACGTCGTTGAACTGATAAAAGCTGTCAACATTTGCAACAAACCAGATGTCCAAGTCATTAGAGTTGCGGAAAATCAAGCTATGCTTGTTTACCTTCTGGAGTTTTTCCCACAGCTCGTTGTGCAGGGAATTGTTCCGCAGTGACTTGTCCTCCTCCGGCCGATTGTAGCTGTTTTTGGTAATACAGCTTTCGGCTGTCAGAGGCGAATAATAGTCACAGAGTGACTTTTCCTCCTCGTCCGACACCTCTTCTTCTTTGACTTCTTCAAGTCTCTGATTGCGTCGCCTGTTGAACCAGACTGCCATCACAACGATTGCTGCAATCGCAGCGATAACTAAGATAATATATGCCATAATTGTAATGTTTTGTATTTTCAGATTAGCATAAATTATACAAAAATCAACAAAAAAATGCTGAAATTGTTTTTTTATATATTTATTGTTGGATAAAAAGCTTAAATTTTCACGCTGATATCGAGAATATTGCGTTCTTTATCGCGCTTATATTCAACGTTATCGGTCATTTCTTTTACCAAATAAATACCAAGTCCGCCGATATCTCTCTGCTCTGCCGAACCGGTCAAATCCGGAGTTTTTCGCTCTTGCGGATTGTAGGCAACACCGTTGTCCGTAAAGCACAGGTGGTACGAACCGTCATCAATATATGAATAAATTCGCACCAAGCCGTGTGAATGATAAGCATATTGAGCAATATTGGAAAAAATTTCCTCTGTTGCCACCATAATGCGGGATTGCTGTTTTGCTGGAATGTTGTTTTTTGCCATATCATCTTCAACATAGGCCAAAACTTTATCAATAAACCTCACCTCAGCCTTTATGGTCAGCGCCCCTTTCGGCAAAGCGCAATAAACCAGTTCCAACATGGTTAAATCATCGGATTGTTCGGCTCCGGCGGCAAATTCCGCCACATCGTTTCTGATGGTCAATAACACATCATAAGGTGATTGTAACGGACGGTTCAACATTTCCAACATACGCTCGTTACCGTAAAATTCTCCGGCTTTATTTTGTGCTTCATTCACGCCGTCGGTATATAAAAACATCCTGTCGCCTTCCTGCATTTGCAGTTTTTCTTCGCTAAACACAATATTTTCAATGCCGCCCAAAACAATATTCCGCTTAACCTCCATCATTTTATAACCGTCTTTGCCGTGATAACACGGAGGATTGTGTCCGGCGTTAACATAATGAAGTTCGCCGTTTCGCAAGTCCAATACCGCCATAAACGCGGTTACAAACAAGTTGCCGCCGCCGCGACACAATTCGTTGTTCACTTTTCCGAATACTTCGGTCAATGATACTCCGGATTTTGCCGTGCTGCGAATCAGAGCTTTGGCGTTCATCATATATAAAGCGGCCGGAATTCCCTTTCCGGATACATCGGCAATTACCACGGCAACGTGATTATCATCCGTGTAAAAGAAGTCGTAGAAGTCGCCCCCCACCTTTTTTGCCGCGGTCATATAGGCATAAACTTCAAATGATTCGTGAAACGGAAACTCAACCGGCAACGCTGATTGCTGAATTTTTTGCGCAATTTCCAACTCACTTTTGGCGCGTTGTTTTTCGCCGGCGGCTTTTTTAACGAGTTCAATATGTTGCAACAGATTATCACGCATTTTATGAAAAGCGTCATTCATAGCGCCGATTTCGTCATTTGGCATATTTTCCGGTAAGGTTGCTTCAAAATTGCCCTCGCCGTACTGAATTGCCACTTTGCTTAAATCGTATAAAGGCTTGGTCGAGCGGCGGAAAATAAGATGAAGAATAAACAACAATCCGGCCAGCCACAACAGCATAAAAGAAACTATTTTTACCTGCAAATCTCTGAGCGGCCCGACAAATTGCTTTTTGGAACATACGAAGCCGACACCCCACTTTGAATCGGGTATCGGTGCATATAACACCATAACGGCGGAATCATAAACGGTTGAAACCGGAATTTCAATACTGCCGTCGCGCTGATTTTGTATATCTTCATAAGCTTTCATCAGCTGCGGCAACTTGTTTTTTTCCGCAATTTCCTGAATGGTGGTAATATTTTGTAGATTTACGTCAGGATGAATAATAAATCTGCCTTGCGGTGAAATAACCCAAAATCGTCCGATACTGTTTTTCTCAATCTTGGCGATATCTTTACGCAAAACATTTAAATCCATGGAAACGGCAACCAAACCGTCAAATTTTTCCGAGCCGACAAATTTAAAAGGTATTAAGCAAGTTATAACCGGCGATTTTTCATCAAAGCTTTCGGCAATATACGGCTCACTCCAAAAAACGGCTTCTTCTTTCGGCACAGCCTTAAACCACGGATACAACTTATAAAAATCGGTAATTTTTGTTGATTTGAACTGAAAATTTCCGTCATTCATGGTCGCCGAATACATTTTACCGGTTGTAACGTCTTCGTTTTCAAACACATAAACCCACGCGTGAGCCGCGTCCGATTCGTCATGAATGAGAGTTTGCATTGCGGAATGCAGCAGATGTCGCATCATCTCCACATCGGTGCTGGATAATTCTTTTAAAGTGTTTTTGATGGTAAATGCCGCGCTTTCCGTCTCCCAACCGGTAGCTTCCAAATTTTTTACCACATCTTGCAAAGGTCGGCGAGCCAATCCTTCCATATGGGATCTAATAATCGGCCTTGAATGCTCGGTTAAAAAAATCCACAACCACACTACGCCTATAAACACACATATTGAAATGCTGACACTCAATTTGAAAGTCAGCGGTTGCCGTCTGTACCAATTGCGGACGGCGGTAAACATTTTTATTCTATGTCCATAATATTGGTGAAGCCGACGATTTCAAAAATTTCCTTTACGGACGGCTGCACATTAATCAATTTCAACTTTCCGCCGTTGGCGTTCATAATCTTCTGTGCCTGCAGGAAAACACGCAAACCGGCAGAAAACACATAATCTACATCGCTCAAATCATAAACCATCTCTTTCAAGTCGGTAAAATCAACCGCCTCCAGCAATTCCGGTGCTGAATTGGTGTCAATGCGTCCCATTACCGTGCATATTGCTTTATCGCCGTTTTTTTCTACTTTGTATTCCATTTTTTTCCCTTTCAAAAAGCTTCATTGACAAAGATTATAAAACAAACTTATTTATTAAGTCAAATAAAAATCCAGTTCTCTGCAAAATTTTACCTGATAATAACATTTTTTTTATTATTTCGGTTTCACTCAATCGCTTAAAAATATGCGCAAAAAACTTGACAATCAATGGTTTGTTGTTCTATCATCCGGCACACACGAAATGCATTTCCGCTTATAAGATTTTTTTACTGAGCACTATTAAAATTACAATCATATATCGGCGGTGTAAATGTTGATAAGTGATTTAAACGGGAGAAAATTATGATGAAAAATAAAAAAGGCGAAATAAAGCCGAAAATATCGATAATAGTGCCGGTATATAATATGCAGGAATATTTGGGAAAATGTTTAAAAAGCTTGTTAGCACAAACCTTAAAAGATATTGAAATCATTTGCGTCAACGACGGCTCTACCGATGATTCGCTGATAATTCTGCAAAATTTCGCTTTTCAAGACAAACGCATCAAAGTCATTGACCAAGAAAACAGCGGACCGGGAGTGGCTCGCAACAACGGTATGCAAGTAGCAAGCGGCGAATATATCGGTTTTGTTGACCCTGATGACTGGGTTAAAGAGGATATGTACGAAAAGATGTACAATCAGGCGAAAACTTTAGATTCCGATATTGTGATTTGCGACTATGTGCGTTATCAAGAATGGACTAACCGTATTATTCCGCAACATTTTTTTGAAAAAGCCGTAAAATATATTAAAGCCGAACCGGTTGATATTCCTTCGGGCGAAAACATTGACCGTGAGACATTATTGGATACGTTATTGGTTTCGCCTTGTTATTCCGTAAACAGAATTTATCGCCGCGAATTTTTGCAAAAAAATAATATTCGATTTTCTGAATATAAATATTGTGAGGACTGTTTATTTGTATTAAAGAGTCACATATTATCTCACACCGTTTCTTATCTTGATTATGCCGGATATATTTATCGTTTACGCGAAAATTCCATTGTTCGTTCATATAATGAAAAACATCTGGATTTTTGCGCCGCTATTGATGAAATGGTCGGGTTTTTATCAGAACAAAATTTACTGTCAAGATTGGCATTAAATTTACATTATATGAAAGTGATGAACTTTTCTTGGATTTATATGGGCTTTTCGGCAGAAAACAGAAAGAAACTTATAAAAAAAGCCAAAGAATTCTTAACCGCCAAAGAATATGCCGAAATGAAGAAATATTGTAATATTCGTCTCAAAGATAAAATCAAAAAATTATTGGGTAAATTTATTAAAGTTTCAAAATCACCACGGCATAAGATAGTTAAAATATTTAATATTACTCTTAAAATAAAGCGTCGTTGCGGGCGTTTGAGCGCAGAGCAACATTATATTAATTTGGTGCGTAAAAACTATAAAAAATATCCGAAAGATACCTATTTGTTATTTGATTGTTTGCATGATGCAACGGCGGAAGCAATCGACGCTTATTCTTTATTTGAAAAAATGCGGGAAAAAGGTATTCCGGCCTATTATGTATTGCGCAAACAAACTACACTTTATCAAAAATTGGCGACCGAAAACAATTTGGAAAATATCATTGTTTTGAATTTTTCAACTCGCACCCATCCTAATGAGTTTATGCAAAAAATACACCAAATTTTATACCGAACCAAGTGTGTTTTAACCTCGTTTGGCGAAAATTCCGGTACGGCCGAAATGTTTTTTAAGAAACATCCGTCGTGGCAATACATTTTTATTCAACACGGTACAATTTTTTTAAAAGAGAGCGTGCTGTATAACGGCTATTTATATCCGGCTAAATTTGATAAATTTTTAGTTTGTTCAGACCGTGAAGAAAATCTTTGGCTGAAATATAATTTTCCGCCGGAAAAGTTGCTAAAGGTCGGTTTACCGAGATGGGATTTACTTAAAAATCTGCCGCAACCTAAACAAAAAAGCATTCTGTTAATGTTAACTTTCAGAAGCCTTAATGCGGTAAGTTTTGAAAATTCACTCTATAAAAAGAATTTATTAAGCTTATTGCATAACACTAAATTAAATAAATATTTAAAGCAAAAAAACATATCGTTATATTTTGCACCGCACCATGCGCTTTCAGGGAATGCTCATATAAACTTTGATTTGTCCGAAGAAAAAAATATTCAGATAGTTGACGGCGGAAAAGTTTCTCAATATATCAAACAATGCTCCTGCTTATTAACCGATTTATCTTCGGTGGCGTTTGATTTTATGTTTCAGAACAAACCTGTTGTTTTTTATATTTTAGATAGAGAAGATTCATCACTTCCTGAATATGAACGTAAGGATTTAGCCGGATTT
>CADBEI010000038.1 GCA_902793695.1 uncultured Pseudomonadota bacterium | reverse complement strand
AACACCCAAGTGTTTTGCGACAATCTTCTTTACGCGTTCTGCGGTATCACTCATTGTAAATTAACCTCATAAAATTAAAACAAATTTTTTCAGACGAAAGCGCCTGTGATTATTCGTTTACACAAAAATATCTCATTTGACAAGCATTATTTTCACTTTCTCCAGAAAAAAATAGTTTTATTACGATAAAATAGAGATAAATCAATGGATTACCCGCATTTAAACAGTGCATAAATATCGTTTTACACATAAATCTGATTTTATACACGTTCAATACCGGTGCGCATATATGGTTGCCGCTGCGTTGAATTTACGATTTTTTCGCCGATTCTTTTCAGTTCCGGAGATATTTCCTGCCGCAACTGTTGCCCTGCAACCCGCAAATTGGCAAAAACTATGCCGTTTTCATCTTTAATGGCCGTAGAATTATCATATATTGTGTCAATTGCCGCAGAAAGCTTTGTTTGATACAGCGCATCATAAACCCGCCGACCTTCAATCCCCGAATGAAGCAACAATGCCTTAAAATAATCCTCATAGCCGAAAGTTTTTTCAATATCCTTAAAACTGACCAGCGATGCCGCAACATAAGGTTGTTGATGTGCAGGATATGTATTGAAATAAGTTTGCAGAACCGACTTATATACATCATCTTCGGTTGTCTTTTTATCAACAAACATTTCCAATTTCCGCATACTGTTTTTTGCCGGAATATTTTCCATTAGAAGAGAAAACACCGCTGCACGTTTGGATGGAGCTATATCAGCCATATCATCGCGAATATCTTGTAAAGAATTCTCCGTAATATAAGAAGGCTCAACCGCTCCGGATTTTTTATCGTAAATTCCTTCAAACTGGAAAGATTTATTACTTATACCCGTCAAATATTTAACGGTTTGCACGGCTTGTTCCGGAATGAGCAAACATTCCGTAATAAGTGTTTCGGCTCGCACCGACATTAAATCAAAACTGTTTTGCTTTACAAAATTCTGCAAAATCGGAATGTTTGTGTCTTTAATTTCCAAATGTTTTTTCATAATTTTCACAAAGGGAATAACATCGGCATTATGTATTTTACCTTTGATATACGATAAATCTTTCTCCAAATTTTCTCCATACGCCGATGAACCGTCATCCGTACCGTATTGTTGCACAAAACTTTTTGCATACATTTCATACAGTTGTTCGCGTTTTTTCTTATCCGAAAAACGAAAACGTATATCCAGAAAATTTCTTAACGTATCCCGCAGATGCTCCGGAGTATTGTGAGGCTCGGTTTTAATTCGTTCCAATACTTTTTCGTTCCACTCGGCCATAAGCTTTTTGTTTTCCAGCTCATCAGCATTTATTAATGCCTGATTTAACATCTGATTTCTGAATTTCATCATGATGCCGTAATCATCTTTCATTTCCGGAGAGCGACTGATTTTCTCGTAGAGTTGTGACACATTTTCAGCGGCACAATCATTTAAATCCAAGCGCCTCATATAACTTTTATGAATTTCCGTCAAAGACGGAGCCATAAGCAAATTTGTCATCAACATTTTATTTATGTTGTTTGATGCGCTTTTATTGTTATTTTTGATTTGCGTATCGGTCAACAATTCGGCTCTATGTTTGTTTTTATCTTTTTCTTTGTTCTTCTTTATATCGTCAATCGTTTCCGTAAGTTGGACACCCTCGGGGATTATGCACTTAAAAGGAGTAATCGGCTTATCTGCGGTATCCAACGCGGAGGCAGTTCTTCGCATAATTAACCGACGAATGGCATCTTGGGGATGATCAGATACATTCATATCCGCTTCCAGTTCCTTCATGCGCATATTGACAGATGTATTGTATCCGGCTCTATGACGAAGAATAACCCCGTAATTATCGCAGAATACTTCTGTTTCTTTTGAAGCCCCGTATAAATTATACTTTTTCTGATAAATAAGATGTGATAACTCATGCGCAATAACCGAAGCAGCCGCATCTTCCCCGTATTGTGCGACTTTCTTTAAATATTTCAATCCGATTAAAATCGTATTATAATCCAGATAGCAATAAGCATTATCGGTATTTTCCGCTGCATCACTCAAACACAGAGAAATATCCAAATCCTTCAAATCCTGACTTTGTTTCTGCAACTTATGCATAATTTCCGTCAGATAATTTACAACCGGTTGATATTCTTTGTTAACTTCTGTCATAATTCACCTTTTTGTCATAATACACTAATTTTGTTGAATTGTCAATTTTAAATCCTTGCCAAGCGCAAAAATATCGCTTATATTGCCGCCAACGAGGTAAAAAAATGGTACAAGTTGTTACTTTCGGCTGTCGTATCAACGCATACGAATCCGAAGTTATAAAAGAAAAGCTGAAAAATTACGACAAGCTGATTGTCGTAAACACTTGTGCCGTAACCGGCGAAGCCGAGCGCCAATGCCGGCAGACCATCCGCAAATTAAAGCGCGAAAATCCCGATTCCGACATTATCGTCACCGGCTGTTCAGCGCAGATAAATGCGGCTAAACTGGCGAATATGCCGGAAGTTACTTTGGTTTTGGGCAATAAAGAAAAGCGCGAAATCGAAAAATATGTTGCCGGTATTTTTGCCGATAAAAATCAGGTCAGCGATATTTTTGCCGACACCGATTGCGGCGACTATATCATTACCGGTTTTGAGGGACGACAGAAAGCCTTTGTGCAAATTCAACAGGGCTGCAATCATCGTTGCACTTATTGCATTATCCCCTACGCTCGCGGCAAAAATCGCAGTGTGCCGGAAGAGCTGATAATCAAGCAAATTCGTGAGCTTTTGGCGGCCGGTTTTGCGGAAATTTGCTTAACCGGTGTCGATATTTGCTCGTATGAGCCGTCTTTCAGCGATTTGGTGGCACATATATTGCAGCAAATTCCGGAATTGCCACTGTTGGCTTTCGGTTCGCTCGATCCGGCGGCAATAGATGATGAATTTATAAAATTATTACAAAAATACAATAATATATCCAACTATTTTCATCTATCAATTCAATCAGGGGATAATGAAGTTTTACGCCGTATGGGACGCCGTCACAAACGTGAAGATGTAATTAATTTATGCAATAAAATCAGAGAGATATTACCACAAGTTAAATTCGGAGCTGATTTTATTTGCGGTTTTCCGACTGAAACCGAGCAAGCGTTTGAAAACACTTGTAAATTGGTCAGCGAAGCCGGCTTAAACAAACTGCACGTCTTTCCGTATTCGGAGCGCTCCGGCACTCCGGCGGCCAAAATGGAGCAGTTGCCGATGGAAGAACGTCGCCGTCGTGCCGCAATTTTAAGAGATTTAAGTGAGGAATAAATGAGTTTTTGGGAAAAATTGGGACTGGGATTAAAAAAGACATCAAGCGCCATAACCGGCGGAATTTCCGATATATTTACCAAGAAAAAATTGGATTCCGCCACCATTGACGAATTGGAAGAATTGTTGATTTCGGCCGATTTCGGAGTCACCACCGCCGCGGAAATAATGCAAAAATTCGCCACACAAAAGCAAGATAAAGAAATCAGCGATGAAGAAATCCGCACCCTGCTCGCCGCCGAAATTGAACAGCGTTTAACCCCGTGCGAACAAGCTTTTACCATAGATTCGGTGCAGAAGCCGTATGTTATTCTGATGGTCGGTGTCAACGGTGCGGGCAAAACCACCACCATCGGCAAGTTGGCGGCAAAATTGCAGCAACAAGGCAAAAAAGTTTCGTTTATTGCCGGAGATACTTTCCGTGCCGCCGCGGTCGAACAGCTTAAAGTATGGGCCGAGCGCCTGAATATCCGCGTTTTTGCCGGTCCCGACGGTTGCGACAGTGCCGGTTTATGTTACGACGGCCTCAATGCCGCTATCAAAAACGGTGACGATGTAGTATTTATCGATACTGCCGGCCGTTTGCAAAACAAAAGCGGCCTGATGGATGAGCTCAAAAAAATCGTGCGTGTCATACAAAAAGTGATTCCTGATGCCCCACACAAAGTGTTGCTGACTTTAGATGCCACCACCGGTCAAAATGCTGTATCACAAGTGCAGATTTTTCGTGAAATTGTCGGCGTTAACGGCTTAATCGTAACTAAGCTTGACGGCACCTCCAAAGGCGGAATTTTGGTGGCGATTGCCGCAGAGAGCAAGTTGCCGATTTATTATATCGGAGTCGGAGAAAAAATCGAAGATTTGGACGTTTTCTCCGCCCGTGACTATTCGCGCCAACTGTTGAATTTACCTAAATAATTGCACTTACCACACAAGAGGTAATTAAATGACAGATAAACGATACACGGCCGTGTTGGCGACTTTATTTGATTCGGCTTCCGATGCCACGTTGGACTATGCCGTCAGCCGCCACAACATTCACAAAATGGTGTTTTTGCTTTCGCTGATTGCCGGTATCGGGCAAGTGGCTATCGGCGCGTTTATCGGTATTGAATGTACATTTAAAGCGTTGCCGTATGTCGCACTTCACGGCATATTGATTCTGCTCGGCTATATTTGCTTTTTGAAAGCCCTGAAATATACGCCGATTGCGCTGATTGGCTTAGTGCAAAGCAGTGAGCTGTTTTTTACCACGATTATTGACTGTATGCTCGGCTATTTAACACTTTCGGCGCGTTTTTTGGCATTATTGAGCTTGTTTGTGTTTGCCATCGCGCTGTTTTATATTAACTGCATCAAAAACGAAAATACCTCGGTTAAAGAGGTCAAGCCCATCGGGATTGTGCTGACACTCGGCACAATGTTCTTGTATGTGGCGGCAACTTATCTGATTAAGATATCGGCGGCGTATGGGGCAAGCGAAATCACGCTAAACCTCGGCTATTATGTGGCGGCGTTGCCATATTTCGGCTACCTTGCACTTAAAGGCAAAGATGATGATAAAAAAGACACCTCAAACCCGCGTTGGTATAACGGCTTTTATTTTCTGGCCTTTGCTATCGGCATTTTGGAAACGATTTTCTATGTGTTAGAAACGTTCAGCTTTATCAACGACACGCCGACCATTGTGATGGCGATTAAGCAAATGGGGATTTTTGTGATGTTCTTCCTCTCGGTGCTGTTTAAAACGGATAAATTCACGCCGCAAAAGCTGATTGCGCTTATCTTAGGCTTTGTTGCCATTACGGGGCTGTATTTTAATTAAAATTCACATTGCCAAAAATTTATTCTTGACAAAACTTGCGAAAACCTGTATAGTTTTTTGTAGAAAGAAAATTATATTAGTCAATTATTTAGAAGCCTCGTGAAAAGGCACGAGTAATTATTCGCTTATGAAAATTAAAGGACTGTTGGATCAGGTAAGCCTCAGACAATTCGGCGTTCCCGAAAAATTTGAGCATTTGTTTAATGAGGTGTATCAGGGCGAAGACGGCGGTATTTATGCCGCATACGGCAAGACAATGCACTTGCTGGCAAAAAATTCAAAAGCTTATCCCATCGTTCTCGGTAGGACAGAACTTCCCAAAGATGTGGCGGAAATGCGCAAGAAAATTTACGCTTCCAGCCCAGCCGGAGACAAAATTCGTTCGATTTTCGGTGTTCTGCACCCAAAACGGAAAAGGTTTGCTTTTGTTGCGGAAAGCAACTACTCTTCGGATATAAATAAGGTGTTTATCAAGTCTAAAAATACCTACAAAGAGCTTCCGGAACAGAATTTCTGCGGCATCGACAGCTACAAGGTTTTGATTGTCGGCGGTGTTTTGATGGTTGCAAAAGAGCAAACCTTCATAATTATTGATTTCGTACCGATTTTTGAGTCATCTTCCAGCATGATTTTTTGGGGTGGGGACAGAGATTTATTCGAAGCGTGTTTTGAAGACGGAGAATTATATATCCGCTACTTCGGTCGTTTCAAAAAGTTCACCCAGACGACTGTCAGCAACCTGCTTGAAACAGAAATTGACAAGCAGTATTGTCTTGATTACCTCGGTCAATATATTCAGAACTTGGGAATGTCCGATTTTAAGGATAGCTTCGAGATTGATGAAACTACCGGCACAGTTGTTTGCAACTCGGAGGTTTGCTGTGGTGATATTCAAGATAGCACCTACATCTATAAAGACGGAAAATACGAAAAGCAAGATTAAACTAAGAGCTGTCGGCGGAAATGCTGACAGCTCTTAATTTTTTATAGAAACACCTCGTGGTCATAGTGATTTACGGCGTCTTTGAAAAATAGCACATCATCTTCGCAGATAGGGCGAAAATAGTTGCAATCAACGCCGACGTTTAAGCCGTTACGGCTGACTTTTTTTAAGCCGTGGATATGTCCGAACAGATTGAACATATCCTTTTTGCACTCGCTCGGTTTATGGGTTAAATACACCGGTTCGCCGTTTTTCAAAGTCAAAGTATTGTGCGGCAAAACGTCGGCAAAGCATTTTTTTAGTTGTTGCTCCAAATCGGCGTTTTCTTTCAAGGCATCGGTTTCGTAATTGCCCAAAATCAAGTGAATTTTGCCGTGCAAATACGGACGGATATTCAAGTCGCCAAAGTCGCCCAAATGATATACCTCGTCATCGGAAGCCACCTCATTGTTCCAATTTAAGATAAGCGCGGCATCCATTTCCTTAACCGTCATAAACGGACGGCGCGAAAGAGTCATCGCCCGCGAACTTCCGAAATGCGTATCGGAAGTAAAGAAAACCCGCCCGCCGCTTTTTAATAACGAGCGAACTTTACTGAGGGTTTCGGCATAAGTGGAATAAACCGTCACATTTTCCGCTTGTAACCGCTTGACTATATAACTTTTGCCGAAAAAGGCATCATCAATCCCGACCACCACTTGCTTGCGTGTATGGTTATAATGGGTTTTCGCCATCCATTCCGCCAATTCAAAGCGCGAAGTTTGGGCATAGTCGCGACCGGAAACATCTGTCTCTTTCGGCGGAATCCAAAACATAATCACATCGGCAGCCGCTAAAAAACGGCTTTCCCAATTAACCTGCAAATCAAGATTGAAGTTGACGACATTTTCACGGCGCGGATTGGCAACATACACATCTAAATCCGCCAAGTCTTTAATGGCTTGAGCCTGCCAATCGGGCGCACCTTTAATCGGTCCCGCCAAAAATACTATCTTTTTATTTGAATAATCCCTTTCGGGCGATACCGGTGTTATCAGTTCCATTTTTACCCTCTATTTATTTCTCGCGTTCTTTCATATTTTCCATAACCATCGTCATATCATCGGCTTTGGAATACGCTTTCAATGTTCCGGTTAAGGATAGATATTCCTGATAATCATAAACTGCGCCGGACTATGCCGCCAGCCGCCACAACATTCACAAAATGGTGCAAGCGGGCGGACTCGAACCGCCTGCCTACTTCTTAGGAGGAAGTCGCTCTATCCTGATGAGCTACGCCTGCAACGCTTTCTGTATAAAACCTTTTAATCCAAAACGCAAGAATATTTTACACTTTGAACAATACCCTAAAAAACTATTGCATTTTATATAAGTGACGCTATAATATTGGCACATTTTAAACTAACGAAAATAAAGGATTTTTTTAATGCTGACGCCAAAGAATAACGCTGCGTTTATGCGGCTGGCGGTTTTAACCGCGGTTGCCAAGAGTTTTATGGAAAATAATTTTGCCGACATTGATAATGTGCCGAACCTGATTTTGCCGGACGACACTCCGGCCAAACGCGGCTCACTCGGTCGCGACCGATTGGTGGTTAAAATGCAATGTGCCGCCGCCATGGGATACACTCCGGCGTTTCTGCCGCTTGACACCAAATTATCCGAGCTGGTGGGCGAAACACTTGCCCGCACCGCCCCGCAAAAAGCCACCGTTTCGGTTATTCGCGAAGCTTGCAACGGCTGCAAATCAAAATGCTATATCGTCAGCGACCAATGCCAAGGCTGTTACGCCCGTCCGTGTGAAGTAAACTGCCCGAAAAAAGCCATCACAGTGGAAAATCAAGCTCATATCAATCAGGATTTATGCATCAAATGCGGAATTTGTTATTCAAACTGCCCGTACGGCGCCATTCATAAAGCGGTTGTTCCGTGCGAAGACGCTTGTCCGGTGGGCGCACTCGGTAAAGAAACTGACGGCAGAGAATTTATTGACCAAGACAAATGTATTTCTTGCGGCAAATGCCTGCTCTCCTGCCCG
>CADBEI010000037.1 GCA_902793695.1 uncultured Pseudomonadota bacterium | reverse complement strand
GAAGAAGTTGAAGTTAAGGTTTTGGAAGTTGATGCCGACAAACGTCGTATCAGCCTCGGCATTAAACAATGCCAACCGAACCCGTGGGCTGCTTATGTTGAAGAGCATCCGGTCGGCTCGGTTATTACCGGCAAAATCAAGAACATTACCGAATTCGGTTTGTTTATCGGCTTAACCGATGAAATCGACGGTATGATTCACTTATCCGATATCTCTTGGGAAAAGTCCGGCGAAGAAGCTGTTAAAGACTATACCAAGGGTCAGGAAATCGAAGCCAAAATCATCGATGTTGATGTTGAAAAAGAACGTATCAGCCTCGGCATTAAGCAGCTTTCCGAAGACAGCGTAAATCAGGCACTCGCCAATATTAAGAAGGGCGATACCGTGAAGGCTGTGGTTAAGGAAATCGATGATAAAGGTATCACGGTTGAAGTTGAAGGCTTAAATGCCGTAATCAAGAAAGCCGACCTCTCAAAGGATAAGGCTTTGCAAAATCCGGCTAATTTCAATGAAGGTGACACCGTAGAAGCCAAAGTAACCTCGGTTGACAAGAAAAACGTTAAAATCGGCTTGTCAATCAAGGCACTCGAAGTAGATGAAGAAAAGAAAGTTTTGGAAGAATATTCTAACACTTCCGGCGGTTCTTCACTCGGAGAGGCTTTGGGTGAGGCCTTGAAAAAAGCCAACTAAAAACTGCGGATAATGGTCCGCTAATCAAAGAGCGTTTTGCTTATGTACCTTTTTGTACACCGCGCAAAACGCTCTTTTTCTATCGGAGCCATTCTGCGCAGTTTTGCCGCATATACAACCGCGCAAACAGTCTTCTTTCGTATAACGCTCTTTTTCTATCGGAGCCATTCTGCGCAGTTTTGCCGCATATACAACCGCGCAAACAGTCTTCTTTCGTATTTACCGCGTTATCCGAGTTTTTTGAGTGCATATCTTATACATCGCGCAAAACGCTCTTGCAAAGTTTGATTTTTTATTTTAAGCTGAACACATTCGAGGTAAAAAAATATGGTAATTGCAATATCAAAACAAGACGTGGAAGCGCATTATAAAAAGCAATACAATCAAGAAATAGAGTTTTCTGATTTTCGTATTATTTCGACCGGAAGTATTTTTCGGCGCAAGCGTTTTGCGGTTGCATCGTGGTCAATTTCCGGAACCAAACCGGAAACCCAACACGAAGCGGCGCACCAATGCAGCCAATCCAAATATTATGTGGTACCGATTGTTAAAAAGGCTCTCGCTTCAGAAGGAATGCTGTATGTTATGACCTCATTTGCCGCGCATAATCGCTACTATTATAATACCGAAGGTCGGCACGAAGCTTGGCGTACTTGTGAAGTTTTTGTTGATGTTGCTTCCGGCGAGACCGATTTGGCCCATATTCATTCCAGCGGTACCGGCGATACTCCTTATATTGAGGCCGACAACAATATTCAGGTAAAATCGTGGTTTGAGCGTACTATTCCGGTATATGATTTCGTGATTGATTCCGGTTTGAGCGAACAGGATAAAATAACACTTAATGATAATGATATTAAAAAAAGAAAGGCCATTATTTATAAGTTTGTGCTGGAATTTTTTAATACTTTCATTATATCCAAAAAAGAATTGAAAGCCGAACAGGATCGCATAAAAAATATTGCCCGCCAAGAAGCCGAGAAAAAGCGCGCCGAACGCAAAAAGGAACGAGAGATTATTAAGGCGCAAAAGAAAGCTGCAGCCGAAAAAAAGGCGGCGGCACGGATTAAGGTACAGATGGATGACAAGGATTCATCAGATAAAAAGAAGCTGATGACCGAATTTTTGGGTAACGATATTTTTGATTAATCTCAATAGTAATTTATAAAAAAATATCCGCTTAAAAACATAAGCGGATATTTTCAGAAACAATGCACTTAAAGATGTTTCTTAAATTATTTTTTGCTCGGAGTAGAAGTTTTTTTAGAAGAAGATGAGCTGCTCTTTTTGCTGGAAGAAGAGCAAGAAGAAGTGCTGCTGCAAGAAGTTTTGGAGCAGTTAGAGCCGTAAAGCTGTTTGATTGCCATGTTCCAGAAATATTCATCCTGACCGCACGGACAGCCGGCATTTTTCCAGCAGTAATAAGCTGCTTCGCGAATATAATTTTCGTTATATTTTTTAGTCGTAGACATTGTAATTTCTCCTAATAAATTTAAATTATAATTTACCAATAGTTTATATAACCGTTCTCCAGTATAATCACTTTTTTTAAAGCGTCAATAGTAAAATATTGAAAAAATGAGTGTGTGCAAATTAATTGTTTCTTAAGGTTTGAAAACAAAATCTTTGAAAATATTTATAATTGGCATCGCTTAAACAAACATTCTTTTTTTTCGTAATTTTACTTGCAATTTTGCCGATAAGCAGATATAGATATATCAGTTATTTTATAAGTATTGTAGCGACTGACGATTCGGTCTTATCACACAGGAGTTTATTATGGATAATATGTTACCCAAAGAAGAAATCGAAGCCATCATCAACGGCGATCACGGAAATGTTTTTGCGGTTTTGGGAATACACCGCGATAAGGGAAGCAAAAAAGTTTTTATTCGTGCGTATCAGCCGTTTGCTACAGAAATCGAAGTAATCGATGCCAACAAAAAATCTCTCGGCAAAATGACGAAGATTGATAATCGCGGTTTTTTTCAACTGAACTCTAATAAAACCGAAGAATTTAAGTATAAATTCAGAATTACCAACGATCAGGGGCACGTTTACGAAGCTGAAGACGTGTACCGTTTTCCGGCCACTATCGGCGATATTGATGCTTATTTGTTTGCACAGGGAAATCATCGTGAAATGTATAAAAAACTCGGCGCGCACTTGATTGAAATGGACGGAGTTAAAGGTGTCGCTTTTGCGGTATGGGCGCCGAATGCCAAGCGCGTGTCGGTGGTCGGCAGTTTCAATAACTGGGACGGCAGAATTAACGTTATGCGCAAACATATCAGTTGCGGTATTTGGGATATCTTTATTCCGGGGCTGGTTGAAGGAGAATATTATAAGTTTGAAGTCAAAACTTATGAAAATCATATTTTGAGCAAAGCTGACCCGATGGCGACGTTTTCCGAAATGCGCCCGAAAACAGCCTCGATTGTTTTTGATATAAACCATTATCAATGGGGCGATGAAGCTTGGCTCCAACATCGGGCAAACAACAATATTTATGATAAACCGATGTCAATTTATGAAGTGCACCTGGGATCGTGGCGTCGCAAAGGAGATAAGATAACGGCTCCGAGTTTTTGACCTATCGCGAATTTGCCGATAGACTGGTGCCGTATGTCAGCAATATGGGCTTTACTCACGTCGAGTTTTTGCCGTTGTGTGAACATCCGCTTGACGCCTCGTGGGGATATCAGATTACCGGTTTGTTTGCGCCGACTTCGCGCTTCGGTAATCCGGACGATTTTCGTTATATGATTGATAAATTCCATCAGGCCGGTATCGGTGTGATTATGGATTGGGTGCCGGCACACTTCCCGAAAGATGGTCACGGTTTGGCCGAATTTGACGGTACTTGTTTATACGAACATGCTGATCCGCGCAAGGGTGAGCAAAAAGATTGGGGTACTAAAATTTATAATTTCGGCCGCACCGAAGTTTGTAACTTTTTGTGCGTAAGTGCGCTTTATTGGCTTAAAGAATTTCATATTGACGGTTTGCGGGTTGATGCGGTGGCTTCAATGCTGTATTTGGATTATTCACGCAAGGCCGGCGAGTGGATTCCGAACGTTTACGGCGGTAACGAGAATTTGGAAGCAATCGCTTTTTTGCGTAAGATGAACGAATTGATTTATTCGCAATCGCAAGGCTCGTTTTCATGTGCTGAAGAATCAACTGCGTGGCCGATGGTATCACGTCCGGTTTCGGCCGGCGGTCTCGGCTTCGGCTTTAAGTGGAATATGGGTTGGATGAACGACACGTTGCGTTACATCAGCCACGAACCGGTGCACCGCAAATACCATCACGGCCTGTTGACTTTCGGGCTGCTGTATGCGTTTAACGAAAACTTTATTTTGCCGATTTCGCACGACGAAGTGGTGCACGGTAAAGGCTCGATGCTTTCTAAAATGCCGGGCGATGAGTGGCAAAAGTTTGCCAGTCTGCGTGCTTATTACGGTTTTATGTGGACACATCCGGGCAAAAAACTTTTGTTTATGGGCAATGAATTTGCTCAAGATTGGGAGTGGAATTCCGGTGAGAGTTTGCGTTGGCATTTGCTGCAATATCCGATGTATCAGGGAATGCAAAATTGCGTGCGCGATTTGAATTTGATGTATAGAGGTAATTCTCCGCTATACGAAGAAGACTTCGATTCGCGCGGGTTTGAATGGATTGATTATGCCAATTGCGACGACAGTGTGATTTCGTATTTCCGTAAAGGACATAATCCGGACGATTATGTGATTGTGATTTGCAACTTTACGCCGGTGGTGCGTCATAACTTCCGTGTCGGAGTGCGCGAGGCTTGTGCATATCAGGAGATTTTTAACAGCGACGATAAAAATTATTGGGGCAGCGGCGTGCGCAACGAAGGACCGCAACAGGCACAGAATTACGGCGTAAATAATTTGCCGTATTCGATAGAGCTGGTATTGCCGCCGCTTTCCACCATTGTGTTAAAACCTTTAAGATAGAGGCAGTATGAAAGATATAAAAGTTTCAGCGGGACATGCATATCCACTTGGCGCGACTTATGACGGCAAGGGGGTTAATTTTGCGTTGTTTTCCGCTAATGCCGAAAAGGTGGAACTTTGTTTATTTAATGCTACCGGCACCAAAGAAGAAAAACGCTTTTGCATCAACGAAAGCGACAATAATATATGGCATATATATTTGGAAGGAATAAAGCCGGAACAGGTTTACGGTTATCGGGTTTACGGACCGTATAAGCCGGAGGAGGGTAAGCGCTTTAACCCGAATAAATTATTGATGGATCCGTATGCCAAAAAGCTCATCGGTAAACTTATTTGGCATAAAGCTCTGTTCGGTTACGATGTTGACAGTCAGCAAAAGGATTTGTCTTTCAGCAATCTTGACAGCGCCTCTTATGTGCCTAAGTCGGTTGTTGTTGCCGATACCTTTGATTGGGGACGGGATAAGCATCCGCAGATTCCGTTTGAGCAAAGTGTGATTTATGAAATGCACGTGCGCGGCTATACCATACTGCATCCGCAAGTGCCGACACGCAATCGTGGCAAATTTTTTGGGCTGACCGCGGATTGTATTACCGATTATTTAGATAATCTCGGTGTGACGGCGGTGGAACTGCTGCCGGTGTTTGCGTTTTTCGGTGAAAAAGACGGAATGTACATCGATAATTTTTGGGGCTACGAAACGCTGTCATATTTTGTTCCGGAAGCTAAATATCTGGTCGGTAACGACATTGATGAATTCAAACGAATGGTTAAAACGTTGCATGCACATAACAAAGAAGTTATTTTGGATGTTGTCTATAATCATACGATTGAGGGCAATCAACTGGGGCCGACATTGTGTTATCGCGGCATTGATAACGAAAGTTATTATACTTTGCAGGCAGAAAACAAACGTTTTTATTTTGATACCACCGGTTGCGGTGCCTCATTTAATATTCAAAATCCGTATGTTTTGACGTTAGTTATGGATTCGCTCCGCTATTGGCACGATGTGATGCACGTTGACGGTTTCCGCTTGGATTTGGCAACAAGCTTAAGCAGAGTACACGGCAAGTTCACGCAAGACAGCGGTTTTTTACTGGCGGCCAGACAAGACCCGAGCCTACGTTCTTGCAAAATGATTGCCGAGCCGTGGGATGCCACGATGGACGGTTATCAAATCGGTGCCTTTCCGCAAGGTTGGGGAGAATGGAATGACCGCTATCGGGACGTAGTCAGACGTTTTTGGCGCGGCGATGAAAAACAAGTGGGTGAGTTTGCCAGCCGTATTTCCGGATCCAGCGATATTTTCGGACACGCCGGCCGCGATATTTGGAGCAGTATCAATTTTATTACTTCACATGACGGTTTCAACTTAACCGATTTGGTTTGCTTCAATGAAAAGCATAATACAGTTAACGGCGAAAACAATCGCGACGGAAATGATTGCAACTGGAGTTGGAATTCCGGTGAAGAAGGCGAAAGTAATGATGAAAAAATCAAGCATAATCGTCTGTTGCGCAAAAAAGCCATGTTGGCAACCCTTTTAATGAGTTTCGGTACACCGATGCTGGTATCCGGAGACGAATTCGGCAACACTCAATTCGGCAACAATAATCCGTATTGTCAGGATAATGTGCTGACGTGGTTGGTGTGGGAAGCTGTCGGCAAAGAAGAACGCGAACTTACGGCTTTTGTGCGCGAATTGATTGCTTTGCGCAAAAAAACGGGTATCTTTGAGCGCATAAAATTTTTCGATGGTCGCATAGTTGAAAAATACGCACGCTACAGAATCAAGGATATGATGTGGCTTAAAAATGACGGTACCGAATTTGAAACTGCCGATTGGTATTTGGAAAATCGGCGCAGTATTGCCAGTTTTGTGTATCAGGAAGACCGTTCGTATATGCTGATATGCAATGCATCGACTGTTGCGGAAGAATGGCATTTACCGGCGTTTTGCAAAAATGCGGTGGTTGAAGCGGTGCTCGACAGTTCTGCCCAAATTAAGGGGCAAATCTTCAATCCGACCAAAGCTTTCGACGTACCGGCTTGGAGCGTCGTGGTGTTGGAAATCAGAAAACCGGAGTAAAAAATGGCTGACAGTTGGGATACGTTACTAGCAAAAATCGGCATAGCCAAAACTTTCTGTGACGCGGCACAAAATCATAAAATATATACCGTTGACGATGAAACGTTGCGACAGATGGTAAATTATCTCGGCTTTAAGCTCAAAGATAAAGACGAAAGCGAACGTCTGCAGCAAAAAATATATGATAAACGTTGGCAATACGTTTTGGAGCCGATTTATGTGGTACGAACCGAACATAAAGTTTTCGATGCGGTAATTAAGGCGGAAAAAGCGGATTCACTAAGCTTGCGCATTTTGCAAAACGGTAAAGCGGTTGCGGTTGATTATGTATATAAAGTGGTTGAAAACAAACAGATAGGTCACACCGAATATGCACGAGTGCAAATTGAAATTACTTCAGCCTTGGCGCCGCAATATTATGATATTGCGTTAACGACGGATGGTACCGTATCGCACTCGGTATTGGCGGTAACTCCCGATAAATGTTATGTGCCGGAAGTATTGCAACACAAAAAAACATGGGGATTCGCTATCCAACTTTATGCCTTAACCAGCGCGCGTAATTGGGGAGTAGGCGATTTTACCGATTTGCAAAATTTTGCCCTAATGTGTGCAAAAGTCGGTGCCGATGTCATAGGGGTAAATCCGCTCAATGTGTTGTTTCACGACTATCCGGAAAATGCCAGTCCTTATTCTTCCATCAGCCGTTTGTTTTTGAATCCGATTTATATTGATGTGGAGAAAGTGGCAGGTTTTAAGCCGGAATATATCGATGCAAAAATGTTGGAAAAATCACGTTCTGCCAAGGATATCGATTACACAACGGTATATAATTTGAAAATTTATGTGCTTAAAAAAATCTTTGCCGAATTTGTTGCTGCACCACTGAACACAGAGTATAAAAAATTTGTGCAATATTGCGAGAAGGCCGGTACGGATTTGGATAATCTGGCGACTTTTCAGGCGCTTTATTCGGAGCAAAAAGATAAAGTTTACGGCGGTTGGCGGGCGTGGAATAAAGAGTTGCAAAATCCGCATTCGACGGCGGTGGCGGAATTTAAAAAATCACATCAAAAAGAAATACTGTTTTTTAAATTTTTGCAATATATTGCCGATGAGCAGTTGCAAGCGGTTTATCGCACCATAGAAGAAAATAATTTACGCATCGGATTGTATCGTGATTTGCCGGTGGGTTTGTGCAAAGACAGTGCCGAGCTGTGGGCGGATAATGATTTGTTTATTAAAAATTGCGGTGCCGGTGCTCCGCCGGATATATTCTTTCCGACCGGCCAAAAGTGGTGTTTGGGCGCGTTTAATCCGTATCGCCTAAAAGAGGCGGCATATCAGCCGTTTATCAAGATTTTGCGGGCGGCAATGCAGGGAGCGGGAGCGCTCAGAATTGACCACGTTATGAGCTTGATGCGCCTTTATATTATTCCGGATGATTCCGAAGAAGGTACCTATGTTTATTATAATTTTGACGATATGCTCGGAATTGTGGCCCTCGAGAGTTATTTGAACAAGTGTATGGTGGTGGGCGAGAGCATCGGCAATGTACCGGATGGCTTTATCGATAAAATTCACGAACGCGGCATATATTCGTTGAGTGTATTATGGGCCGAGCGTTGGAACGGCAACGGTGATTTCAGGGCGCCGTTTGACTTTGCGCCGAGTGCGTTTTGTTCCGTCGGCACTCACGATATGGCGCCGCTCAAAATGCGTTGGTTCGGGTATGATATCGAAACTATGTATAAGCTGAAAATGCTTGATGAGAATGAGCGCCAAAATCAATATAAAGGACGCGAAGATGAGCGCAGACGCTTGCTCGGCGCGCTTGATTGGGCAAAAGTTTGGCCGCAAGATAAGCCGCGGCAGGGTGATTGTCTGTTCGGCGAAGGCTATCCGAATGGTCTTACGGAAGCGGTGGAAGCTTATGTTTCTTCATCTTGCAGTATTGTGTATTTGGCGCAACTTGAAGATATATTCGGGGTGGAAGTGTTGCAGAATCTGCCGGGGACCGACCGCGACAAGCATCCGAATTGGCGTCGCAAATTGCCGGTAAAAATAGAAAACTACGACCAAAATGAGAACTTTCGACGCGTGGTAGAAATCATCAAAAAATATCGCTGAATAAGCTATTAAAATCACTTAATTTTGCTTGACAATCACAATCTGCAAAGATATAGATTCACTATCTGACAATATAAAAAAATTGCAATTTTTTTTAATTGCAAACAGCTTTTTTTAGGAGGAAAAAATGGCTAAGCAAAATGTAATTAAGCATTCGCGCACAATAAAATTATTCTGCATTCTGCCGATATACGGATGGGTGCAGCGCGGCGGCAAAAAAACGTGGAAAATTTTGGGCTTGCCAGTGTTTACAATCCGCCGTTTTGAAAATAACATCACGACCAAGTATTATTCGTTCGGTCTTCCATTGATGAAAGTCAGCAAAAAAGTGATATAGGAGTTTGGGACATGGTAAATAAAACCATACCGATATTTCTGGCTTGTGATGATAACTACGCACCGTTTTTATGTACAACAATGTATTCCATTTTGTTGCATACAAAATCGCAAATTGATTTTTATGTAATGGACGGTGATTACGGCGAGTTTGAAGAAGTTTAGAAATAAGCATATAAAATATTTTAATATGTCCGGTTTCGGATTGGATAGATTTCCGAATTTGAGGCACTATTCTCTTAATGCGTTCTCGCGCTATTTTATTCCGGAATTGACACCGGATTTGAAAAAAGTACTCTATATAGATGTTGATGTGATTGTTAAAGATGATATTGCGGAATTATACAATCAACCTATGGATAATTGCGCTGTTGCTGCAGTTTTAGAAGATTTTTATGCCGGTAATTATACAACCTTGAAAGACATAATTTGGCCTAAATATAAAGGTGGTGACAAATATTTCAATTCCGGTGTTTTATTGATGGATATTCAAAAATTCATCAAGAATAATTACGAACAAAAATTGATAGATTTAACGGTAAAATTGTATGATAAATTAAATTGTCCGGATCAAGATGTGTTGAACATTATGTTTGATGGTAAGTTTAAGGTATTGGATTATCGCTATAATTTTATGCCTGACCATCTTCATATGCTGCAAAAAAAGCATCCGGAACGCGGAGAGGTGGAGCCTTTGGTTATACACTATACGGCACAAAAACCGTGGAAAGCCAAGAGTTCCCGCTCGGCTGATTTTGATGAGATTTTACAACAAACGCAATTTGCCGATATCGTAAAGAAAAAATTTGCCGCAGCAAAAACTCTTAAACCAACAAATAAAAAGGAAATTCAAAAATATAAACTGTTCGGCTTTTTACCGCTGTTCAGTATTGAGGAAATATGATGAAAACTTATACGCTGGGAATTTCGCGCCAAACGGATTTATTGGCAGAATAAACTGGGCTTGCAACAAGATAAAAACATTATTCCGGAACGTTTTGAAACCGTGGATGAGTTGAAATATTTGTTACGCTCGGTGGAAATGTATGCGCCGTGGATAAATCATATTTTTATCGTGACCGATAATCAAAAACCAAAGTGGTTGAATCCGAAAAATGAAAAAGTAACGATTGTCGACCATACCGAATTTATGCCGGCAAATACATTACCGACTTTTAACTCGGTTGCACTTGAAGCTTATCTGTATAAAATTCCTAATTTATCAGAACATTTTTTGTATGCCAATGACGATACAATGTTTTCCCGACCGGTTAAACCACAAGATTTTTTTGATAAGAACGGCAATCCGATTGTTCGATTACGTGCCGATTTTCCGTTCTGCGGCAATAATCATGCTAAACAAGTTTTGCACTCATATGATGTTTTTGAACAAAAGCAAAATATCAAAATCGCTCGGCGTTACCATTCTCATCACAATGTTGATGCGTATTGCAAATCGTATTATATCGACACCTTCAATATGTTTAAGGAAGAATTTAAACGAACCGGAAAGCATAGATTTCGCGAAGATACCGATATTCAGCGCATAATAGTATCCATTGTTGATGTTGTAAAAAAAAGGGCTTTGTTAAAAATATTGGATAAAGATAATACCGATTCAGACGTGTTATGGAACGATAATTGTTGTCGTCGAACTGACGCACCGGCACGAACAGCGCTGATTTGTGCCAATCGACCAACAAAAGGTATACATGCTTATTTGCAATATCATTATCCATACCAATCATCTTTTGAAGTTCAACAAAGAACCAAAGCAACATACAAACTGTTCGGTTTTATCCCGTTATTAAGTGTAGAGGAAATGTAAGATGAAACAGAAAACGCCTACTTTAAGCATTATAACAATTTGCTATAATATAAAGGACGAAATAGAGCGCACTTGCAAGAGTATTGTCAACCAGACATGGCAGGATTTTGAGTGGATTGTGGTTGACGGAGGCTCCACCGACGGCACGGTAGATATCTTAAAAAAATATCAATTAAACTGGCTAAAGGTAAGTGGCTTAATTTTATGAACGGCGGAGATTGCTTTGCAACAAAGGACGTTTTGGAAAAGGTGTTTAAGAATAAGGATTATGATGCCGATGTGCTATATGGCGATATGAGAATAGTAAAAAACAGCAAAGAAATTCGGGTAAATCATTATCCGGATAAAGTCAGTAAGCAATATTTTAGAAACGGACGCATAGGGCATCAGGCCGCATTCATCAAGTACGACCTGTTTAGACGATATGGATTATATAATGAGAAATACAGGATTGCCAGTGATTGGGAAAAGTGGATTGTTTTTACAGAACATGAGCGCGTATTTAAACATTTGAATATGATTATTTGTGATTTTGATGGAACAGGTATCGGCTCTAACGGCAGTGCGCTGAATAATCAAGAAATAGCCAGTGTATGGGCAGATCTTTACAGACAGATGGATAAATACTACTTATTCGGATTTATTCCGTTGCTATCGATAGAGGAAAAATAAAATGCCTAAAGTAAGTGTGATTATACCGATATATAATGTGGAGAAATATCTACCTAAATGTCTCAATAGTGTGATAAATCAGACATTATCGGATATTGAAATTGTTTGTGTTAATGACGGCTCTACTGATGATTCCGGTAAAGTTTTGGATAAATATGCCAAAAAAGATAAGCGCATAAAAGTAATTACACAAAAAAATCAAGGTTTGGCGGTTAGCAGAAATAATGGATTGTCCAAATGTGAAGGTGACTATGTTTATTTTTTAGATTCGGACGACTACATCGATAAACACACTTTGAAAATTTTAACAGATGCCATTATTAATGATAAGTCCGATATGGCTCAGGGGCATATTAAATGTTTCGGAAAAGTCTCTACCGATGTACTGACAAGAAAACAAAAAGGATTTGACTGGTATATGAAGAAAACAGGTATCTACACTGTTCAACCGGATATAAGAAAAGATCTTACGGTTGTTTCATGTAACAAGCTTTATAAAAAATCGATTATAGATAAATATGACATTCGTTTTCCAGTCGGGCTGATTAACGAAGATGAGTACTGGCTGTGGGCTTATATGATTCATTGCAATACTTATTCAGAGATTGATAAAGATTTGTATTTTTATTTGCAACGAGCAGATTCTATTATGGGAAAAAGATTAAAAAGTATAAAAATGCTGGATATACTAGATATTGATGGTTTAATATATAACGAAGTAAAAAAATATAAAGACATAGATAAATACAAAAATATATTGACTGAGCAGTTTATTTCCAGAATAAATTACCTTGATGCCGATGTGCCCGCTGAATATAAAAAAGAATATTTGAATAAAATAAAAAACTATTATAAAAAACACAATCAATCAATGGAGATTAAAAAGCTGTATAAATGGTTGGCAGATGGCAAAGATTACAAATCTTTTTTTGCCACGGAAAAACAGAAAATCAATCGAGAGGCTTTTTATCTTCTCGGCTTTATTCCGTTGTTATCGATAGAGGAAAAATAATATGACAAAGGTGTTTGTATCAGGTTGTTTTGATGTGTTGCACAGCGGACATATTCGCTTTTTTGAAGAGGCGGCGCAATACGGCGATTTATATGTTTCCATCGGCTCCGATAAAACCGTGGAAGAACTCAAACATCGCCCGACTCTGTATAACGAAGACGAGCGTTTGTATATGGTATCGTCCATAAAATTTGTGCATCAGGCGTTTGTGGCGCGCGGCTCCGGTAAATTGGATTTTGCCGAGGAACTCAAACGGATAAAGCCGGATATTTTCTTTGTTAATTCCGATGGTGACAGTGCCGAAAAACGAGCGTTTGTTGAAGGCTTGGGCGTGCGCTATGTCGTGAGCAATCGTATTCCGAAAGATTTATTACCGGAGCGTTCGACAACCGCCATTCGTGCCGAGCTTAAAAAGTAAAGTTTCAAACTATTATTTATTTATTATTCTTCAAAATTATATCATTATGGAAAAAAGAACTGTTGAGATGGAACTGGCTCAGACCGGCAACATCAATGATTTGAGAAATTTGCTGAATCACACCTTTATGAGTGATGAGGCTCAGGTAGCGCTGGTAGAGCGTCAGGATGCAGAACTGCTGTGCGAGTATGCCGAGCATTATTCATTCGGCGAAGCGGCGCAGATTCGCTTGGTAGAAATGCGTCATAAAGACATTTTGCTGAAACAGTTGGAACGTCACAGTCTTTGTATTTCGGCGCAGAAGATGTTGGTTCAAATACGGCTCTAAGCGCAATAACGCCTCTGCAACGGTAATATACTGTTTAAAGAGGCGTTTTTTATATTCAAAGTTTATATTGAAAGCCGTCTTAAACGGCATAAGTCATCTGCGAATAATATTGTTTTAATCAGAAAAGAGAAAAAGATGATTTATGGATTTATGGAATTCATTATCCGACTTTAGCGTTTATTACCGGCGGTGTCGGCGCGGTGCTCAATAAAGATATTCCGCTTTACAACAACGATAAAGCCATCAAAAAAGACTTGACTCAAACGGTAAATAATGCTAAATTACAGGCATTAAAACAATAACAGATAGGATAGGGTAAGATGAAACACGTTGATTACGGCGATCAGGGATTGCGCAGTATTTTGAATATGGATAATTTGAAAACCGGCGGTATCAAAACCGAATACGGATTTTATGCCATGTCTGCCATTGTTAAAAGCGGCGGTACCATGTATGCACCGGAGGCTCTCGATATAATAAAAGATATGGCTGATATTAATTTTACGCGATTAAACAGAGAAAATAATACCAATCAGGCTAATGAATATTGTATTATTAATGCCATGTATAAAGTGGTAAATGAGATTTGTGCGATTGATCCGGATTTGACCAAAGATTGTGTTGGTATTATGGCGCGTGTCGAAAAAAATAACTCGGATGTTATAACAAATGAGGGAAAATATATGCCGTCTCGAAAGCAGTTTATGCAAAATCAAAACTCGGGAGTGGCAACCCGTTTATTTGCCTTAAAATCGCAAATCGGCGAGCATACGGATAAATAAAATATTTTTCAATTCCAAACTACGGCCTGCTTTAATGCAGGCTTTTTTTATTGTTCCTGACGCAAAGTTTATATTGAAAGCCGCCTTAAACGGAATAAGTCATCTGCGAATAATATTGTTTTAATCAGAAAGGAGAAAAAGATGACTTATGGTGTTCGTTATCCGACTTTAGCGTTTATTACCGGCGGTGCCGGCGAGGCCAATGACGGTATTCCGCCGCAACCGTTTGAAACATTTTGTTACGATTCCGCCTTGATGCAGGCAAAAATCGAAAACTTTAACGTTATTCCGTATACCTCTGTTTTACCGAAAGAAATTTACGGCAACATCGTGCCGGTTGACCGCGTGGTCAATCAGTTCAAACACGGTGCGGTGTTGGAAGTGATTATGGCCGGCAACGGCGCTTGTCACGATGACCACAAGGCGATTGCCACCGGCGTCGGTATTTGTTGGGGTAAGGATTCAAAAGGAGAATTAATCGGTGGTTGGGCGGCCGAATATGTGGAGTATTTTGATACGCACATTGATGATGATATTGCCCGCGGTCACGCTGAAATGTGGTTAAATAAATCATTGCAGCACGAACTTGATATTCGCGGTGTGGAAAAGCACAGCGAGTTCCAGATGTGGCATAATTATATCAATATTACACAACATTTCGGCTATTGTTTGACCGCTCTCGGCTTCTTGAACTTTGAAAATGCCGATCCGGCAAAAGCCTAAAACGGAGGAGGGGCGGTGCTGAAAACACCGCCTTTTAATGATGAAAGGAATAAGAATGCTGAAAAGAGAAAATAAAGCTGTCACACCGGCAAACTCGCAGAATAATTATAATGCGCAGGGGCTCGGTGTGTGGGCATTGGCGGGGCATTGGCGGCGATTGTGGTCAGCTCGATGATTGGCGGCGGTATTTACAGTCTGCCGCAAAATATGGCAGCCGGTGCCTCGGTTGGTGCGGTATTGTTGGCGTGGCTGATTACCGGTGTCGGCGTTTACTTTATCGCCAATACTTTTCGTATATTATCGGCCGCCAAACCGGATTTAACCGCCGGAATTTATATGTACAGCCGCGCCGGATTCGGTCCGTTTGTCGGCTTTATCATCGGTTGGTCGTATTGGTTGTGCCAAATTTGCGGTAATGTAGGTTATGCCGTAATAACGATGGATGCACTCAACTATTTTTTCCCGCCGTATTTTGTCGGTGGCAACAATATGCCGTCGATTGTCGGCGGTTCATTGTTGATTTGGGGATTTAACTGGCTGGTTTTGCGCGGCATTAAGCAGGCAACGGTCATCAATCTTATCGGTACGGTGGCTAAAATCGTGCCGCTGCTGTTGTTTATCGTTATTATTGCGTTTATGTTTCGTTTTAATATGTTTGAGTTTGATTTTTGGGGCAACGAAACCGTCAGTTCCGCAGGTCTCGGCAGCTTGTCGACGCAGATCAAAAGTACCATGCTCGTAACTTTGTGGGCGTTTATCGGTATTGAGGGCGCGGTGGTAATGTCTAAACACGCCAAATCAGCGCAGACGGTCGGACATGCCACGGTTTTAGGTTTTGTCGGATGTTTGCTTATTTATGTGCTGTTATCGATTTTGCCGTATGGTGTAATGCACCAGAGTGAACTGGCAAAAATCGCTAACCCGTCAACGGCCGGAATTTTGGAAGTTTTGGTTGGCAAATGGGGCGCATGGCTGATGAACATCGGCTTGTTGATTTCGGTGCTGACCAGCTGGTTGGCGTGGACAATGGTAACGGCGCAGATTCCGCAGGCGGCCGCTGTCAACGGTACTTTTCCGACAGCCTTTGCCAAAGAAAACGAACACAAGGCACCGGCGGTTTCATTGTGGGTAACGAGTGCGCTGATGCAGTTGTTTATGCTGCTCGTTTATTTTGCCGGCAACGCGTGGAACACTATGCTCAGCATTACCGGAGTAATGGTCTTGCCGGCATATTTTGCCAGTTGTGCTTATTTGTGGAAAATCTGCGAAGACCACGAATATCCGAATAATTTTTACATCCGTCGGGCACAAGCATTGTTTTCCGCCATCATCGGCGCGGGATATGCTTTGTGGCTGATTTATGCCGCCGGTTTGCAATATTTGTTGCTTGCCGTAATTTTTATGGTGATCGGCATACCGGTTTATATATGGGCCAAAAAAGAGCATGACGAAGATGAGTGCGCCTTTACCGTGGGTGAGGGAATCATCGCCGGCTTTATGGTGTTGATTGCCGTCTTTGCCGTCTACGCCTTTATGCGCGGCATCGTGCACGTATGATTTCGGCATTTTGCCCGCGAAAACCGTCGCTGTGTGCGGCGGTTTTTTTCTTTCTTTTACTTTTTATAAAGATGATAATGTTAGACTTTAAGCAAGTGTATGTGTAAAAGGAAAAGCAAAATGAACGAAATATTGCAACAGGCGCTTGAGCGCGCTCGTAAAACCATGAATGAAAATATCGGCGGTCCTTTCGGAGCGGCAATCATTAATGAAAAAGGTGAAATTTTGGCGGTAGCATCCAATTCGGTGCTGCGTGATAACGACCCGACTGCCCACGCTGAAGTCAATGCCATTCGCGCGGCCTGCAAAAAAATCGGTAGTTATGATTTATCCGATTGCGTACTCTACACCACGGCTTATCCTTGTCCGATGTGTTTGGCGGCAATTATTTGGGCCAACATCAAAAAAGTTTATTTCGGATGCCGGCCGCAAGATGCCGAAGCCATCGGCTTTCGCGACGATTTTATCTATCGGTTTATCGAAAATAAATGCTGCGACAAGACGATTATGGAAATCAATGAACTTGACCGTGAGGAATGTTTACGGTTGTTTGATGAATATCAGAAAATGAACAAGACAATTTATTAAGGCAAAAAATGAGTTGGACGGCTGATAATCTTGATAAAGAAAAACATTGCTTTTTCGGTGCGGCGGGCGGAGTTTCCGCCGGCAAATATACGTCACTCAATACCAATTTAAGCAGCCGCGATAATCCGGAAAATTTACGCCGCAATTTTGAAATTATAGCCGCTCATTTTAATAAAACCCCCGAAAATATGGTAACATTCAGACAAGGGGTGAGCGCTAATGTAATTTATGCCGAGCAACCGACGTGGTTTAAGATTTACGCTGATGGTGCGGTAACCACCAATCCCGAACTTTTGCTCGGTATTAAAACCGCCGATTGCGCACCGGTATTGTTGGCGGACTATAAACACGGAGTCATCGGAGCGGCTCACGCCGGTTGGCGCGGTGCCTATAAAGGTATTGTGCAAAATGTAGTCAATCTGATGCTGGAACACGGAGCAAAAACGGAAGACATTGCCGCGGCCATCGGTCCTTGTATGCAACAACAATCGTTCGCGGTTCAAGACGATATGCGGCAGGAATTATTGCAAGTTTCGGCCGCTAACGAGCAATACTTTACGGCCGACGGCGACGGAGTGCATTTTTATTTTGATTTAAGCGGCTATGTCGAGGCACAACTTCAAAAAATAGGTATTCAAAACATCGCCAATTGCCGAATAGATACTTATCCGCCGCAAAACGGCTATTTCAGCTATCGCCGCAACACACATTTGGACCTGATTGCTGCGCCGAAAGATTATCCGACGCAATATTCCTGCATTTGCTTTTAGGAGAAAATATGAAAGTTATTCGCGAATTTTTACCTTATTTTGATGAACGTCCGCACGGAGCCAAAGTCAGGGCGTTGGTGTTGCATTGCAGCGCGCACTCTGCCGCCGAAATGGTTGAGGTTTTGCGCGAGCGTGAATTGAGTTCGCATTATATCATAGATACGGACGGCAAAGTGTTACAGCTTGTTTCCGAAAAAAAACGCGCGTGGCACGCCGGACAAAGCGAGTGGCGCGGGATGAAAATGCTTAATCAGTACTCGGTCGGGATAGAATTGAGTTCGCCCACCTTGGGGCAGGATACGTATTCTTCGGAACAAATTGCGAGTTTGATAAAATTGAGCCGTCAGATTATCCGGCATTATCAAATTTCTGCTGTCAACGTGGTGGCTCATTCGGATATTGCTCCAACCCGCAAGCCCGACCCCGGCAAGGCTTTTCCGTGGCAATATCTGGCAACCAAAGGCATCGGGCTGTGGTATGATGTCAACAATGCGGCAAAAGTAGCGACAAACGATGTGGCAGAACTCTTAAAAATCATCGGATATGATGTGAGTGATTTGGCGGCGGCAAGTTATGCTTTTTGCCGACATTTTGTGCCACAACTTGTGGCAACCGACGATGATGTCAACCATTTGGTAGATAATGTCTTTCCGCCCGATTTTGTTTTTCCGAAAGCATATTTATCGGTTTTGAAGGCTTGTGCTTATAAATACGGTAAATTACTTTAAGTCAACCGGAACATATTGACCGCGGGAGTTATAGCCGTAGCCGATGTTTTTGTGGCCGACTTTGGTCGGGACGTATTCGCCGCGGGAGTTATAGCCGTAATCGATATTGTCGTTGCCGACCTTGGTCGGGACATATTCGCCGCGGGAGTTGTAGCCGTAATCGATATTGTCGTTGCCGACTTTGGTCGGGACATATTCGCCGCGGGAGTTGTAGCCGTAATCAATCTTATCATCGCCGACTTTGGTCGGGACGTATTCGCCGCGGGAATTGTAGCCGTATTCAACCTGTTTGCCGTCGATTTTGGTTGGAACGTACTCGCCGCGAGAGTTATAACCGTATTCAATGTTGTCAGCCGCAGCCGCAAAGGAATACAAGAAAAAAATACCGATAAGAACGATTAATTTACGCATTTTATTTTCCTTATAAAAAATCAAAAAACGTCGCCGCGTATTCTAAAACGGCGACGTTCTACGCTATCTTGTAAAATATTTGTTTTCGGTATAAAAGTCAAGTGCAATAAAAGCTAATTTGAAGCCTGCGTCGGCAAGAATTGCACTTCTTCCGCTTCCAAAGAAGTGACGTTGCCGTCTTTGTTTACTTCGGCGGCAATCCATACCAAAGTGTTGGGTGTTGTGGCAACCGGTGCCAACAAATCATCATCAATTTCAACGGTTATGGTACCGCTGTCATCTTGAAAAGTATACATTTCGTTGCCGAGATTTTGAATTAAGTAACCTTGAATATAAACCATGGTATCTTCCGGCATATTCTGCACGGCGCTGACATGACTTATGGGCTTGTCGCTTGTACTTGCGGTGCCGGCGTTAACCGTAGCGGCTCCGAACATAACGGCGGTAGCTGCCACAACTGATAAAAACTTGGATTTCATTTGCTATCTCCTTATAATTGTTGAAATAAAACCTCTACCTAAATATGTATGGATAAGTTTCTTTCAAGATGGTATGTTATAATTGGTAACAAAATGTGAGGAAAAACGTGTAAAAAAGTATTTATTTTTTATGAGATACGATTATTATGACGGCAGTATAACAGGAGGATATTATGGATAATACTATTGATGAAAAAAAAGAAAAAGAATATATCGACGCACTGATTAAACGCGTTAGTGAGGCGCAAAAGAAGTTTGCCGACTATACTCAGGAACAGGTTGATGAAATCTTCCGTCGTGTGGCCTTAAAGGCAAGTTCGATGCGTATTCCGATGGCAAAAATGGCTGTTGCCGAAACCGGTATGGGAATTGCCGAGGATAAAGTTATTAAAAATCACTTTGCGGCCGAATATATATATAACAAGTTCAAAAATACCAAAACTTGCGGTGTGATTGAAGACGACAAAGAAAACGGAATGATTAAATTTGCCGAGCCGGTTGGTGTTATCGCCGGTGTTATTCCGAGTACAAATCCGACTTCTACCGTTATTTTTAAATCATTGATAACTCTCAAAACTCGCAACGGTATTATCTTTTCTCCGCATCCGGGCGCCAAAAAGTGCACCATTGAAATGGCCCGCATAATTTTGGAAGAAGCGGTTAAGGCCGGTGCACCGAAAGACATTATCGCTTGGATAGACGAGCCGAGTTTGTTCCGCACCCAATACCTGATGCAAAAATCTGATTTGATTCTGGCTACCGGCGGTCCGGGGATGGTTAAATCGGCTTATTCTTCGGGTACACCGTCTATAGGCGTGGGTCCGGGTAACACTCCGGCAGTGATTGATGAAACGGCGGATATTGAAATGGCCGTCAGTTCGATTTTGATGTCCAAAACTTTTGATAACGGCACGATTTGCGCTTCCGAGCAATCGGTAGTGGTGGTTGATGCGATGTACGATGCGGTTAAAGCGGAATTTATTAAGCGCGGTGCGTATATTTTGAATGCCAAAGAGCGTGCCAAAGTCGGCGCAACACTTATTCAAAACGGCAAACTTAATTCTGCCGTTGCCGGTCAGTCGGCGGCAAAAATTGCCGATATGTCGGGGATTAAAGTGCCGGCAAATGCTAAAGTTTTAATCGGCGAAGTTACCAAAATCGGTGCCGATGAACCGTTTGCTTACGAAAAATTATCGCCGTGTTTGGCTATGTATCGCGCCAAAGATTTTGACGATGCCATGGCTAAAGCCAAAGCGTTGGTTGAATTTGCCGGTTGCGGTCATACTTCGGTATTGTATACCAATCCGCGCAACGACGAGCGCATTAAACTTTATGGTGATACCATGCCGACCGGTCGTGTGTTGATAAATTGTCCGTCAGCGCAAGGCGGTATCGGCGATATTTATAACTTTAAATTGGAACCGTCTTTGACATTGGGTTGCGGTTCTTGGGGCAGAAACTCGGTTAGTGAAAATGTGGGAGTTAAACATCTGATGAATATTAAATCTGTGGCAAAACGTGAGGAAAATATGTTGTGGTTCAAGGTTCCGCCGAAAATTTATTTCAAACCGGGATGTTTGGGATTTGCCTTAAAAGAACTCAAAGGTCGCAAAAAAGCCTTTATCGTGACCGATAAACCGTTGTTTGATTTGGGATATACCAAAAAAGTTACCGATGTTTTGGATGAACTGGGTATTCAATATAAAATTTTCAGCGACGTTAAGCCGGATCCGGATTTGACCACCATTAACAAAGCACGCGATATGGTTGAGAGTTTTGAGCCGGATGTGCTGATTGCTCTGGGTGGCGGTTCGCCGATTGACGCTTGCAAAATTTTGTGGATTATGTATGAGCATCCGGAATTGAAGTTTGAGGACTTGGCTCGCCGCTTTATGGATATTCGTAAACGCATTTTTGAATTTCCGGAAATGGGCGTTAAAGCACAGATGGTGGCGATTCCTACCACCTCCGGTACCGGTTCGGAAGTAACTCCGTTCTCGATTATTACCGACGATGCAACCGGCGTTAAATACGCGATTGCCGACTACGCGCTTACTCCGAGTATGGCAATTGTTGATACCGATTTAGTGTTGACGATGCCGCGCGGTTTGTGTGCCGCTTCCGGTATTGACGTGATGACGCACGCACTCGAGTCATATGTATCGTGCATGGCCACTGATTATACTCGCGGATTATCGATTGAAGCCGGCAAATTGATTTACGAAAATCTGGTTAAGTCGTATGAAACCGGCGACCACGAAGCGCGTGAAAAAGTTCACCACGCCGCTACCATTGCCGGTATGGCATTTGCCAACGCCTTTTTGGGTGTATGTCACTCCATGGCTCATAAATTGGGCGCACGTTTCCATGTTCCGCACGGTATTGCCAATGCTTTGCTGATTTGTCAGGTTATTCGCTACAATGCGACCGATTGCCCGATTAAGCAGGCAACTTTCCCGCAATATCGTTTCCCGAACACCAAAGCGGCTTATGCGGCATTTGCCCGTGGTATCGGCCTGAAGGGTAAAACAGATGACGAGGCGGTGGAGAACCTGATTAAGGCTTTGCAAGAAATGAAGCGCAAACTCAATATTGCGCCGTCCATCAAAGAATGGGGAATTGCCGAGAAGGATTGGGAAAAAGCAATGAAGGATTTGCCGGAACTGGCCTTTGATGACCAATGCACTTCCGCCAATCCGCGCTATCCGCTGTTTAAGGAAATTGAACAAATGTATCGCTATGCTTATGACGGCGTTACCGAGTTTGAACTTTAAACAAAAAACAGCAAATAAAAAGGGCAGGAGTAAAATCCTGCCTTTTAATATTTTAAACAAATATGCTTATAAATTTTTGCTTTAATGTCATACTGAGCCGACAGGCGAAGTATCCATTCGTTCCGGTGGAACGAACAACACTATAAGTGTTGTCTGATCCTTTACAACGGCTCTAAAGCGCCTGTTCAGAATGACAACTGATACTGTTTTTCAACAAAATCATTTAACAGAATATAAAATATTATAAATACAATTTGAATTATAAATATAACTTGACAAAAAAACATCTGTATCATATAATAAAACATATTGCACAAATAGACGGGGGATGAAAAACGATGACTGAAGAAGAAGCACTGGAAAAGATAAAAGAAATTAAGGATAAATATTACGACTACGAATATGAAGAGGATTTTAAGGCTTCGTCTTCAGATTTAAAGCCCCTTTTGGAAATTGCCATACAACAACCGGAGCTAAATGTTATTCTTCAAGCTTTACTTACTTGTCGTGAATTAGGCAAAATTAGACGACGTAGGCTTGCTAGACATAGAAATGATGATTTTAGAGCATCTTGTTCTTCATTAAATTTATTAAGTGCTTTGATTAAGAAATTCCCTGATCTAAAAAAAGAAGCCTTACTTATAAATGACATTATGTATAATAAAATATCTTCTATGGAGTTTACTGATTGTACACCTGACCAGCTTTACGATGTCTCCAAGTGTCTAAGCTTTATAGTAGAAAATGATTCTAAATTAGCTGATAAAGTTTTGAATGTAACGAAAATTTTATCCAAAACAGATAATGGTGATCGTTGTTTTAATGAATCTTTATGCGATACATTAGATAAAATTGTAGAAACAAAACCTGAGTTAGCTAATAAAGTCTGGGATTTATTAAAGAATAAATTACAAAATCATCCGGATTTTCTACAATATGCTTGTGGACCTTTGCTGACGATTGCAGAAGCTACACCGGATTTAGCAAGCGAAATATACGATATTACTTTAGTTGGAATGCAATCGGAACAAATTAGCAAAGATTCACTGCTGCAGTGCTATAATATGATTTCAAATATACCATCTAAGGAAATATCTTATAAATTTCAAAAACAATTACAAAATGATATAAAATCAGATAAATTTGAAGATATTGAAGTGCTTGAAATGATTCATAGCTGTCTGTTATCTACTTTATATGACAATCCAGAACATGCAGATGAAGTTTTTGATGTGCTTGAAACTTCTCCTAAAATGGATGGTTATTTGATTGCAACTGTTTGTTGTAATAATTGGGATGAATTAATTGATAAAAATTCCAAAATAGCCGACAGATTGCTTACGTTTATTGAATCTTATTTAACGTCAAAAACTCTTGATGCTTATTCTCCCAATGTTAATAATGCTTTAGGTTCTATTGCTCGAAAAAGATCGGATTTGGCAGATAAAGTATTAAATATGTGCCCTATTTGCTCTAAAGACAATGATGTATCATTGAACTATGATGATTATTATGCAATTATCCCTTGTATGAAACATCTGCCGTTAGAGGAAACAATTGCTAAACATCCGGAAATGGAA
>CADBEI010000036.1 GCA_902793695.1 uncultured Pseudomonadota bacterium | reverse complement strand
TTGGTGGAGGTAAGGAGAATCGAACTCCTGACCCCCTGCTTGCAAAGCAGGTGCTCTCCCAGCTGAGCTATACCCCCATAACTTACCAAAATCTTTTGTTTTAGGTTATTGCGTTGTGATTTCTGCGCACCGTGTACCAATTAGTACACAAGCAAAGAAATTACAAGCAAGAGCCAAAAGAAAAGGTTTTGGTGGGTCTGGGAAGACTCGAACTTCCGACCTTACGCTTATCAGGCGTACGCTCTAACCACCTGAGCTACAAACCCAGCAAAGGGTTTGCCACCCTCATCTTCTTCTTTAAGAGGATTTCTTCTTTGAAAGGAGGTGATCCAGCCGCAGGTTCCCCTACGGCTACCTTGTTACGACTTCGCCCCAATCGCTGACCCTACCGTGGTCGCCAGCCTCCGATTACTCGGTTAGCTCAACGCCGTCAGGCAGAACCAACTCTCATGGCGTGACGGGCGGTGTGTACAAGACCCGGGAACGTATTCACCGCGGCATGCTGATCCGCGATTACTAGCGATTCCGACTTCATGCTCTCGAGTTGCAGAGAACAATCTGAACTGAGACAATTTTTTAAGATTTACTCCGCCTCGCAGCTTCGTTTCTCTCTGTAATTGCCATTGTAGCACGTGTGTAGCCCAACACGTAAGAGCCATGATGACTTGACGTCATCCCCATCTTCCTCCGGCTTGTCACCGGCAGTCTCATCAGAGTGCCCAGCTTAACCTGATGGCAACTGATAACAGGGGTTGCGCTCGTTGCGGGACTTAACCCAACATCTCACGACACGAGCTGACGACAGCCATGCAGCATCTGTCACTTATCCAGCCTAACTGAAGAAAGTCATCTCTGTCCTTCCCGATAAGGATGTCAAGTGTTGGTAAGGTTTTTCGCGTTGCATCGAATTAAACCACATGCTCCACCGCTTGTGCGGGTCCCCGTCAATTCCTTTGAGTTTTAATCTTGCGACCGTACTCCCCAGGCGGAATGCTTATTGCGTTAGCGTCGTCACCGATCTCAGACCGACAACTAGCATTCATCGTTTACAGCATGGACTACCAGGGTATCTAATCCTGTTTGATCCCCATGCTTTCGTGCCTCAGCGTCAATTTACAGCCAGATACTCGCCTTCGCCACCGGTGTTCTACCCAATATCTACGAATTTCACCTCTACACTGGGTATTCCAATATCCTCTCTGTCATTCTAGCCTACCAGTAATAATGGCAGTTCCGAGGTTAAGCCCCGGCATTTCACCGCTATCTTGATAGGCCGCCTACACACCCTTTACGCCCAGTAATTCCGAACAACGCTTGCACCCTTCGTATTACCGCGGCTGCTGGCACGAAGTTAGCCGGTGCTTCTTCTGACGGTACCGTCATCATCTTCCCGTCTGAAAGAGCTTTACAATCCGAAAACCTTCTTCACTCACGCGGCATGGCTGGGTCAGAGTTGCCTCCATTGCCCAATATTCCTCACTGCTGCCTCCCGTAGGAGTCTGGACCGTGTCTCAGTTCCAATGTGGCTGATCGTCCTCTCAGACCAGCTATAGATCGTCGGCTAGGTAGGCCGTTACCCCACCTACTACCTAATCTTCCGCGGGCCAATCTTTCGGCAATAAATCTTTCCCCCTTAGGGCTTATGCGGTATTAGCAGTCGTTTCCAACTGTTGTCCCCCACCAAAAGGTATGTTCCCACGTGTTACTCACCAGTGCGCTGCTCTCATGATTAGTAGCAAGCTACCAACCAATCCCGCTCAACTTGCATGTGTTAAGCCTGCCGCCAGCGTTCGTTCTGAGCCAGGATCAAACTCTCATGTTAATTGATAAGTTCTATCCTGTCTAATATTACTCATAAAGAATTTTCTTGGTTCCTTTATCTCGATATACTAGACTTTATATCTTTTCGATATACCGTCTGCATATCCTCTTATTTTTACTATATTCACGATTTCTTATAACTTCGGTCGCTTCCGCACTCTCCAAAAGGTTCCGCAACCGCCCTTCCGCTTCAACATCCCGTCTCGCGGTCGGTAACAGGGTTTATAATTTATTCCTTTCCCATTGTCAACACCTTTTTATATTTTTTTAAATTTTTTTTCAAAAAAAGTTTTTTTGATGTGTCGCATTTGTAACTATATAACATTTTATTACAAAAATACAATATGTTATATGGTTGTAATTTTTATCCACAACATAGGTAAAAGTTCTGTGCAAAAGTATTTCCGAAGCTGATTTTTAACATCCGAATAAATTAACACACTTATTTATTATATATACTGTGGAATAAAAATTATGCGAATCACCGTTCAACGATTCGAATAATTATTCTAAAGGCATTTCGCTCCCGGATTCACTTTCGGAAAAGTTTTTGTTGCTCGAATCGGATTTTGCTTGATAATCTCAAAATGTGTTGTATTATATATACGTTGTTTAATTTTTTAGGAGGTAAAATAACTATATATGGTCGACACCCAACGTAACGATGACGAAATTCTGATTAACGAAAATATTACCGCAAAACAGGTTCGTCTGATTGATGCCAACAACGAGAATCGCGGCATTGTATCCATTAAAGAGGCTTTGGCTATTGCTGATGAAGCAGGCTTGGATTTGATTGAGATTTCCCCTCAGGCCAATCCGCCGGTTTGTAAGGTTTTGGATTTCGGAAAGTATCGCTACGAACAGCAAAAACGTAAAAACGAGGCCAAGAAAAATCAGAAAGTTGTGGAAATTAAAGAGCTTAAGTTGCGTCCGGTTATTGAAACTCACGACTATGAAGTAAAGTTAAAACAGGCTAAAAAGTTTTTGGAACAAGGAAATAAAGTTAAGTTTACTATGCGCTTTAAGGGGCGCGAATTGAGTGCTAACGACTTAGGAAAGCAGATTTTATCGCAGATTGTCGAAGATTTGGATATGTGCAGCAAAGTCGATTCGGAGGCTAAACTTGAAGGTCGACAGATGACGATGATTCTGGCTCCGCAAAAAGCATAATTTATTCGTTAAATATTAAGCTCCGAATATTTATTTTCGGAGCTTTTTTATATTGCTAAAGATGCATTGAATCATCAGAATCGGATAAATCCGTAAACAACAATGACTCGTCTTCATTTTCTTTCTTTGATGTTCTGCGTCCGGGTACTGTTTTCGGTTGCCCTGATTTTCCTAACACCACATAAACAGCGATTCCCACGATTATCAACAGCAATATCGCCATATTTTTACCACTTATCAATGTTTCAAATAGAAAAAGTCATATATTTTGGCAAACACGATATTGGTATATATAAAAATAATCGTGCTGACCGTATAATCAAACCAATTATGCAAATGCCAATAGGCGTCAAGTTGTGAGGCAAGCGCCTCCGGATACAACAATAAAGCGGAAATCAGCACAAACTGCCAATAGTTTCCTTTGGTTTTATCCCCTACTTTGCGAAACGACGCATTCTGTCCCCTGAGTGACGCAATCCACGCCAAATACGGCTTGCATATCAACATCGGCGCCAATAAGGTCATTATGCCGTAAATCAAAACAATATCCGAAAGCGAAAAACGAGCTTCGGCAAATGCCAAACCGCCTTCCGGTTGCAAATAACGCTCGTAAATATCCATATAAACATCATCAAATCCCAGAAAAAGCGGCACCATCGGCAATAACGCAATGCCGAATCCCAAAGCGGCAATAATCACCATGGCTTTAGTGGACGGAGTCAAACTGCCAAGCAAAACCTTGCTCAAAAAATAAGGCTTCAGTTGATAATAAAAACGATAGAAAAAGCACCAAAAAATGTAATATGTAATAATCCACACCACAAAAAGCGGATTTTGAATACCTTCGGGAATCGCTTTCAAACACAGCATATAAACCATATTGACGACACAAACACACAGCACAAACATCGGATTATTGGCAATATAGCGATTGGCTTCCCGTAAAATATGAAAAGCGTTCATTTTTAAGATTTTATTTTTCTTCAGTGTCATCTGTGGCATTTTATTAGTCCGTATTCAGTTTATATCTGCCGTTGTCGGTAAAAATCATTTGTCGACCGCTGTTTTTTTCAACCTTTTGCCGCAACCGATAAATATGTGTTTCCACCGTATGTGTGGTCACGGCCTCATGATATTGCCAGACATTTGTTTGCAAATCGTTTTTACTCACGCTTTCCGGCAATGCTTTATACAAATATTTGATTATACTGACTTCTTTTTCCGTAAGTTTGGTTTCCACACCGCTCGGCAAATCAACAATCAAGCGGGCGGTAGGCTGCAACCGATAGCCGTTGAACAGTAAAAAACCTTCGTCTGAATTATCCAATTTATTGTTGGCGGCAGCTACCATATCCATCAAGGATATCAGCGAGAACGGCTTATGCAGAATCGGGTTTAAATAATCGGTTGTTTCCATACTGTCATGCGTCAACAGAATAATCGGAATCGATGGATAATCGCGATGAATTTGTTCAACTGCCTGTTTATTTTCATCAACAATCGCCACATCCGGCATAGTATCATTTTCCGCGAATCCTTCCACATATTTGGTTAATTGCATTACCAAATCCGTTTTAAAATCCTGATTTTCCGAAACTATACAGACTTTTACCATTTTTCCCTTAATATGTCAGTTCCAGACCAACAATTGCCGCACCGCCTCTATTATTATCTTCTTTGCGCCCGTCGCCTTTATATTCGGCCAATGCGCCAATCAGATAAACAGCAGCATACTTATTGAAGGCGAATCGATTGCTCCAACTGAATATTTTGTCTTTGTTGTCGGTTTTATCGGCATAAGATGCAAAGTACGCAACACCGGTTTTGAATGGTCCGATTTCGTAACTTAATCCGACATTAAAGGCGTGTCCTTCACGATATCCGTCATAATATTCCGGACGATATGTCAAATCTTTACCGCGTTCATTCATGGCATAATCGCGCGAAGTCATCCAGCTTTGGCGATACGAACCGCCCAAAGTCCAACCTTTGCGATATAGGCTCAAACCGGCAGAGGCTTCCTGATTGTTTTTGCGATTGTAGGCATAGCCGAGCGAACTCTCAACCTCAACATAATTCAAATCCCAATCGTTATATAAACCGACGGCATAAGATGAACGGTTATCATAGCGGCTGTGTTTATTAATTAAGCCCGCTTGCGAATAGCTGTCAGGAGTATATGAAAATGCCACTTTGGTATTGTAAAATTCCGGCGTAACATAGCTGACCTTCGGTGCATCGGCATCGGTATTCAGATAGGTAGAGTTAAGCGTGCGATAAGACGCCGTACGGCTGTGACGCTGCCAGTTAGGATTGGCGATAAAATCGGTCAGCGGAGAATTGTTTATACGCCAAACACCTACCGACGGTGCCCCGACCGCCATCTGATATGCTGCATTATATACCTGACCGAGCGTAATTTCGCCGTAACTTTCCGAATTATACGAAGCGTAGAGATTTTCGCCCCATTCGCCGTGGTTATAATCTTCAACTTCTTTACCGCCGGCAATCTGCGCATCCAACCCGACGCGCAATTCATCGCCGTTATCCAAGTCGTATCCGGCAGAAGTCATTATTTCGGCGGCAACCGGTGTATGATAATGTTTATAGCGCGAACGATAAGAATCGGCATAATCGCTGTATCCGTAGAATCCAGTTGCCACTGCTCCGTAATCATACACGAACTCACCGGCGTTTGCCGCAGAACAAACTGCACAAAAAACCGTACAAAGTATGCTTTTTTTCATATTTTTTTCCTTATATCTTTTGTTTTAATTTATGAACAGAAACGGCGGATGTCAATATAATTTCTTGATTTTCCCTTGCTATTAAATTATCTCTGTTTATAATTTTATAAATAGTGCTTTTAAAATTAGTTTTATTATATATAATAAGTTCAATTTGAAAAAGTATTTAAGCATATAAATAGAAAGGAAATATAATGCAAAAACCGGTTATGTTACTTATTTTGGACGGTTGGGGATACAGAGAAAAAAATACACCGGATAACGCCATTGAGAACGGCGAAACGCCGAATTGGCACTATCTGTTAAAAACTTGCCCGCACGCCTTTATTGAAACATCCGGACTTGATGTCGGTTTGCCGGAAGGACAAATGGGTAATTCCGAGGTCGGACATACCAATTTGGGTGCCGGTCGTGTGGTGATGCAAGATTTACCGAAAATTGATCAGGCAATCAAAAATCATACATTGGAGCAAAATCCGGTAGTGGTTGAACTGATAAACACACTTAAACAAAGCGGTAAAACCTGCCATTTGATGGGGTTGATGTCGCCGGGCGGCGTGCACTCGCACCAAGAGCATATTGTTGCTTTGTGCAAAATTTTGAATAAAAACGGAGTTAATGTGGCGGTTCATGCCTTCTTGGACGGTCGCGATACTCCTCCTGCTTCCGCGCAAGGATTTTTGCGGGAATTTACCGCGGCGGTTAAGGATTTGCAACACGTTAAATTAGCCACGCTTTCCGGCCGTTTTTATGCTATGGATCGTGATAAACGCTGGGACAGAGTGGAATTGGCATATAACAACATCACGGCAGCAACCGGCAAGCGTTATACCACTGCCGATGAGGCCATGAATGCTTCTTATGCCGCCGATGTAACCGACGAATTTGTGGTACCGTGCGTTATCGGTGATTATCAGGGAGCAAATGACGGAGATGCCGTTTTGATGGCAAACTTCCGTGCCGACCGTGCTCGTGAAATTTTGTACGCACTCTCCGATGAAAAGTTTGAAGGGTTTGCCCGTGCCAAAATCGTTAAATTTGCAATGAGCGTCGGTATGACCGAATATTCGGTTGATCACAATCGCTTTATGAAGACTATTTTTGCACCGGAAGCACTGAAAAACATTTACGGCGAAATTATCGCCAATCACGGCATGAAGCAATTGCGTATTGCCGAAACCGAAAAATATGCGCACGTCACATTTTTCTTTAACGGCGGTGAAGAGCGTATGTTTGAAGGCGAAGACCGTATTTTGGTAAACAGCCCGAAAGTTGCGACTTATGATTTAAAACCTGAAATGAGCCTTTTTGAGGTTACGGACAAACTGGTTGAGGCTATCGAAAGCCAAAAATATGATACCATAATTTGCAATTTTGCCAACGGTGATATGGTTGGACACACCGGCGTGATGAGTGCTGCCTTAAAAGCGGTTGCCGCTGTCGACGAATCGCTGGAAAGAGTTATGCGCGCCATTAAAAAAGTCAACGGTATTTTGCTGGTTACCGCCGACCACGGCAATGTTGAAAAAATGGTGGATGAAACTACCGGTCAGCCATACACGGCACACACCGTCGGCAAAGTACAGGCTGTTTTATACAACGCTCCGAGCGACATAAAAGGTATGAGCAACGGTCGTTTGGCCGATATTGCCCCGACGCTTTTGGACTTACTCGGTATTGAAAAAGCTCCGGAAATGACCGGACATTCGCTCTTGGAAAAATAGGAAACACAATGAATTACAGAACTTTGCCGCTTTTGCTTATTCTGTCTCTGTCGTTTGTCGCCGAAGTATCGGCCGCACCGACCGGCTCGGTATCCGCCGCAGAAGTGGCAAAGGCCGAGGCCGCGGCCAAAAAAGCGTCACAAGAGCGTGCCGCATTGGAAGCCAAAGCACAAAAAATCAAAACCGAACTTGGCAGTGTCAATCAAAAAATGATTGCTGCCGCCAAAAAGATTCAAAACGGCGAAGATGAAGTACGCAAAAAACAGGAAGATTTGGAAATCTTGCAAAAACATTTGAGCGAATCGGAGGCGGCATTCAGCGTTGATCACGGTATTTTGGTAGAAACACTGTCGGCCTTGCAAAATCTGGCATTGCGCCCGTCCGAAGCGATTTTGGCACAGCCGTTATCTCCGGTTGAGGTTATGCGTAGCAGTATTTTATTGCGCAGCAGTGTGCACGCCTTAAAAGATCGCGCCGAAAACATCCGTCAGGGAATTGAAGATATTAACGCGCAAAAAGCGGAAATTGCCAAGCGTTTGCAAGATTTGGAGACCGAAAATCAGCAGTTGGCGGCTCAACACGAGGAAATGAAAAAACTTTCCAAGCAAAAAAGCGAAATGTACAGCCAAATTTCGTCGCAAAGCAAAGAAGCCAAGCAACGTGCCGAAAAATTAGCGAGTCAGGCCAGCGGTTTGCGTGATTTGTTGGATAAACTCGAAAAGCAAAAAGAACTGCAACGCAAACAAATGGCGGAAAAAGAGCGTTTGGCCAAACAACGCGCTGCCGACGATTTGCGTGAAGAACGTCGCGATGCTTATAAACCGCAGGGTTCCACCAATTTTGCCGCTGCAAAAGGCAAACTTTCCCGTCCGGCGCGCGGACCGATTGTCACGTCGTTTATGCAGGAACTTTCCAAGGGCGTGAAGTCTAACGGAATTGATATTAAAACCGCTTCGCATGCGCAAATAACCGCACCGTATGACGGCACGGTTATTTTTGCCGGACCGTTCAAGAACTTCGCCAATCTGGTTATTATTGACCACGGAGACGGATATACTTCCCTCTTAAGCGGTATGGGAGATACCGATGCCGAAGTCGGACAAACACTTTTGGCCGGAGAACCGGTCGGAACCATGCCGACTTCCGGCAACATCAAATTACATATGGAAATCAGAAAAAACAATCATCCGGTTAACCCGACTGATTGGCTCTCTACAAACTAAAGGAACAAAATTATGCTAAAGAAATCGCTTATAATTTATGCACTTGCCGGTTGTTTATTTTCCGGTATGACTTTTGCCAAGGCCGACGAATCCAAAGACGACCAAATCAGCACTTATGAATTGTTGAACATTTTCGGTGAAGTTATGGAACGCACAAAGAGCACATATGTCGAAGAAGTTTCAGATAAAAAATTGATTGAAGCCTCCTTAAACGGCATGCTGACTTCGCTTGATCCGCACTCCAGCTATTTAAATGAGCAGGATTATAAGTATATGAACGAGCAAACCAGCGGCAAGTTCGGCGGTCTGGGAATTGAAATCACTATGGAAAACGGTATTGTTAAAATTATTTCGCCGATTGATGATACTCCGGCAGCTAAAGCCGGATTGTTGGCCGGTGATTACATTACCGATATTGATGATGAAACGGTGGTCGGCCTGACCTTAAACGAAGTTGTCAGCAAGTTGCGCGGCAAAGTCGGTACCAAAGTTAAAATTGCCATTCGCCGCGTCAATGCCAAGCCGTTTACCGTGACGCTGAAGCGAGATGAAATTAAAATTCAATCGGTTAAAAGCGAATTGAAAAACAACGATATTTTATATATTCGTATTTCGGCCTTTAACGAGGATATTGATGAAGACATCACAAAAGCGCTTAATAAGGCACAAAAAGATTTGAAGAACAAACTCTCCGGCATTGTCATAGATGTGCGCAACAATCCGGGCGGATTGTTGAATCAGGCGGTTAAGGTTTCCGATTTATTTTTGGAACAAGGCGAGATTGTATCAACACGTTCCCGCAATGAAGAAGACACCATTAAATATTCCGCCACCGCCGGCGATATTGCCAAAGGTTTGCCGATTGTGGTGATGATTAACGAGGGTTCGGCTTCGGCGGCCGAGATTTTATCCGGTGCGTTGCAAGACCATCATCGTGCCGTAATTTTGGGCGAAAAATCCTTCGGTAAAGGTTCGGTACAGACGGTTATTCCGCTTCGCAACAATGCCGCTATGCGGATAACTACCGCTCGCTATTACACGCCGTCGGGACGTTCGATTCAAGCTAAAGGCATTGAACCTGATGTAAGAGTTAAACAAGCAAAAGTGGAAGAAATCGAATCCACCGCCTATAATTTGAGCGAAGCCGATTTGAAGGGCGCTTTGAAAAATGAGCAAGCTAACGACAACGGCAAGGATAAAGAGGCTAAAGAAAAGAAAGAAGCCGATAAAAAAGATTATCAGTTGGTACGCGCTCTCGATTTGGTAAAGGCTCTTTATATTTATGGCCAAAACGATAACAACGCAGTTGTTCCGGCCGCAGAAAACAAAAAAGCCGAAGGCGAGAATTAATGTCGGAATTATATCGCCGCAACGCCGGAATTGTCGTGTTTAACCGCCGCGGTCAGGTGCTTTTGTGCAAGCGTAATGATGTGGCCGATTCCTGGCAATTTCCGCAAGGCGGCATTGAAGACGGCGAATCGGTGGCACAAGCGGCATTGCGCGAATTAAAAGAAGAAACTTCGCTATATAATGTGGTGGTGGTTAAATCGCTGGAAACACCGGCGCGCTATACTTTCCCACCGCAAATTATCACCAAAATGCAACAGCGCGGTTTTAAAAATATCGGGCAGGATATTTATTGGTCGCTGGTGTATTTTGCAGGTGCAGATGTCGAGATAAATTTACAAACCGCTGAGCCGGAATTTTGCGAATGGCAATGGAGTGATTTTGCCACCGCTTGCGAATTGATTGTGGATTTTAAAAAAGAAGCGTATGCAAAAGCGCAGGCAGAATTTGCCCCGTTGATTGCCACATATCGACCGTAGAAAAACGATTTTTAAAGCAAAAAAAAACACCCCTTACCTTCTCGGTAAAGGGTGTTTTTTATTTACGGAGTTAAGCGGCTTTCTCACTCACAACTTCCAGATAGCAGCTGTAACGCCAGTAATCGGCCTGGAGAGCCGACTGGATTCTGTTATCCTTAATCTGCTCCAACTCGGTGGCGATGATATCCTTGAGATAGTCCTCGTCATTGACGTTGAGGAGCAAATGCAACAGAGCATAATACTCCAGAACATGCCCACTGGCCACGAATGTTTTGAACTGCGCGTGGTTCATTTTTTTCTGCGCATTTAAAGAAATACTCTTCTTCACCTTGCAGAA
>CADBEI010000035.1 GCA_902793695.1 uncultured Pseudomonadota bacterium | reverse complement strand
TTAAAGGATTTACCAGTGCATATCAGGCAATTTCCGCCAAGTGCAAGAAAAAATAATCATGGCTAAAACAGAACTCATCGGACTGAGTAAAGACGAATTGCAAAAGGCTTTGACCGATATCGGGGAAAAGCCTTTTCGTGCAAAACAACTGTGGCAGTGGCTCTATTATTTCGGCGAAACCGATTTTGAGAAAATGAGCAACCTGTCAAAGGTTTTGCGCGCAAAACTCGCCGAAAATTTTACGATTACGCGCCCGAAAATCGTGGCAGAACAGCTTTCTACCGATAAAACTCACAAGTGGTTGTTGGAATTTGCCGACGGACAGCGCGTTGAAATGGTGTATATTCCGGAAGAAGACCGCGGTGCCGTATGCATTTCCACTCAAGTGGGATGTGCGGTCGGCTGTCGTTTTTGCCATACCGGAAGCCAAAAATTAACCCGTAATTTGACCGCCGGCGAGATTGTCAGCCAGTTTATGGTGGCGCGCGATACATACGGTGAATGGCCAAGCCCGACCAATGAAACCCGTTATCTTTCCAATATTGTGGTGATGGGTATGGGCGAACCGTTGCACAACATTGAAAACACCATTAAAGCTTTAAATATTTTAACCGATGGTGACGGCATTGCCATTTCGCGCCGCCGCGTTACCATGTCCACTTCGGGGATCGCTCCGAACATCGTGCGTGCGCTGAAAGAAACCGGTGTGCGTCTGGCAGTTTCGTTGCACGCCCCGAACAACACTCTGCGCTCGCAGATTATGCCGATTAACAACCGCTATCCGTTGGAAGAAGTGCTCTCGGCTTGTCGCGAATATCAGGGAAATGACGGCAGTCGCTACATTACGTTTGAATATCTGATGCTCGACGGTATCAATGACTCGTTTGAATGTGCGCACGAGCTGATTGCCTTAATGAAAAAATATAACCTGCGCGCCAGTTTTAATCTGATTCCGTTTAATCCGTGGCCGGGATGTGCTTTTAAGCCGAGTTCCAACAACAAAGTTCACGCTTTTGCGCGTGAACTGGAAAAGGCCGGATTTGCCGCACCGATCCGAGTGGCACGCGGACAAGATATTCTGGCGGCTTGCGGACAATTAAAATCAAAAAAAGACCAAGAATCCGCTAAATAAGCCCGATTTTTTGCGCCGTAATCACGGCCTGCGTGCGGTTACTGACATGGAGCGAACGCAACAGGGCGTTAATGTGCAACTTAACCGTAGATTCCGATACCCCCATATCATACGCAATTTGTTTGTTGGATTTGCCCTGTGCTATCAGATCCAGAACTTGCGATTGGCGAGTCGTCAGCGTTTTTATGCCGATGTTGCGCCCGCTCAAGGCATTAAGCGGAGTGTTTTCCAACAAATTCGGCGGGACATAACTGCCGCCCTCAATAATAAGCTTAAGCGCATTGTTAAACACTTTGATTTCCGAGCGTTTGGGAATGTAGCCTTTAACTCCGGTGGCCAAAATGGTGCGAATTGTGCGGCTGTCTTCCGAGGCCGACACCACGATTATTTTGGTTTTCGGTGCCAAGGCGTGAATCTTTTTCAAGCTCTCCAGCCACGGCATATCCTGCATTTCAACATCCAAAACCAACACATCTATTGCCGGTTCGGTGTTAAGAATTTTAAAAACCTGCGAATAACTCGAGGCTTGCAAAATCACGGCTTCGGGCGCAATCTCTTCCAAGCGCAAAGCCAGTCCGTCGCGAAACAACGCGTGATCGTCCGCAATCAGAATTTTCATAAACAATCTCCTTACAGTTTTATCAACATAATCGGTACTTTATATATTGCCGATTAGGCGCTTTTAAAGACATGCGAGAGGATAGTTCTAAATTTATTTTCTAGGCAGTTCGATATATTTTACGCCGGCTTCGGCAAACATTTCCGCCGAATAGCGAAGTTTGTCGCGCCAAGTGTTTTTCGGGTCGTTCACATCTGATTTATATTCGTAAGTAACCACTTCTTTGATACCGGCCTGAATAATGGCACGGGCGCAATCGGTGCACGGAGTCAAGGTGCAAAAAATAGTGCAGCCTTTCAGGCAAGTTCCAGTCAAACAGGCATTATAAACCGCGTTGCGTTCGGCGTGTTCAAAAAAATCGTATTTGGTCGGACGCTCCAACCGTTCCGGCACACCGTCAACCACTCCGCGTACAAAGCCGTTATATCCGGTAGCGCGAATTTCTTTATCCGGCCCCACCACAACCGCACCGGTTTTGGTAGACGGGTCTTTTGACCAAGTGGCAATCAGTTCTGCCAGTTCCAAAAAGCGATAATTCCATTTTTCCGAAAACATTTTACGATTCCTCTTTTCTTATACCCGAATGAATTTTAACAATAAATTATTCTGTTTCAAACAATTATATTTAAGTTATTGACAACATAGAAGTTTCGGGTTATACCGCCGATAAATATCAATTTTTATCCTTATAATTATGATTTATGTTTTATCTTGGGCTGAACTGTTTACGGTGATAGCCTTTGTGGTTTTCGGCACCGTTTTGCGTAACCACCGCTATGAACAAGTGCCGCTCGGCATTTTTGACCGTCTGATTTGCAATGCTATGGTTTTGTACGTTGCTGCAACTTTTCTGACGGCGTTACCGTTGGTGGGAGTCGAATCGAGTTATCAAAACATTGCGATTATCGCCGCCCACACCGCGTATCATTTTGTGACCGGAGTGTTTCTGCTGTTTGCTTTGGTAAAATTTGCCGACGTTTCGTTCCGCTATGAAAAAAGCCATCTGCTCGCTCGCGGCGCCTTGTATTTTTCCTTTGTATTTGAGGCCTTGGCGCTGTGCTCATTCGTGATTTGCTGTGTAATGTACTTTTAAGTGAAAAAGGTTTCGGTTAATGTGCCGAAACCTTTTTTTATTTTTATTCAAACACCACCCGCATTTTTTTGCCGTAAAATTCGGTTAAACGACGAAACGATGCATATTTAATAAATTTGCCGATTTCCATACCTTCTATTACCCGCTCTGGAATATGAGTCTACAAGGCAACCGTTCGCAGATATATTCCGCGTTCTTGGCGCAATTTCCACAATTCTTGCCCAACCTCGCGGATTGTTTGTTTATCCATACAACAAGCGTTTATTCTCATTTTCGGAACTCCCCTTTTGCTTAAATTAAAACAAAAACCACCCTAAATTCCTTTAAGGTGGGGAGCTCACAACTGCGAATAGTCAGTCCGGCTTATTCAATATATTCAGCCGACTCCCCGAAGAAGAGGAGTTATTTCTATTCGAGGAGATGTGAGTCCCCGCCGGTAATCTCTTACCGACAAATATTATATTACCCGAGCGGCAAAAAAATGCAATAAAAAACGCAAAATTCCGTTCATAACTTGAATTTTATACTTTGTAAATTTCGGGCTTTACGCTATAATCACGGCATTGTTTAATATGTTTTTAAATGAGGAAAAAATGACAGACTTAACGGAAGAAGAATATCTGAAAGGCGAAGAAGAATATAATGCCGATTCCATCAAGGTTTTGCGCGGTTTGGATGCCGTGCGTAAAAGACCGGGAATGTATATCGGCGATACCGATGACGGCTCCGGTTTGCACCATATGATTTACGAAGTGTTGGACAACGCCATTGATGAAGCGTTGGCCGGTTATTGCGATAAAACGGTGGTTATTTTGAATCCGGACGGCTCGGCAACGGTTCGCGACAACGGGCGCGGTATGCCGGTTGATACCCATAAAGAAGAAGGTGTGTCGGCAGCCGAGGTTATTATGACCGAACTGCACTCCGGCGGTAAGTTTGACAACAATTCCTATAAGGTTTCCGGCGGTTTGCACGGTGTGGGTGTTTCGGTGGTAAACGCCCTTTCCACTTGGCTCAAGCTGAAAATCTGGCGCAACGATAAAGAATATGCGGCCGAATTTGCCGACGGCAACGTGGTTGAGCACGTACACGTCGTGGCTGATGCGCCGAATCGCCACGGTACCGAAGTTACGTTTTTACCGTCGCCGAAAACTTTTACCAATGTTGAGTTTAATTTTGACACTTTGGAACGCGCCATCAGAGAAAAAGCGTTCCTCAATTCCGGCGTTTATCTCAAATTGATTGATAATCGCGGCGCCGAACCGCACGAAGTTGACTTCCACTACGAGGGCGGTTTACAGGCGTTTGTCGGACACCTCAATAAATCCAAAGCACCGTTGCACGAAAATGTGATTCGCATTAACGGCGAAAATAATGGCATTACAGTTGATGTTGCCCTGCAATGGACAAATTCGTACAACGAATCGATGTTGTGCTTTACCAACAACATTCCGCAAAAAGACGGTGGTACACACCTGGCCGGTTTCCGCGGTGCGCTGACGCGTACGTTCAATAACTATATTCAGGAAAACGGCTTATTGAAAAAAGATAAGGATATCATCACCGGCGAAGATATGCGCGAAGGTTTGACCTGCGTGTTGTCGGTTAAGGCGCCGGACCCGAAATTCTCGTCGCAAACAAAGGATAAGTTGGTTTCTTCGGAAGTACGTCCGGTAGTAGAAAACATTGTCGGCGATAAGCTTAAAGAATGGTTGGAAGAACATCCGGCCGAAGCCAAAATCATTGTCGGCAAAATTGTGGAAGCCGCATCGGCACGCGAAGCCGCACGTAAGGCTCGCGAATTAACCCGCCGCAAGGGAGTACTCGACATTGCCTCTTTGCCGGGCAAACTGGCCGATTGTTCCGAAAAAGATCCGGCACTTTCCGAAGTATTTATCGTTGAGGGTGATTCCGCCGGCGGCTCAGCCAAACAGGGACGCGACCGTAAGTATCAGGCAATTATGCCGCTCAGAGGTAAGATTTTGAACGTGGAGCGTGCGCGTTTTGACCGTATGCTTTCCTCGGCCGAAATCGGGATGATGATTACCGCGTTCGGTACCGGAATCGGCCGCGATGACTTCAATGCCGACAAGTGCCGCTATCACAAAATTATCATCATGACCGATGCCGATGTCGACGGTGCCCACATCAGAACTTTGCTTTTGACTTTCTTCTATCGTCAGATGCCGGAGCTGATTCGCCGCGGTTATGTGTATATCGCGCAACCTCCGCTGTATAAGGCCAAACGCGGTAACTCGATTATCTATATTAAAGACGACCGTGAGATGGAAGACTACCTCATTCACGGCGGGTGCGAAGACGGCTATCTGCAAACCGCCAACGGCGAACGTTTGGTCGGACAGGATTTGATTTCGTTTGTGGAAAGCACCAAAAAAGCCAATGCCATGATTAAGGCACTGACATTGAAAGCTCCGGAAAAAATCATCGAGCAAATGGCTATCTGCGGCCTGTTTGATGTTAACGTTTTGAATGACAAAGCTAAATTAACCGCCGAAATCGAGAAAATGGCTGCACGTTTGGATACTTTGGAAGCCGAATATGACCGTGGTTGGAAAGCCGAAATCAATGACGAAGGCAGCGTGGTGTTCTATCGCGTATTGCGCGGCGTAAAAGAAGAACACATTATCGGTGCCAATATTTTGGAAAGTCCGGAAGGTAAGATTTTGAACGAAATGCACGACTTTTTGACCGAAAACTTCGCCAAGTCGTTGGTATTATCCACCAAATCCTTGGGCGAAAAACGTGTCGACGGTCCGGTATCGCTGATGAATGCCGTGACGAGTGCCGGCAAGAAGGGTATTTCCATCCAACGCTATAAAGGATTAGGCGAGATGAATCCGGAACAGCTGTGGGAAACCACGCTTGATCCGGAAGCGCGTTCTTTGTTGCAGGTTAAGATTGACAGCGTGGAAGAAGCCGACGAGGCCTTCTCTACCCTGATGGGCGACGTGGTGGAGCCGCGTAAAGAGTTCATTCAGGAAAACGCGTTGAAAGTTCAAAACCTCGATATTTAATCACTTCAAGTCAAACCATATTAAAGTACGCCGGCAAAACGGCGTACTTTTGTTTTGCAAATAGTTCTTGACTTTTGTCCAAAAATAATTTAGCATGAGAGCATATCGGATTTCTATCACAAGGAGTATTGATTATGAGCGAAAATGTTACCGACTTTGAACAGAAAATTAACAACATAAATGTTTGCCTGAAAACAGGTAATGTTGCCGCAGAAGATGCGGATTGCATTGTTGTCCCGGAGTTTAGAGACGGTGCTTCCGGCAGCGGTGTGGGTTATGCCATAGAGACAGCCGGCATGGGCGCAGGTTTAGAGGCCTATGAAAAAGTCGCCCAAGAAGGCTTTCTGAAGGATGGTGATGCCATTATAACAGAATCCGGCAAGCCGGACGTTAAGCTCGCTCACGTAGTAACAGTCAGTGCCGGAGAAGACAGCCAATTCGAAGTTGTGAACCGCTCCGTACTCAAAACTTTAGAAACCGCCAATGAAGTGGGAATAAAACGAATCGCGTTGCCGGAAATCGGAACGGGCATTATCGGCTCACTAACGCAAGAACAATCGGCCAAAGCCATATTCAATGCCGTTTATGAGTTTTCCAAAAATAATCCCTCGTCTTCCGTAGAAGAAGTTTCTTTTGTTGTATACAGAAGCAGTACCGAGCCGGCAAAAAGAGTTTTAACCGATAAATCGTATATTGGTATAATGACTGCGGAAAAAGGTAACAAATCGCTCGATCTTGAAGAGTTTGTTGAGGGATTGGGAAATCACGGTGTGAGAAAAAAGGCAAAATCCCCGACCAGAGAAGAAATTTTGCAAGATCCGGAAGCGCGGAAAATCACAGGTTTCAAAATGACAAAATTGTTTTTTGCGGAAACACCGGAAGCGGTAGACGCTTATATTGAAGCCGGTGTAGATATCAATCACCAGGATATATCTAAAGAAACCGCTCTGGATTGGACTATCAACCGCATAGTACGTGACATAAATACCTATGAAGACAGTGATAATAAAGGCGCGGTTTTGCAGATGGTTCTCAAAGGCGGTAAATGCTCCGAAGAAAGTTTGGAACAGCTGAAGGATAAAGATCCGGAGTTCTGTTCCAAAGTAATAGAGGTAATGAAAGGACGGGAAAAATTGCAGGATTTGAGTACCAAAACAGTTACCGATACTCAATATCCGGTGAGCGGCCATACCGATGAAAATGAGGAAAAGATTGTTGAGGCTCTGGGACGATTGGCAGGTAAAATTGCCTCCAAGGGCGACAAACATGTGCCTTTGCATGAATTTGATAAAGTTAAAGTGCCGACACATGAAAAGGCACACACCGAAAATCAGCAACCTATTTTTCATAAAGAAGCAAAAGAGTTGGGGATTAAACCGCGCCTGAAAATAAAACGGATATGGGGGCCGAGAGCCGAAGTTTATGATGAAAAAGAAGTGGCGCAAAAACGCCAGGAACTCCGGCGTAAGGATTTGCTGAACAAGGCAACGCTGGTGGAAATTGACTTCGGCGCTAATACATCATGGTCGTCACGTGTGGATACGTTGTGCAAAAAAATGGAAGAAGAAGCCAAGAGCGGACCGGTAAAGGCCGAAGATGGCGAAAGAATGTTTGTGGTTGAAGAGAAATCAAATTTATATCAAATTTTGCAGGCGTGGAAAGAACAGGCTTATAAACCGTGGCTGGAAGAAAGACGCCAAAATGGTGTTCCGGTCGACGGTATGTTAGATTTTCTGGATATGCACGACCGAGAAACGCGAATTGAGAATTCTGTTACCGCCTTTATGCAGGCGGCTATGGTCGAACAGATAATCGAACACAACCCGGAACGTGCCGATAAAATAACTATGTTACAACTGCTGAATGCATATTGTATGACAGAGTACAAGACAGATATTGCGGAAAAACTTTTGGCAGAATTGAATAAAAGTGCAGAGAAGTTTGCCAAAGGCGCAGATGCTTTTCCACCGACGTTGGAAAATATCGTAACCTTGAACAAACAGCGAGAAGCTTTAAATTTCTTATTAAGCGGTAAGTTTGCTTATGACGATCGTAAAGGCGGTACATTAAAAGCGGATTTTGAAAAGCGTGTCGGTGAAGTTGAGCTGAAAATGCTGAAGGAGTTAAAGCCGGAAGATTTAGCGGAGGTTTCCGACAATGTTATATTCGAAGGGCGCAAGATTGCCGACAAGCATAAAGATGCCGGCGATTTCGGAAAATTGTTCAGCGATGAAGTGATGAAGCGATTGTCGCAGGGTAAGGTTTTCGACCCGCGTGATCCCAAATAATTTCGCTAAAATCGCAATCCGCCGGAGAAATTCGGCGGGTTTATTTTTTTGCTCAAAAACAATAAAAAAGAAAACCCTCTGCAACTCAATGCAAAGGGGTTCTCTTGTCTTGTTTAGTGAAACAGCAAATTCCATACGCGACGGAAAAAGCCGCATTTGTGTTCGGGAAGACTCCACTCATCGCCGTTGATTTCAACCCAAATCTCGTCGCCGCTGTGCAGTTTGCACGCCTGCCAATACTGCTTTTTGGCGTATTCATCATCAGACAGCCAAATGGCATTTATTTCGTGGCTCGGATAATCGGTTCCGAACATCTTTTTCTTTTTGTGATAACGGATTTTTACATATTTTTCCGTTACCTGCTTCTTTTCGACCACAGCCGTAAAGAAGATCGGTCCCTCACCAAATTCCATGGGCTTATCGACGTCATTTGTTGTTAATGTATGCATCTGCATCGTACGGGCAAACATAAACTATGTCACCTTTTTTGAGAGTTAACGCCTTATCCTTATCGGAATAAAAGCGAGCAATCGTCTTTCCTTGTCTTTCGACATAGGAAACTTTCGCTATAACCGTACCGTCAATGCGAAGCACAGGTTTAGCGGTAATCTTGGCCTTGTAATAAGGCGCACCTCCGTCTTCTTCCATAATTGTAAAAATAAAAGTACTGTTTGTTTGACAATATAGCATTATTTATTTTTTCTGTCAATATTTTTTTTATGAAACAGAAATAAAAAAAGCCGAACTGATGTCCGGCTCTTATTGAAAGTATAATTTTTTTATTTATGCAAAGCAGAATATATTTCGTGGGCGTTTTTGGCCGAGCGAATCGCGTTGCAAATTTCGGCATTTTTTAACACTCGCGAAAAAATTGCCAAGGTGCGTAAATGATCATCACCGCTGTTTTCCGGAGATATCATAAATGCCACCATATCTACCGGATTACCGTCAAGCGCATCATAGTCTATCGGGTTTTTCAATCTGGCAAACACAGCCACAACATTTTTCAAACCTTCGAGACGCGCGTGAGGAAAAGCAACACCGTTACCATAACCGGTAGAACCGAGATTCTCACGTTCCAGAACCGCTTCAAACACCGCATTTTTATCCAAGCCTTCACGCTCGGCAACAAATGTCGCTATCTGTTCCAGCAGGTGACGTTTACTGTCAGCCGCAATTTCCGTCAAAATCATATCTTCCGATAAAACATCAGAATTATTCTGCCGGTTCAACCCAACCGATATTACCGTCTTTGCGGCGATATACCATGCTGATGCGATTGTTGGCGCTGTTGCGGAACATCAAGGCACATTCATCGGCCAAATCCATATACATTACGGCTTCACTCACGGTGCAAACTTTAATGTTGGCATCGGTTTCGGCAATCGTCAACGGTGCATTTTCATCAATACTCATCTCGTCTTCGGTTTCGGTTACCGGAAATACGGCGGCGTGTGCCATTTCTACGATACCGGTTTTACCCTTATGGTCATTCAGCTTATTCTTTTGACGACGCAGACGGGTAGCAATATGGGTATTAGCGTTATCAAATGCAGAATACGGGTCGGCAGCGACACCGGTACCTTTCAGCACGATATTTTTAGCCGGATGTACGGTAACTTCGGCACGGAACTCTTCACCGTCCATAGAAAAATACACATTGCTGCCAATCGGTGCATTAAAGTATTTGTTAACGGCACCTTCCAATGCTTCTTCAACGTGCTTGCGCAATCTGTCGCTGATGTCAACCTGTTTTCCTGATAATGTAATATTCATAATATACCTCTTATTGTTAATTTATTGTGGCAAAATCGCCGTGGTTAATTTTTTGTTTTATAGTATA
>CADBEI010000034.1 GCA_902793695.1 uncultured Pseudomonadota bacterium | reverse complement strand
GCGGATTCTACCACCGAAAAATCGTCAACAAATTCAACCGTATAGAGTAAACCTTTGTGCAAGCGGATAAAATCGGGCAAACTGTTATTCAAGTCATCGCCGGTAAATTTTTGCACATACACATTGGCATACACCACATCGCCGAGGCGAATATCCATCAGACAGCGGTCAAGCGGGTCAACAAAAAGAAAATGATGTCGGCGCTCTAACTCGTCGTCAATGGCATCTTCTTCATCTTCGTCTTTGGTTTGTCGCAGATGTGTCTGTAAATTTTGCCGATATTCCTGTTCGTTTTTCAGCTGGTCTTCAACGCAGGCAAACACGGTGGAACCGGGGATTTGCTTGCGCAATTCGATGGCATCGCAGAAAAACGGTGAGTAATAGGAATATCCCAAACAGGCACGCTCTTCCGGAGTGAGTTTGATGTCTGCTGTTTGTGCGGCTTTCAGTGCTTGCGTCAAACCTTTGATACCGCAACGCGGCAGGTAATAATCGACTAACTCACGGCTGTTTAATTTAGAAATGTCGTCGTTATAACGCCGTGAAAAGTTGCTTTCAAGCACCAGAGAAAGATTGCGTCGCAGCAAAATTTCCTTATGAGCCGTCGAGGCATAGAGCTTACCGTAGGTATTATCCAAACGGGCAAACAATTTGAAAACGTCAAAATCATTCAGTAACAGCGCGGCACAATAAGAGTCGGCAATTGTTTCCAAATCAAGATTTTTCTCAATCGGCATCGGCGATGCGGCAGAAACAATCTCAAAAAAGTCATATTGCCACGGAATCGGTTTGCAAAAACGAATATCCTGAATGGTGCCGAGGATTTCATCTTCGTATTCATCCAGCGTTTCCGCTAAACTCCACAATTCTTCAAGTTCATCCACATTAGGACACAAGCGGATAATCGTGGAAATTTGCAAATCGGTCTTACTCATAACGTCGTACAGTTGGTGTATTCCGACGTAAAAGTTGCGAAATACCCTTTGCCACAGCCACGTCTTATGGCTGATAAATTCGGAAAATTTTTTTGTATTCATATTATAATATTTTAATGATTCAACTTAATAATGATTTTATGGTTGAATTAAAACATAAAAAAGGTGTTTTGTAAAGATTAATTTGTCTATTTATTGCCTATTTTGCTTTCGATAAATTTCAGCAATTCTTCCGGTTTATCCCAAACAACCGCCACTTCCAGCACATTGATACTTTTGTGATATAGTGTCGGAATTTTAACAAAATCTTTGCTGGTGGTATAGACTTCGGCCTTTAACTCTTTGGCTTTTTGCAAAATTTTTTCGATTTCATTGCCGGTATAAAAATGATGGTCCGGAAAATCGAGCGTTTCGACCACATTAAAACCCTGCTGTTTTAAAGTGTGATAAAATTTTTGCGGATGACCGATACCGGCAAAAGCCAAAACATTGACATCGCTGACAGTAGTTTGTACCGGTTCGGTGTGCCCGAAGAATACCGGTAATTCGGCACGTTTAACCAGTTCGTGCTTATCTTTGCCCAAAATAATCAGAGCATCGGCACGTTTAATACCGTCTTCAAAAGTTTCCCGCAATGGTCCGGACGGAATGATTTTACCGTTGCCGATACCGTAATGACCGTCAAATACCAGAAAAGACAGGTCTTTATGCAAAGTCGGATTTTGAAAACCATCGTCCATAATAACCACATCGGCACCTTCTTTAACCGCCAATTCGGCGCCGGCATAGCGGTCGGCATTTACCACAACCGGAGCCTGTTCCGCTAACAATAACGGTTCGTCGCCGACATCCTGTGCCGTGTGTTTTTTGTTGTTTACCAAAACATTTTGTAATCTGCCACCGTAACCGCGGGTAACAAAAATCGGGTGGTACATGGAAGTTGCCAGCATTTTGGCCAAAGAAATCGATACCGGCGTTTTACCGGTGCCACCGGCGGTTATGTTGCCGACGCAAATTACCGGTACGGAGGTCTTTTGCGGCTGATGTAATTTGAGGCGGAGTTTGGTGGCTGCCCCGTAGAGTTTGCTTAAAGGCGCCAGCAGTTTGGAAATAAAGGAGTTTGATTGCCAATATTTAGGAGTCTTCATTTACCATATATCCTTGAATTTTTTCCACAATGCCATCAAGAACCTTGGCTTCGCTGGTAGCCCAATTATAGGCCAGACTGCGCTTGGCTTCGAGCAGTTCGCGGTTGCTCAAAAGCTGATCAACCATATCAATCAGTTCCAACACATCATTTACCTGAATGATGCCATCGGCGTGTTTGGCGCGATTCATGGCGTCGGTAAAGTTATGCATATGCGGACCGACAATAACGGCATCGCGGCAACGTGACGGCTCCATAAAGTTTTGACCGCCGTGCGGGATGAGCGAGCCGCCGACAAACACTATCGGCGCAATCTCGTACCAAATTCCCATTTCGCCGATGGTATCAGCAACATAAACGTCAGTTTCGGCGGTTATCGTTTCTCCGGCTGAACGCAAGGCAACATTTAGATTATATTCTTTTTGCAGTTTTTCTTTTATTTCGGCTCCGCGGTTAGGATGGCGCGGTGCCATTAAAGTTAGCAGACCGGAATGTTTTTGTTGCAATTCTTTTAAGAAACGACCGATTTTAAATTCCTCATCGTTGTGAGTGGAACTCACCAACCATAGCGGACGTTCACCGATTTGTCGCAGCATTTCGGCTTTCTTTTCCTGATCCACCGGAATCGGTAATCCGGCATATTTCAGATTGCCGAGGCACATAGCATCCTTTGCACCTAAAAGTCGCAAACGATAAGCGTCTTCTTCCGATTGTCCGAGGCAGGCGGTAAAACAATCGAGTAGCTCTTTGATGATAAATTCAAACTGTTGCCAGCGTTTAAACGATTTATTGGAAATGCGGCCGTTAATTAAAATCAACGGAATGTTGCGGCGTTTGATTGAAGACAGCATCGCCGGCCAAAATTCGGATTCAAACCACAGCGCAATTGTCGGTTGCCAATGGCGTACAAAACGGGTGGTAAACACCGGATTGTCAATCGGCAAATATTGATGAAAAGCGCGCTCCGGCAAGCGTTTGGCCATAACTTCGGCCGAAGTGGTGGTGCCGGTCGTTACCATAACATGGATATCGGGATAAAGTTCGAGCAAGCGGTTAATCAGCGGTAACATGGAAATTGATTCACCGACCGAAGCACCGTGCAACCAAACCAGACGTCCGTCCGGACGCTCTTTGGTCGGGCGACCGATACGCTCATTAAAACGCTTTACATCCTCTTTGCCGATTTTTTTGCGCTTTTCGATATAACGGCGAATGGCAATCGGGTATAAAACGCGAATCATGGTATTATAAAGACCTATAAACATTTACTTTCCTTTATGTTGTTCTTCATATAATTCTTTGCGGCTTTTGCGCGGCCGTTTGCCTTTTTGAATATACGGCAAGCCCATTTCCTTGTCAAGTTTCCACGTCAGTTCGTTCAAATCGTTTTCAATTTTTTGGCGGTATTCTTCAAGCTGTTCCGGAGTAGCGTCTGCCGGAATATATACCGGCGGTGTGATGGCGTATTTACCTTTGTGAAACGGCAGCGGAATCAGCATATCGTCCCAGCTTTTATTGACGACGATGGAACCGGCAATGCTGTATGTTATACCTAAAATCGGTTTGCCGGATTTTTGCGCATAAAACAGCGGACTCATCGTCAGTTCCATACTCGGTCCGCGCGGGCCGTCCGGAATAATGGCAATACTGTTGCCGTCTTTGAGATTTTGCATTAATTCGAGCGCGGCTTCTTTGGCATTTTTATCGCTGGAACCGCTGATGTGGCCGATACCGAATTTTTCCAAAATATACATTATCATGCGGCCGTCGCGGTGCGGCGAAACTAACGCGTTGAGTTTGCTGCTTTTGTTCCAAAAATACGGCATAATTAAAGTGCGACCATGCCAACCGATAACGATGATGCTGCCGTCTTTTTGCAGAGTTTCGTAGGTTTCTTTAACGCCGGTGACTGATTTCCAACGAGTGGTTAAGCCGACAAACTTCAGGTAATAGTAGGCAAAACTGCCGATTAACTTTTCGGCGGCGGAAGATTTAATGATGTCTTTTAACCACTGCTTATTCATTTTATTATGTACCTGTTTAGCCACATCATACAGCCTTTTTTCTTAAATACAATCTGAAAAGCGAAAATATTAGGTGTTTTTTTTGTTTTTTTGTGCTTAAATCATAGCAAACGTAACAAAAGGAGGTCTGCCGTGTCCGTGACTTATTTGAATAAAGCCCAGTTTTCCGCCGAATTGGAAAAGTGTTTGCAATGTCCGACCAAACCTTGCGAAAAAGCGTGTCCGGTTAAGTGTTCGCCACACGATTTTATTGCCGCGGCCAAAGAGAATAATATCAAACGGGCGGGGGCATTGATTTTGGCGCAAAATCCGTTGGGCGAAACCTGTGGTTTGATTTGTCCTGATAAATTTTGTATGCGCGCTTGCTTGCGTCAGTATATCGATATGCCGATACGGATTCCGGCAGTACAGGCAGAAATTATGCGTCGAATAAGGAAAAGCGATGCGCCGGAACGAGTTAAAAAAATAAGCTCCAACGGATATAAAGTTGCGGTAGTCGGTGCCGGTCCGGCCGGAATCGGAGCAACGGCGGAGTTGATAAAATACGGTTTTGCCGTAACGGTGTTTGAACGTGAAAGTTCACTCGGCGGCGCTCTCAATATGATTCCGATTGCGCGATTGCCGCGGGAAATTATTGCTTATGAATGGCAGCGCTTGAGTGAAAATACGGCAGTGGAAATATGTTTAAACATGCCGATTTCCGATTATAATTCTTTGTTGCAACAAGGGTTTGATGCAGTGATTGCGGCACTCGGCGAGCAAAAAAGTCGTACACTGGGGATTGACGGCGAATATTGGATGATCGATTATACCGATTATTTGAAGAATCCGCAACAATACGCGGCAGGAGGTCACGTCGGGATTATCGGCGGCGGTGCGGCGGCGGTGGATTGTGCGACAACTGCGGCAAATAACGGCGCAAAACACGTCGAAATGTTTGTGCGGCGGCGTTTGAGCGATATGCGGATAACTCCGGCAGAGAGAAATTTATTGTTGGAAAAACAGGTGGATATTACCACCATGACACGGGTTACCAAAGTTGAAAAAAACGAAGATATGCTGACGATATACACTTGCAAAACGCAGTTTAATGAGGAAGGGAGATTGCAAGATGTGCCGCAGACGGAAGTGGCGCGCTCGGGTTTGTCGCTATTAATATCGGCACTCGGTTCGACGCGGACGGAAGAACCGCAAGAGGCGGAAAATATCTTTTATGCCGGCGATTTTGTAAACGGCGGCTCCACAGCAGTGGAGGCAGTTGCTTCCGGCAAAAAAGCGGCGATGTTTGTGGCGCAAAAATTCAAACAGTCGGAATAATGTTTTTTTCTCTGCATTATCAACAATCAGCGCTTGCTATTTTTTGCGCGCCGTATATGATAAACGAAGTAAATAATATTGGCAGACAATAAATGAAGAATGTGGTGGATTATTGCTTGCGCCGTGCGGCATTTATAAAAGTTGAGCTTTATGTGCTTTGGCTACGGCTGTTTACAGCTTTGTGTTATAAAAATAAAAACGAACGCAAAACGGAATTTAAGCGATTGCGCTATGCGGCGGAGAAAAAGTATTTGAGCCGCTATTTATATGTTTTTGCAAATGAAAAAGCAGAAGAAAATCCGATCGTGGCTCCGAAAATAATATGGACCTGTTGGTGGCAAGGCAAAGAAAATTTGCCGCCGGTGGTTAAGCGTTGTATAGAGTCGATCCGTCGCTATTGTCAGGATTATGAATTGCGCGTCATTACTTCCGAGAATATGGAACAATATGTCAAATTGCCGGATTATATTATGCAAAAACATAAAAAAGGGAATATAACCCGCACTCAACTTTCTGATTTGTTACGAGTGGCACTTTTATCCCAATATGGCGGTATTTGGATGGATTCCACGGTGTTTTTAACCGCGCCTTTGCCGGAAAAGATACTGTCGGCACCGTTTTTTGCTTTTCATTGTCATGAGCTGTATCAGGGGCAAAGTTGGTTTTTAAAAGCCGATAAGAATAATGTTATTATCAGGTGTTTGAAAAATCTGATGTTTGAATATTGGAAACACGAAAATAAAATGATAAATTATTTTTTGGTGTATCTTGCCTACGATATGGTTGTTACCGAAAATGCCAAATGTGTCGAGCAATGGGCGAAAACTCCCTTGATTTATGACGATTGCTATGAGCTGGCGGATAACTTTTTTGAGCCGTATAAGGAGCAGAAATGGGCTGAAATCAAGGATAAAACTTCCGTGCATAAATTGAGTTGGAAATATAAAAAAGAACCGGCGGAAAATTCTTTTTTACAGCATTTGTTGAACGGCAATCTGGAGAACTGAAATGCGCATTGTTAATGTGATGATAAGTCGAGTAAAAGGCGGAATCGAACAGGCTTTTTTGAATTATACCGAAGCGCTGAAATTACATAATCATCAGATTTTGGCCGTGGTGGATACGCATTGTAAAATGTTGCAGGGATTGCAAAATCTTAATCCGGACAGCGTGTTACGAGTACCGTTTATGCATTATAACTGGCTGTTGGTGCCGTATCTTTATTTTAAGCTCAAAAAGTTTGCGCCGGATTTAATCATTGTGCATAATAAAAAGGCTGTTCCGATATTTAAGGCGGTAGCGCGGTTATTGGGGGCAAAAATCGTGGCGGTGTCGCATAATCCGAAATTCAGGCATATCGATAAATGCGATGGTATTTTTACCATTACCGACTATCAACGTGATATTTTCATTCAAAAAGGTTATCCGGCCGAGCGCATTTTTACCATTCCGAATCTGATAAAAATCGAACGGAAATTTGTACCGCAAGCTTTTCGACAACCACCGATTATCGGCACTATGGGGCGTTTTGACCCAATGAAGGGATTTCCGGATTTTATAGAAGCATTGGCAAAGCTAAAAAAACGCGGCATTGAGTTTAAGGCGATCATCGGCGGTGCCCCGCAAGATGCGTATCGAGCCGAATATGAAAAAATCTGTGAAATAATAAAACAAAATAACTTGGAAAACGAAGTTGAGCTTATCGGTTGGGTGCAAGATAAAACCGAGTTTTTCAAAAATATTGATGTTTTTGTGTTACCCTCGCGATTTGAACCGTTCGGAATTGTGTTGTTGGAGGCAATGTTGCACGGCAAACCGATAGTGTCATCGCTGGCAGAAGGACCGGCCGAGATTTTTGCACATAATTCCGATGCGGCATATTTATTTAATGCCGGCGATGTTGCAGCTATGACGGAACAGTTGCGGCAAGCGATACAAAATCCCACTGTGGCCGTACAAACCGCGCAAAAAGGTTACGAACTTTGTGTGCGGAATTATTCGCTGGAAGTGGTGGCAACAAAGCTTAATAATGCGTTGAAACACTTTGCTTCGCAAAAGGAGAATAAGTAATGTCTGAACCGCTTATTTCAATAATTATTCCGGTTTACAATTCAGCCAAATATTTGCAAATGACGTTGCAAGCGGTACAGGCACAGACCTTTAAGGATTTTGAGGTTATCTGTGTGGACGACGGTTCAAGTGATGATTCTCCGCAAATTTTGGAACGTTTTGCTACCGCCGACAATCGTTTCAAAATTCATCGTCAAACCAATGCCGGCGGCAGTGCGGCACGCAACAAAGGGTTGGAATTGGCTCGCGGAAAATACATTGCTTTTTTGGATAATGACGATATTTATCATCCGCAATATTTGGAAATTCTGTATCAAAATATTGTTGCTGAAGATGCCGATTTGAGTTGTTGTTCGTATTTACGTTTTAAGGGGCACGGGGATTATAAATTTGCCGATGTATCGATGACACCGCGGGTTGATTTTATATCCGAGCAACCGTTCATCGATAAATTTATGCACAAAAAGAAAATAGAAATGCTGATGTGGACCAAACTTTATCGGCGCGAATTGTTTGATGATATTCGTTTTGCGCTTGATTTGCCGGCCATTAACGATATTCTTTTGAATATAGAAATTTTACTGAAAAGTAAAAAGGCCGTGGTTTGTCGTGCTCCGTTGATTGCTTATCGCATTATCGAAACATCGCAAACCTTAAAGGATTTGGCACCGAAGCGAATCGAAGAATTTAAGAACTTATGTGTTGATATTAACAAGCTGATTGCCGCATATCCAGAGCAACGTAAGATATTAAAAAGAATCGCCGCGCGCTATGCCTACGGTATGCATATTAAGGAATATTTGGCACGTTATAATCCGGCGCAGGACGGCGAACGCTATGAGATGTTGCGGCAAAATCTGACAGAGTTGCAGCAAAGCGGGTGTTTGGTGCCGTCAATGCTGAATTTGCGCCAAAGAATCACTTTGTGGGCATTTTGTCGCGGTAGATATACTTTATTGAATCTGTTGAAAAGATAGCGCTTTAATCTATCGGACCGTTTTGTCGGAGTTGTTGTTTGATTTCGCCCATTGTCCAGAGGAAACGGTCGCTTTTGCTGAATTTGCGGATGTAGTACAAGTATCCGGCAATAACCAATAAACCGGCGGCAAGCCAAGCGAGCGGGCCGGCATACATAATTCCTTTATAGCCGATAGCCGCGGCAAGTACAATCGCGCTGAAAGCACGCACCACCAGTTCAAGAATACACGATAAAAGAGGCAACAGCGGTTTCCCCATACCTTGAATGGTGTTGCGAAATACAAAAATCATCCCCAAAAAGAAATAGAACATGGTACTGATAATAAGATACTGTCGTCCGACATCTAAAATCAGGGCAATATCATTGCCGGAAACATTGTCGCCGGTATCGATAAACATGGCAATCATGCCGCTTCCGATTTTGCGAATGAGGAAAAAGCCGGCAATGCTGATAATTGTTGACATAATAAAGGCATATTTAACACCGCGGCGAATACGCGAAAGTAAGTGTGCGCCCCAGTTTTGCGCCGTAAAAGTTGCCATGGAAAGTCCGAGTGCCAACAGCGGTTGCGTGGCAAATTGCTCAATGCGGAATGCGGCGGCAAAGGCGGCGATTATATCGGGACCGAACGAGTTACACACGCTCTGAATTATCATAATGCTGAACGAGAGAATCGAAAATTGCAGTGCCATCGGGAAGGCAAGTTTCAAGTGGTCGCGCATAACTTGGGAATTATAACGCATAAACTTTTTATCAAGTCGCAACAACGGAAATTTTTGCCACATATAAATAAAGCAAATAATAACCGATACGGCATTGGAAGTAAGCGTCCCCATGGCCGAACCGATTACGCCCCAACCGCAATATTTGATGAAAATAAAGTTGAGCATAATATTAATCAGCGAACAGAAAATCAAAAAATACAGTGGAGTTTTGCTGTCACCGAGCGCGCGGATAAAGCCGGAAAGCAGATTAAAAAGCACAATCATAACAGTGCTCAAAGACATCACAAACATAAAATCGTAGGCATCGGCAAACAGTTCCTTCGGCATATTCATAACGCGGAGCAACGGGTTAAGGGAAAATATGAGAGCACAAGTTAAAACCACACTTAATATCAGCGCCGCCAATAAACAATGGAATACCGACATCTTAACACCGTCGTAATCGCGGGCGCCGAATCGCTGTGCCGTAATCACGGTCAGGCCGCCGGTAAAGCCGAACGCAATCATCAAAAATACCGATTGCGGCCAAAGCGTTGACGCTGATTAAATGGCCGACGATAATCATATCGGAGATTTGGTAAAGCTGCAAAAACAGGTTGCCGAGCAATAGCGGCAGGGCAAACCAGATAATCAGTTTCAACGGGTGTCCGACGGTTAAATCATTTATCATAAATTCCTCTGTTATAAGCTGTTTGCATTTATAGTTTAATTGTCGCAAATGTCCAGTAAAAAATATTGATTTTTTTGATTTTTTTTATTATACGTAAAACTCCACAGAAAATTATGTAAATAAATATTAGAAGAAACCGGTCGGCGGTAAGAGCCCGTGACACATTATGGATTTTATACAAGTGTATCGAGACCTGCAGGAAAAAGGAATTGTTTCTCCGGGGAAAATCGAGTTGCTGGTGCAATCATACAAAACGTGGTTGGCCACCGATTCCAGACCGCTCACTTATCCGTACGGTATAGTGTATTACGCTGACGGAACTCTCTGTTCGATGCCGTTTCAAATCAGAGCACTCAAGCCGCTCGGAATCGAGATGAACGGGGTTTTTTACCTTAATCGTTGCCTCAAGGTCGAGCCTAATCCGGATTTTCCGGCATGGGACGACGGTTTTGTCTTTGCCGAATATCCGCGTGTTGCTAAGGAGGGAATTATCAGCGCGCTGGATATGCTGAAAAAACAGATTTGGCTGGAATATTATAATTGGGGTGATGCCAAACCGCCTTTTAAGCTTGAGTTACCTACGGTTGACGAGATTTTGGCTTTGTCGGTAGCAGTCAGAGGAGAAGGTATCTATCCGCTGAAGAATCTGTTTTTTAACGGTTGCAATTATTGGCTTAAGCCGGCAAAATCCGCGCAAATCGGTGCTTATGAAATTATATCGCCGCATTTGCCCGGACGTGAGCCCATCAGCAGTCTGATTGCTCCTGACGCTAAGGATTTTGCGGCACTGGTTTTGCCGGTGGTGCATAAGGGAAAGCATACGTTTATCGGTCGTCTCAATGAGCTTGAGGTCGCTGATGCCAAGACGTTGCGGATGTATGCCAAGCTGATTGCATTTAAGAAATAGCAATACGCAGAAAAAAGTTCGCGAAATTGATTTTTCGCGGACTTTTTTTGTGAGCAAGAAATCTTTCGCTTGTGGTCGGCTTGTTTTCTAAATTCGCCGTGGTCGCTGTCGCTTTCCTTGCTTATTAAGAAAACTGCGCCTCTTGCAATACAAACAACATTTTGAGGTTGTTTATATTGCAAAAGCCCGTTTCGGGAGTTCAAACCTCTGTTAGGTGCAGAAAATAAAAAAAACGCCCAAAGGCGTTTTTTGTAATGGTGGGCGCTGAGAGGCTGAACTTCGTTTCACTCCGTCCGCTCCTGCACTCATCGCCTACGGCGACCGGCGTGCCCGCGCCCGCCTTTCGCTTGTAGTCAAACTCCCGTTTCGGGAGTTCAAACCTCTGTCAATGCAGATACTAAAAAAGCACCTTGCGGTGCTTTTTGTTGTT
>CADBEI010000033.1 GCA_902793695.1 uncultured Pseudomonadota bacterium | reverse complement strand
GACTATATCGCTGACTATATGATTGGTTTGAAATATAAGTTCTAAAATGTTTTTTCTATTGTTCAAAGGTGCGGCGGTTTATAATCGTCGCGCTTTTTTTATGTTAATGATAAATAATTCAGCTGTTTTTAGCGGCAAATTTGGCCAGACGCAATATGGTGTATCCGGCAATTTGTTCGGCCGGCATATTGGTGGTTTTGCAATCACGTTCACACTCGTAGAGAGTATTGACGGCACTCAATAACTGTTCTTTGCGCCATATTTTGAGCTGTTTATAAAAGTCGTTTTTGCGATAAAATATCAAATTGAAAAATTTGGTGGCATCGTCGATTGATTTACCGTCGGCCAGTTGTGCCGAGGCTTCAAGCAGACGCCCGAAATGATATTCCAGTTGCCGCACCAGAGTTGCCGGTTCTTCGCCTTCTTTTAATAAACGATTGTACATGGCGCAGGCTTTCAAGGCTTGACCGCCGGCCGTATAGTAGCACAAATCTTCAATATTGGCGCCGGCCACATCGCTGACCGCATTTTTGATATCGTCAACGGTTACGGTGGTACGCTCCCCCATATACATTGCCAGTTTATCAATCTCACTTTGATTAAGACGACGATCCGGAGAAAGCCGCGCACGCAACACCTGAAGTGTAGCATTATCTGCCATCAGACCTTTAGCTTTCAGCATTGTTTCGACATCTGCCGCAATATCGGCTTCTCTGTCCTCGTAGCAACCAACTAATAGCACATCTTTGCGATCTTTGCCCCAAGTTATTAAAGATGAATTTTTTTTGAAAGTTGACGAGGTTAAAATCAGCAAATTTTCCGATGGCGTATCCGGTAACATATTTTTAAGCAACGTCGTCAAATTGTTGTCGGCATTTTGCACCACAATAGCACGTTTGCCGCCCATCAGCGACTGCGCGTGAAATTCGGCATAAATTTCGCCGCCGTCTTTGGATATATTTTCCATATCCAGCAGACAATAACGGAACGCGTCATCAACAGAGCCGCAGGCAGCTTCAGCACATTGTTTTTGCAAAATGGAAATCTCTCCTTCGTTATTGCCGTACAAAACAATGCACTTGACGGCAGGATCCGGATTTTTGCAAAAACTTTCGAGCTGTGTCGGTTTAAAATTCATCGGGGCCGCTCACCTTTGTGTTGACGGAGTGGAAATAAGCACCGATTCTGAGGGCAATATCGTTGGCAATAATTTTGGCGCCGTCTTTTTCGATTTTCTTCTTATCCATGGTGGTTGAATAAGGGTTATCAAGCAAGTCATAACTCAAAATGGTGGAACTGCTGCCACCGACCAGTTTGCCTTTTTTGTTGCTCCAAAGTTCATATGTTACGGTGTAGGTAACCTTTTCGCGAGTGGCGGTAATATCATCACGCAGAGCCTGTTGTACCGTTTGCGAAACCGGAGCCTGAATCTTCAAAAAATATTCGGAATTTTTCGGCGCGCCGTAAGGGTTAAACGTATCAATCAGTTCGTTTTTGATTAATTGCCCCATACGACCTCCGGCCGCAGTAATTTTTATCTGTGCCATTTCTTTGACAATATCGGCGTTGTACTGATTGTTATAATACCACAAATCATCGCCGCCGGTTTTTTCAACATATAACGGTTCGAAACCGCAGGCGGAAAGGCTGCAAATCATAAACACTGCCGTAAATATTTCCTTTTTTGCAAACACTTCTACATCCCCACTACAATGTTGACAATTTTATTCGGTACCACAATCACTTTTTTAATGGTCTTACCTTCAAGCTGGCGTGCCACATTTTCAAGCTTTAAGGCTTCGGCTTCGGCTACGTCGTTGGCGGCATCTTTGGCAATGGTGATGGTTCCGCGCATTTTGCCGTTCATCTGTACACCGATGGTAACCACATTATTTTCCGCCAGTTTGGCATCACCCACAGGCCAGCTTTCGGTCACAATCAGCGTTTTACCGCCGAGACGTGCCCACATTTCTTCGGCCAAATGCGGTGTAAACGGGCTTAATAATTTAAGCAAGGTTGCATACATTTGCGCCGGAATCATCTTCATCGTCGCCAAATGGTTCACATAGGTCATCAAAGCCGAAACCGCGGTGTTGAACTTCATTTGCTCGATACGCTCGGAAACGTCAATAATGCAACGGTGCATTTCACGCAAATCGTCGCTATTCATTGGTACATCTTTATCGGCATAAACTTTGTTGAACAAGCTGTAAACGCGGCTGACAAAGCGATATACACCGTTTAAACTTTCTTCCGACCAACTCGCCACCTGATCAAACGGACCGATGAACATTTCATACAGACGGAAGGTATCGGCACCGTAGTTTTCGACAATCTCGTCCGGATTAACCACGTTGCCGCGCGATTTGCTCATTTTTTCACCGTCGGCAGCCAGAATCATACCGTGCGAGGTGCGTTTTTGATACGGCTCAGGCATCGGCACATAGCCGCAATCATAAAGGAATTTATGCCAGAAACGCGAATACAAAAGGTGGAGTGTGGTGTGTTCCATACCGCCGTTGTACCAATCGACATTCATCCAATATTTTAAGGCTTCCGGTGAGGCAAATTCTTTATCGTTATGCGGGTCGCAATAGCGCAAGAAATACCACGATGAGCCTGCCCAGTTCGGCATTACATCGGTTTCGCGTCGCGCATGACAGCCGCATTTCGGACAAGTGGTGTTTACCCATTCGGTGGCATTGGCCAGCGGAGAATCGCCGTTGTCGTTCGGGCGATAATCCGGAACATTAGGCAGAGTTAACGGCAGTTGATCTTCCGGAACAGGTTGCCAACCGCAATGTTCGCAATAAACCATCGGAATCGGTTCACCCCAATAGCGTTGCCGCGAGAATACCCAGTCGCGCAGTTTGAAATTGACCTTGGCGTGGCCGAAACCATGTTCTTCGGCATATTTTATGGCCGCGGTCATAGCATCTTTTTTATCCATACCGTCCATAAATCCGGAATTGATGTGCGTACCGTCTTCTTCCCACGCTTCTTTGGAAATATCACCGCCGGCCAAAACCTGAATAATCGGCAAATTGAACACTTTGGCAAAATCGTAGTCACGTTGGTCGTGCGCCGGAACCGCCATAATTGCGCCGGTGCCGTATCCGGTCAGAACATAATCGGATATAAATACCGGAATCAAAGTGCCGGTATATGGATTGCGGGCTTTAATACCTTTTAATTCTACACCGGTCTTGGTGGTGTCGGCGGTACGCTGTAATTCTGACTTTTTCGCTGTTTCGTTAACATAATTCTGCACTTCGGCGGCATTTTCAAATTTGTTCATCAGTTCAGTTACAAAAGCGTGTTCCGGAGCCATAACGCAATAAGTTGCACCGAAAATCGTATCCGGACGGGTAGTGTAAACCACCATTTTTTTACTCAAATTGTTACCGCTGTTATCGGTCAGTTCAAATTCCAATTCCGCGCCTTCGGAACGCCCAATCCAGTTAATTTGTGTCGACTTAACGCGGTCAATAAAATCAACCGTTTCTATGTCGTTAATCAGACGGTCGGCATATTTGGTAATGGCGAGCATCCACTGTTCTTTATCGCGGCGGACAACTTCGGCACCGCAACGTTCGCAATGTCCGTTGACTACTTCTTCGTTGGCCAAACCGACTTTACAGGAAGGACACCAGTTAATCGCCATTTTATCTTTATAGGCCAAACCATGTTTCCAGAATTGAATAAACATCCATTGCGTCCATTTGTAATATTCCGGATCGCAAGTGTTGAAGCATCTATCCCAATCAAACGAAAAACCGAGTGATTTAAGTTGACGTGTAAAAGTTTCGATATTTTGTTTGGTGGAAACCGCCGGATGGACACCGGTTTTGATGGCATAGTTTTCCGCCGGCAGACCAAAGGCGTCAAAGCCCATCGGATACAGAACGTTTAGACCCTGCATACGCTTTTTACGAGCAATCACATCAAGCGCGGTGTATGAGCGCGGATGGCCGACGTGTAAACCGGCTCCCGACGGATACGGAAATTCAACCAAAGCATAGAATTTTTCTTTGTTATGGTCGATTTCTACCTTATAAGCTTTTTCGTCTTCCCAAATTTTTTGCCATTTTTTCTCGATGGTGCGGAAATTGTAGCGTTCTTCGTTTTGCCAAGTTTCGCGCCATTCTTCCCAAGTTTTTTTACCGTTATATCGTGCGTTTCCCGACATTGATTTTTCCTCTGGTTAATATACATTACAAAACAATTACGGCAAAATTAGCATAATAATTTGTAAATTTCAACGCATAACCGCATTATACACAAAACAAAAAAACGCTTTTTAACGAAAAAATAACGCTTATGCAATAAGATAACGAAAAAGGGGATGAAAATGAACGATAAGGCTTTTTTACGATACGCTCTGGAACAGTCTTTTCTCCGTCCGCAAAATAATGCGACGGAATGTATCAGTTTGCAATATAATCCTGAAAAATCAAACTGTTATACTTTAATCGATAAGCGTCATACGGAAATTGTGCCGTATCTTTTACCATATTCGGTTGTCAAAAAATGCGTTAAGTCGGTGGTTCACGATATCGGCCGCAATGAGCGGTTGTTTGCGGAATATGAACGTTATAAACACGATTTGGCGGAAAATATAATAATTCCCGATAATGTGCCGGAAATAGGGCGTGCCCGCAAAGTACTGGATTTGGTTACGGTCAATCGACAATCGGCGCAAAAAAAGAAAATTGCCGCAACGCTGATTCCGGCAAAATTTGCATTAAAAATGAAGGAAATTCATCGCACTTATGGTGAAGTTTGGCAACAAGCCGAATCCGAACTGCAGAAAAATCCCGAAGCCGTTGATTTGTCGCTGATTAAGGATTTTGCTCAAACTTATGCAGCTGCCATGCGGCGTTTCGGGTTGGCGCACCCGCTGTATCGGCTGAATAAAAAGCGGATGCGATATTATTTGAACGAGGCGGCGCAAATTTTAAAATCACGTCATCCATTGGCTGATGATTTTTGCGTAACTCATTGTTTTTATGAAATGAAATTGTTTGGTAATAAAGTTTCCAAAACTTGCGCCGATATGCTGTGTGATATGGTGGCACAGTTGCAGCGTATGTCGCATCAGCCGCAGCTGTTGACCTTGGTACAGATTTTGTTGGCGGATAATCATAAATTTAGCAAGGCTTTGCAGGATTATGTCGTCGAGCACAAAGTTGCTGATTCGGTACGGGTTGATGCCATTCGCCACGGTGTGCGAAAATTGTTTAAGAAATACGCCTTACTGTGCTATTTGGATAGTGCCCGTTTTGCTTTTGAAAACAAATTTTTGAATGAGTGTCCGGAGCCACGACACCCACCATTGCCGACGGTGTCGCCGACCGACGAGTTGAAAATGGTTTCGCAAATTGTGGAAGAAAGCTATAAAATCAGCATTGCCGACGGTAAAATATGCAAAATTTATGACGAAGCTTTGGCAACTTACGAACACGATCTTACGACTTTGCAAAAAGTTCTGGATGGTAAAGCATAACTTCTTACATCAAAACAGGCGATTAACTCATTGAGTTACCGTTCTTTTGCATAGCAACAAGATTGTTCAGACTCAATGTATTATCTTGAGTGCCATGTTGCTGTGCGCTTTCCTTAGCATAAGTTTGTGAACCGCTCATTTCATTGATGTTTTTCTGAACCACGGCCAGTCCGACTTTATCCTGATCCAGATTAGGCGCTTCTTGCAAATCTTTCATAAACTGGTTAGCCTGAGTTTGTGTCATCGGTTGATCATTGACCGCAAAATGCATAATGCGACCGCCGTTTTCAAACGTTACCGTGCGTACTTCGTTGCCTTTGGTAATTTTGTAGCCGTTTTGCGTGGCCTCGGCGTATTCGGTTTCGGCAACCGGTGTATCTTTCGGCTGTCCGGCGGCGGTTTGACTGTCTTTAGTCTCCTTACCGGCTTTTGTTTCCTTGCCGTCTTTATCCTCTTTACCGTCTTTTTCTTCGCCTTCTTTTTGCAAACCTTGTTTTTTAAGCAATTTATCCAATTCTTCTTGCAGAGCATCGGCTTTTTCTTCATTGCCTTTACTCTTGGCTTTTTCGATTTTCTTTTCCAGCTTTTTAATTTGCTTGGCGGCTTTTTCCTGGTCTTTAAGCATTTGTTCTTTAAGCTTTTCTTCCTTTTCTACGGTGTTGATGACATCGAGATTGTACTGTGCCTGATGGGTTGTTTCTCCGCTCTTTACGGCCTTTTCGTAACCTTCTTTGGCCTTGGCGAATTTTTTCGGGTCAGTTTTATACAGTTCGCGATATTGTTTCAAATCTTCATTATGTTTCTGAGCTTGTTCCGAACCCTCAATAAGACCATAGGAATCAAGTTTAATCTCTTTTATTTTTTCTATACCGGTTTTGGCTTTTTCCAATCTCTCGGAATGTTCTATTTGTTGAATAGCGGTTTGAGCATCTTGGGTAAATATTTCTCTGTCTTGAGGGCTGTCGGCATATCCGGCTTGTTTCATCATTTGGATAACAAGCTGCATAAGGGCTTCTTCAAGGTTTCCGCCGTTGGCAAGTTTGCTGATTGCCGATGTGAAGTCGCCATATTGCTCCGGATTGTTGGTTTTCATATCCGCCAGACCGTCCTGGAGTTTTTCTTGCGGGCTCTTTTCCGGTCCGAGCTCGGCCGGCGATAAAACGCGATTGGCATATTCTTTGGCCTGTTCCGGCGACAGGTTGGCCAGATAATCAACCGCTTCACGCGAATAGGTTTGGGCTTTGCTCGTAATGGCTCCGTTGGCATGATTATCTTCCCATACCGCTTTTTCTTCTGTATCTTCAGCCATCTTCTTTCTCCCGACTTATAGCAATAATCATGTTTGCATTTTACATATATTTTGCCGTTTCGTCAAGTTTTTTCGTAAAATGCAATTTGAGCGTTTTATGGTGTAAAAACAGAAGATGAAAATTGTGTGAATGCGACTATTTCTCGGCACTTACTGTGGTTGGTTCGCTATGTCCCGAATACAAAATCGTGTCGTTAAGAAAAGTGAATATTTTGTTACAAATGCTTTGTTGCAGTTGATTATAGTCACCGCCCGGAATGTCGGTGCGGCCGATTCCGCGTTTGAAAATGGTGTCGCCGACAAAAGCCAGCGAATTGCTCTCATCATAATAAACTACACCGTCCTGCGTATGTCCTGGGGTGTGAATGACTTTCAGTTTAACGTTCGGTGCGGCATCAAGAGTGATTTCGGCACCGTCTTGCAAATATTCGGCGTTGTTCAAAACAATATCATTGCCGAAAAAAGCCGAGAGATTATATGTCGGATTGGGCAAATATTCGCGGCCGTTCTCGTGTGCAAGATAAGGAATATTCAATGTTTTGGCGATTTTTTCCACGGCGCCGATATGGTCAAAATGCCCGTGAGTAATAAGCAGTTTTTCAATGGTCCAACCGTTATCTCTAATAATTTTTAACAATTTTTCGGCTTCGGCACCGGCATCAATCAAAAAACCGTGCTTGGATTTTTCATCAATATAAAAATAGGCGTTCGTTTCAATTATGTCGCGCACCGGAACCTGTTTAACAATCATAATTTTACCTTTCTAGAAAATCAAATGTGTCAGCAAACCGCCGATAACTCCGCAAACATACAGTGCCGCGGTAATTTGCAGATTTTCGCGCAAACGGCGATTGACACGGAACAATACCAACAAGCCGACGCCGCCGTTGACAAGCGAGCCGCTGATTAAGGCACCGAAGGGAATAATATCATCCATATACAGTTGAGTCAGGATAACCGAAGGCGAGCAGTTCGGAATTAGCCCGATGATGCCGCTGACGACTTCGCCCAACAATGGTATTTGCATATAAGCGGTGATGGCGGAAATATCAAGATAGCTCATCGAATAGTTCAAAATCAGCGTAAAAACAAAAATAAACGCCGTAATACGGACAGAGTGGTATAGTGCCGGTTTAACCACGGAATCTTCACAATGGCAATTTTCGTTGCGGCACAGTTCTTCAATGTTGATTTGCGGGCGCGTGTAATATTTTTTCCAAATAAAGCCGAACGCATAGCCGAAAACAACACCGCAAACCGCTTTATAAAGCAATATTTGCGTAATCAACAGCGGCGGAACGGTGGCGGATAACATAATTGGCAATAATTCATCGGAAGTGGAAAGAAAAATTGCCAATAAGGTACCGACACCGATGATGCGAGCGGCAAAAAAGTTGGCCGCCGCTACCGAAAAACCGCATTGCGGAAGTACACCGCACAAACTGCCGATAAGTGGTCCGCTCCAACCTGCTTTTTTAATTGTCTCCGTAGCTTTTTCCGAAGTTTTGTGTTCCAAATATTCCAAACATAAATAGGTAACAAACAAAAACGGAAACAGCTTTAAGTTATCAATCAAGGTGTCAATAAATATATCCATTGTTGCCTCAAATTCGGTAATTTTCACGCATTATAACGATACGTTCGTCAATGTCAATAATAAAAAACGCCGCCAATAATGACGGCGTTTAAGGAATGAGAGTTGTACTTATTTGCCTTTGACGTGGGCGTTTAAAACTTTCAACACCTTAATCAATTCCGGTTTCATTTGCGAACGCTCCACCACCATATCCACCATGCCGTGTTCCAATAAATATTCGGCACGTTGGAAGCCTTCCGGCAATTTTTCGTGAATGGTTTGCTCTATCACGCGCGGACCGGCAAAACCAATCAGACAGCCTTTTTCCGCAATATTGACATCTCCGAGCATGGCAAAGGAGGCGGAAACACCGCCGGTCGTCGGGTCGGTTAATATCGATATATACGGAATTCCGGCTTCTTTCAGTTCATTTACCGCCGCAGTCGTGCGCGCCATTTGCATCAGCGAGAGCATACCTTCCTGCATACGGGCACCACCGGAAGCCGCAATTGCGATAAACGGTTCTTTATTTTTGAGGGCGATATGCGCCGCCGCAACAAAGCCTTCGCCCACAGCCAAACCCATAGAACCGCCCATAAACGAAAAATCAACCGCCGCTACTACGCAACTGATACCGCCGATTTTACCGCGGGCAACCTGAATGGCATCATCGGTGCCGTTTTTCTTGCGGTTGGCCTTTAAGCGGTCGGTGTATTTTTGCACGTCTTTAAATTTGAGCGGGTCATCGATAATCGGCGGCAGAGCCACTGTTGTATATTTATCGTTGTCAAACAACAGACGAAAGCGCTTTTCCACATACAAACGCAGATGGTGGCCGCAAGAGGTGCAAACATAAAACGATTCCTTGAGTTCTTTGGAAAAAAGCATCTGATTGCAATTAGGGCAACGTACCCACAGGTTGTCGGCAATTTCTTTGGGAGTGGTTTTCTGTATTTTCGGACGTACAATATCCGTGAGCCAATTCATTGCGAATTATCCTTTCTTTGCAGGGAATTTCATCCGTTGCCACCAATGTCCTGACGGCTTTTTATCGGCTTCTTCCTGTTTAACTTTGGCTTGCATTCCGATAATATCCTGTTTGAGGCCGGTAACGGTTTCGTTAAGTTTGACTTGTTCTTTATTTAAAGCGCGATTGGTCTTTCTTTGCAGGCGCAAATCGCGGCGCAACGGAGAATAGCCGAACCATGCTCCGATTCGCCCGATAAAATAGCCCAACAGCAAAAATGCGGCCATAACATAGCGAACTTTGAAACCGTCTTCCGGACCATACGAAAAGCGGATACCGTCGGCTTCAACATCAGATAAGAGGTAATATAATCAGATAGTGAAGAAACTTCATATCTTCCTCCTTTACTTAATTATATATTTAAGGATTTATACGTGTATGTAATTCCTTGCCTGTCTTGAAATGTACAATATTTTTGGAAGGAACTTCCACTTTGGTTTTGTTTTTCGGATTGATGGCAACACGCGGTTTTCTGGTACGAACCGAAAATGCACCGAATCCGCGAATTTCGACTCTGTCACCGCTTGCCAAGGCGGAAGTCAGTTTTTCAAAAACAACGCTGACAATGCTTTCAACATCTTTAACGGTTAAATTCGGCATTTTTGCCGCAATTTTTTCGATTAATTCTGATCTTGTCACTTTATCCTCACTCATTAATTAGGTTTAATTGAAATTTTATACATTAATACACTTTTATTTTGCAGATAGCCAGATAATTTTTACGATTTTACACAAACATCGGGAGCGCGCAAATAAAGGGGTTTCGGATAGTTCAGGGTTTCGGATAGTTCAGCTTTTTGGCGTTGAATTTTTGAATGGCACAGGCGGCAATGTCGGAAACAGAAGCGTTTTTATCCATACGAATGGCGTGCAATACAAGTCCGCTCGGCTTATCCAAGAATCTTTCGACACCGTTGCCGATAAGGGTTACGGTTTTGCCTTTTAATAAATCAATAATTTCATTATAGTCGAGAGCGGCCGGCTCAGTCAGTTTTTCCAGCTTGCCGTTGAACAGCTGAAAATAAAAATCGTCGCGTTTTGTTTCTATAATCACAGCATTAAAGGACGACAGTTCCTGCATATCAAGCGAATGGACATAAGCTTCGAAGGCGGTTACACCGGTTACGGCAATTTGCGGCGCGGCCATGGCAAAAGCACGGGCGGCGGCAACGGAAGAACGCACTCCGGTAAACGAACCGGGGCCGACGCATACGCCCATAAGCCCGATTTGAGTAAATTCAAGCTGATTTTGTTCCAATAAACGTTTGATTTGCGGTAATAAAGCCTCTGCCTGACCGAACTCCATTTCTTCATAATATTTGGCGATAACCGTCGTATCTTTGAGCAGTGCAATCGAGCAACCGTTCGCCGTGGTATCAAATGCCAATGTGTACATCCTTTTTTTTGCCTTTAAAAATTAGATTTATTTGATAAAATTGTTGCTAATTGATTTATATAATATAAAATCATTTTAAGAGCAAACGTTTTTTTTAAAGATATGCAAATGGATACGGAACTGCTGAAATATATTATGATTGCGAGCATCATTATTGAAATGACGCTGGTGGGAATTATTATTGCCATGCAGGTAAAAATCGCTAAGTATCAGCGCAAAATCTATTTCATTAAACGTGATCGCGAACGTTGCAACGAGGTATTGTATTCGGCCAAAGACGGATATATGTGCTTTGTTTATCCGGATCAGAAGGTGAAGGATTTGCAGAAAGGAATCGTGGAAAGATGTTCGCGTCGATTGGCGGTGATGCTCGGTCTGAAAAACGGTACGGCCTCATCGTTTGCCGATGTTTGTGAGGCTTTTTATAAAGAAGATGCGCGAATTTTGAAAAAATATGTTACTCTGTTGCAGCAGGAGGGGCACGCTTTTGAAGATGTGATGAAACTTAAAGGCGGGCAACGTTTGGTGTGCGTGTACGGCAGCCGGATACAAGGAGCGGACAATAACCTTTATTGCGATATTATTTGGTGTCGTGATGTGTCCTCGGAAGCCGAAAAGATTAATACGTTGGAAGATGAGATAAAAAGTGCGCAGAATCGGGTTACCGGCTTGGAAAATATGATTGACGGCATTAACTACCCGCTGTGGTTGCGTGATGAGAATCTCAACTTGTTGGAAATTAATAAAAAATATCTTGAATACATAGGTTTATCTAATAAAAATGAAGTAATAAATCAATCTGCCGAACTAGGAAACAATAACGGAGATTCAGTGGTCAGAAAAGTCGCGGCAGAGGCGCAGAAAAGCAAAAAGATGCAGAAAAAAGCATTTAAAATGGTGCGCGGCGGAGCGTTGTATAACTATGAAATTCAAGAAAATCCGTATTTTATTGACGACAATTTGGATAAAGTCGGCACGGTCGGTTATTTGGTTGATAATACGGAATTGGAACAGCTCAAACGCGGTTTTAAGGCAAATCAGAACAGCCATTTGGAGATTTTGGGCACGCTCGGTACGGCTTTTGCCATTTTTGACGGGCAGACCAATTTGTTCTTTTATAACAACGCCTTCCGTGATTTATGGGGCTTGGATAACGAATTTTTGGAAAAAACACCGAGTTATTTACAGTTTTTGGAAACGGTGCGCGAGCATAAACTGTTGCCGCCGGTGCCGGATTTTAAGGCATATAAAGAAGATGAACTGGCGGTTTTCGGCGGATTGTGGGAAACGCGCGAAGATTTATTGCATTTGCCGGACGGACGTACTATCAGGCGTTTTCGCACACCGCATCCGAACGGGGTTATTTTTGCGTTTGAAGATGTTTCCGACCGATTGGCTACCATGCGCCGGCTGAATGAATTGACCGCGTTACAACAGACAATTTTGGATAATTTGAATGATTCTGTGATTATATTCGGTGCCAACCAGCGTTTAAAATCGTATAACCGCGCTTATTTGAAGCTGTGGAGTTTGGATTTTGATAAAATGCAGGATGAGCCGAAATTGGAAAAAATCATTGCCTATCAAAAGTTGTTCTTTTCCAACGTTGATGATTGGGAAAGCTTTAAGCAGAGTATGATGGCAAACATAACCGAAGGCCGTAAATTTGATTTGCTGCGAGATGATAACGTAAATATATCCGTTTCGCCGCTTATCTTTTATGACGGCTCGTTTATGATTACATATACCGTAAAAACGGCACGGAAAGGTAAATAGATGACAGCGGATGATGAGTTGAAGAAAAAAAATGAAGCAACTGAAGATACCGACGATATCGGTTTTGGTGTGGTCGGCAGCAAGAAAGGCTTTGACGAAAGCGAGCGTCTGACCTTGCGCATTGATGCTTTGGAGGCCGATAAATATCAGAAGAAAAAGACAAAGAATAACATCAATCGGACGACTAAAAATCCCAATAAAATCAGAACAAAAGTGCGGCAAATTGATGATGAGGACGACGAAGACGAGGATTTAATGGATCATACAGCCATGCGTTCACTTAATCGGTTGTGGCGAATGCAGATGAACAGGCAAGATTCCACCAATTCTGACACATCGCTCGTCAATGCGCTGGAATCGGACGAACGGCGGCAGATTATGCAAAATATCACTACCGAAGTGGTACGTCAGGAGGAAAACGCCGGCAGGCATAACGCATTGGCTCAGGCCGATAAATTGCTGAAAAAAGCAAATTTAGAGCAAATGAATACGCAGGAATTTATGAATGAAATGAAAGATGCCATATACAATCCGAGCAAATTGCGGCGCGAGGCTTTGGCTACGCATATTGCCAAACAAATGGGAATTAAAGGCGAAATAGTCAAACACAGCGAAGGCGAGGTAGTTGAAGGCGTACGTAAGGTGAAGGATTTATCAGGCGGACGTAAAGTCGATGTGCTCAAAATGGACGATGTGAAGAAAATAAGCGAGAAAAAAATGACGCAGAACGAAACAGCGGAAATGATTTTGCGTAAATCGGGGCAGACCGCGCGTTTGTCAGAAATCAAGCATCGGCAAAAAACCGGAAAATCCAAGTCGGGAAAAGAAAATAAACCGAAAAGCAATAAGTCGTATTCGGCTCAAATGAAAGAATTGCTCAAGGAATCGCTCAAGAAAAACGATAAAGTCGGAAGATAATCAAAAGTTACGATTTACTTTTAAAAAAAAATATAATAAAGTGATGAACATAAAATAACTCTTTAAGGAAAAAAACATGGAAAATCAATATTACACACTTATGGAAAAGCAGGATTTTTTCGAGATAATCGAAAATAAATACGGTGAATTGGCGATTTTTATCGATGCACGCGACGGTGAGCCGCAAGAACCTGTTTTGCAGTTTGACGGCAAGAAAACCGCATTATTGAAACGTGATGAGCGCCGCTCGATTATTTTGGATAATATCGATGCCGAAACCAAGGGAGTTTTGGCCGAGTCCGAAGTGGTTATGATTTGCGAAATGCACGCCGACGTAGTGGTCAGAGTTTATGCCGTAGCGGTGGAAAATGTAGAGGATATCGTCTTAAACGGTCGCAGAACCCGTGCCGATGAAATATTCAGAGCCAAGAGTAAGGAAGAATTGCTCAAATCTTTCGGCGCAATCAAAACTTGGACCGGCGGTACCGCAAAATGATCGGACTGGTTTTTGTAACGCACGGCAATTTGGCATTGGAATTTTTGGCCGCAATGGAACACGTTGTCGGGAAGCAGGATAACGTGGCCTGTGTCTGTATCGGACCGGAAGATGATATGGAAGCACGTCGTCAAGAGATTTTAACCAAGGCTAAATCGGTTGATACGGGGAAAGGTGTGTTGTTACTGACCGATATGTTCGGCGGGACGCCGTCCAATTTGGCAATGTCGGCCATCAGCCATGGTAATTTTGATGTGATTGCCGGAGTTAATTTGCCGATGTTGATAAAGTTGGGAGAAGCACGCAAGACTATGAATTTGGCCGATTGTGCCGATTGTGCACAGGAATCCGGTAAAAAATACATAAATGTGGCTTCGCAACTGTTGAATGGAACCTCCAAATGAGTGAAGCTCAAATAGAAGTGATGATTTGCAATCAAAAGGGACTGCATGCGCGAGCGGCGGCCGCTTTTGTTAAATGTATTGCCGATACGGATGCGGAAGTTACGGTGGAAAAAGACGGAGTTGAAGTTGACGGTTGTTCGATTTTAAGCTTGATGATGCTGGCTGCATCCAAGGGCAGTACAATCAAAATAAAAGCAATCGGCAATGAGGCGCAAAAGGCTGTCGATGATTTGAAGTTATTGATAAACAATCGTTTTGGTGAAGAATCGTGATAAAGAAGGCACCACGAAATAAAACAATTTATCTGAGCCCGAAAGAAGAAATTGCTTTATCGCGCCGTGCCGTTAAGTTTGCACCGTTTCGCGAGGCACCACAGCTTGAAAATCAAATAATATGGCAAGATACGTTTTATGCTTTGCGGCATATTCCCGATAATTTTGCCGATTTGATGGTGGTTGATCCTCCGTATAATCTGACGAAAAACTTCGGTAAGAACATTTTTTATCGCACTGATTTGCATACTTATAAAAAATGGCTGGATAAATGGCTGGCGCAAACGGCGCGAATTTTGAAACCGAACGCCAGCGTGTATATATGTTCAGATTGGCAAAGTTCACTCGTAATACCGGAAGTTGCGGCAAAATATTTTGAGTTGCGCAATCGTATTTCGTGGGAGCGCGAAAAAGGCAGAGCGGCCGAAAATAATTGGAAAAACTGTCTGGAGGATATTTGGTATTTTACCAAGTCAGATGATTTTACGTTTAATTTGGACGCGGTCAAAATGCAGCGTAAGGTGTTGGCACCGTATCGCGATAAGAGCGGAAACCCCAAAGATTGGCAGGAAGCGGAAGGGCAGAAAATACGCTATACCGCTCCGTCAAACATTTGGACCGATATAACGGTGCCGTTTTGGTCAATGCCGGAAAATACGGAGCATCCGACGCAAAAGCCGGAAAAGTTAATTGCAAAAATGATTTTAGCCTCCAGTAATGCCGGAGATATGGTATTTGATCCGTTTGTCGGTTCGGGAACCACGGCGGTGGTGGCAAAAAAACTCGGACGCCGTTTTTTGGGAATAGAACGCGAGCGCAAATATGTGGCGTTAGCGTTGAAGCGCTTGGATATGGCAGATGGTAATCCGGCTATTCAGGGCTATGAAAATGGTGTATTCAAAAGTCGCAATGCCGAAGAATAAATGTTTGAATATAATCTAAAAAAAGATAAATATGCAGAATAAATTATTTTTTGAAGATATTGCAACAAGTATAAACAAAAAGGAGAAAAATATGAAAAAACTTTTATTGGGTGCTTTGATAGGCACAGCTTTGACCACTACGGTAGAGGCAAAGCCGTTGGTGGCTTATTTTACTTTGACCGGAAATACCGAAAATGCCGCTAAAATCGTGGCAGAAGAAACCGGTGCCGATTTATATAAAATTGAGTTGGTAACACCGTATCCGGCAGAATATAAGGAACAGACGGAACTGGCTAAAAAAGAATTGGCGGAGGGGACTTTGCCGCCGATTAAACCGTGGCCGGAAAATATCGGAGAATATGATGTTGTGTTTGTCGGTTCTCCTGTATGGTGGGGGACTATGTCAACACCGGTACGTACGTTTCTGGCTTCCGGCGTTTTGAAAGGCAAAAAAGTGATTCCGTTTGTTACACACGGTGGCGGCGGTGCCGATAATTCTTTTAGCGATACAGCGCAATGTGGTTACGGACGGTTGGAGCGGATATAGCAGTTTGACTTTCGGATTGAAAAAATGGGCCAAAGATAATTTGGAAGAAAAATCCGAATGAAAAACTTGCGTTTTTATGATAAAAGTGGTATCTTGATAAACAATAACAAGGATAGATTTTCTAAGCGGATTTTATGAAATGACAGATAATGAAGAATGGCAAAAGTTTGAAGAAGAAGTTGCACGCCGTTTACAAGAAGGTAATATTACCGCAGGTGAAATGAAAAAATGGAACAAAATAACAGATGATAAATATTGGAAATTAATACATAATATAAATGTAGAAAATGAAAGTGCGGTACATAACCTTTTGAATACGTGCGAAAAATTGTATTTTGTAGATTTTATAAACGAATATCCGTCAGAGCGAATTTATCAGAGGCACAGGATTCAATTTAAGGGCTCTTATTCTAGTATTATTGAAGACTTTGTGAAAAATCTTGACTGTGACACTGAGACCAGGCACAAAGCATGGAAAATGTATAAAAATATAATAACCTCAGAAAAAAGTGTGCCGGAAGAAGGGTGTGAACTTGTTTTTAACTATTTGCATAAGAGCAGAGATAATAATATTACAACTATTTATAAAGATAATGACACGTTTATAAAGAATGAAATGCAGGATATGGCATATTATCTGATGGATAGATATCCTCAAAGACGAGCAGAAGGTCTTTTTGCTTTATATTCGGCATTAGATAGTGAACAAATAAATATTTCAAAACTTATAAAATATGTTGATAATCTTGTGCAAAATAAGTCTTATACGCCAAATGAAGTAAAAATTATGATTTCTATTTGTGATGAAGTTGCAGAAAAAAGTCCGGCGTATAGAAATAACGCGTTAAAAAATATCAAAAAACTTTATCAATCTACAGACGATAAGGCTACTCAGGTTCGCTGTAATAATGTTTTATATCGCATTGCTTCAAAATATCCGAAATTGAAAGATGTGATTGAAAATGATATTTTATTATATCCGATCAAAGAGCCGCGTTATGATAAATTACCGGATAAAGAATGGCTTCATATCGGTGGAGAAGATAAACCATGTGATGAAAAATTTAATACTGTTTTTAATGAATCAGTTTATATCCAAATAAGAGGAGGTCTCTATACGGCTCCTATAGCAGAAAATGGTTTATCGGAATGGGATAGCTGGTCTAAAATTAATGATTTTTATGAGAAAGAAACACATAATTATTATATTGTTCCCAAAAATCATATAAAATGCTTGGTCGCATATTCCGAACAAGATATTGAACCATATCTTGTAAAAAGTAGTGAAAATACAACTCTAATAGACGCAAAAGCTCTTGCAAGAGATTATGACTGTTTTTACCTTGAAAATCCGAGAAGTAAAAATTTCAGCCATGACTTTGATGATTATGATGTATCGTCATTAATTTTCTTAAGGCCGAATACTTTTACGGCTTATACCAAAGAAGAATATGCACAACATAAAGCATTACAACAAAAATTAAATGAAGTGCGAAAATCGGCAAATATTCAGGAAACTGAGGGCTCGTTAGAAAAAACAACAACTATTTCTCCGGCAAATCTTCTAAATGCGCAAAACAATAATGATTTTGAAGGCAGATAATCGATTTGGGTGTGATAATACTACGCAAAAAATACCAAAAGCAAAAACAGCAGAAGATAAGTGACAACGCACAAAGTAACAAATTTGGCGGTTTTAAAGTTGTAACTCTTTAACAGCGGAAGTCCCATAACATACATGATTAAGAAGGAAATCAGTGCGTCGGCAAAGAAAGAATCAAAAAACATATCTTCTTTATTCTCTGTCATCTTCAATAATTCTATATCCGAAATATCGTTTAAATCATAAAAATGGCTGATTAATGCAAAAAACAGGTATGCCATAAGCCACGATATTACAAGTGAAGACACTAAAAAAATTACTATACGTTTGGTCCAATACCATATTTTTTGCATTTTATGCACTCCCGTTAAATCACCATCTGCGTTTTAATTTATCACGCTCGCGCCAATCTTGCAAATGTTTTTCCATAATATTTTTAGGCTTGTCATCCTGAGCCCCTTGCGGGCTCCGGTGTAACAAACCGATTTTGTGCGGCATCCTAACTGTATTAACTGTATGAAATGTATCGACGTTTGTCCGAAAAATTGCATCAGATTCAGATTAATGCGTTTAGGCCTAAAAAAGAACAATAAGCAACCGGAATTGCACCGAAAGGTGTGATATGCTGTACGATTGCGGATAGCGAGCGAGCAACGGTAATGATGACACGGACGGACGATTTTTTCTTGTAATTTGCAATACGGTGTTGTAAGCTGAAGTGAGATGAACTATACGGAGTGTGACCAATGCAACAAAAAGTACAACGCCCTTATACAATCGCCGAAGAAATAGCTTCCTGCTCCTGTCACGGCTTGGGAATTATTTTGGGAATTGCCGCCTTGGCGGTGCTGACGGCCTTTGCCTCGATTACCGGAGATCCGTGGAAAATCGTCTCTGCTGCCATATTTGCCTCATCTATGATAATTTTGTATGCAACTTCAACTGTTTATCACGCGCTGACTAATCAACGAGCCAAAGGGATTTTGAAGAAGTTTGACCATATTGCGATTTATTATCTGATAGCCGGCACTTATACGCCGTTTTTGCTGGTCAATTTGCGCGGTACAATCGGTTGGACTATTTTCGGGATTATTTGGGGGTTGACGATGCTCGGAACGATTTTGAAGCTGATAACTCCGCCTAACGGAACCAAATTGTGGTCGATTTTGCTTTATCTGATTATGGGTTGGATGATTGTATTCGCCTCCAAAGCACTGTTTTTGAATTTAAACACAATGGGTCTGGTGTTTTTGATTTTGGGTGGAATCTTTTATACGGCCGGCATTCCGTTTTATATGTGGAAAAGCAAAAAATATACTCATGCCGTGTGGCATGCGTTTGTTTTATGCGGCACCATCATGCACTTTTTTGCAATTTTGTTCGGATGCATTTTGGCCGGCTGATGTTTCAACACAAAAATTTCTTGATTTTGCGATTATTGCAAAAAGTTATAGATAGCCAGATATAAATCTGTTTGATTTTGTGTTTTCTCAAAATTATGACCGGCAGCATCGATGGTTGAAATCTGACCGTTGTGAATGCCTTGTGAGAGTTTTTTGATATCATTCGGGTTAATTATAATATCATCTTTGGCTGCAATCAGCAAAGTTTCGGCGCTGATAACCGGTGTAATAGGTACCACAATTTTTAGATATAAAATACCCACAATGTTTTTTATCAAATATATTGATTTTTTAACTTTAGTTACTGTATTATTACCTTTAAAGTGAGGCAAAAATGATGAAAAAAGCAGTTTTTATAGTGTTTTTAGGCATGGCCGGATTGAGTGCAATTTCGGCGCAAGCGATGCCAAATCCGTGGATAGAATGTGAAGATAACATCAGTCGCGGTGCGCAAAAGGCCGGCTTTAACTTTCCGCTGCGGGTGGAAAACTATACGGTTCGGGCGATGGAAGGTATGCTGGAGTTGCGCTTTCCGTTGGATGAAAAGCGCAAGGTGATTATGCGCAAGTCCACAACAGCGGAAGGTGAGGCGGATGAAAACGGAATTATAGATATTTCCGGCGATTATAATCAATATCCGGTCAATAAAACCGTGACGCTTGAAAATGGTGTCAAATTCAGCGTTCGGGGCGATGAAGACAACTATAAAGTTGCGAATTTTGCGGCCGAAAGCGGTTATTACAGTATTGTGTGCGGAGAGGGTTTAACTTTGCAGAATATAGAATACTTTTATAAATTACTGGAAGAAGCCGAAGCCCCAAGATTTAATGAGGAAGAGCCGAAGACGTTGGAACAATTACAGGATGCGCGGCGAGTTGATGACATTGTGGAACCGGTGTTTACGCAAGATTGCTTTCCGAAAACATTGCAGAAAAAGGGCGTAACGGCAGAGTGTTTTGAGCGAGCAAATTTAGGCGATGATACATTTTGCTCGGCATCGCAAATCAAAATGATACGGGATTACTACAAAAAAGGTCAAGAAAACGACCCGCTCAACGACGGCAGCGGCAATTTCTGCGCCGAATAATACCGAAACATATATTATGGCTGACAATCCGGAAATAGTTAAGCGTTTGTATGAATTGTTTCCGCATGCGGAAAATCTTGAAAAAATATGTTGAGGAAGATGAGTGAGGCAAAAATAAGCGACAAATAACAATAGCTATTCTTCGTCTATGTATTCCAAAAGGCTCGGCAGATTGCCTTCTTTGTCCGCTTGAACCCGCTTTGCTTTAACCGTAATCACTTTATCTTCGCGGCAGAAGGTAAAAGTCATATCCTCACCGTCGGTCTCGATGTTCATAAGAAAAGTCAATTTGTATAAGCGTTGTAACTCCTCATTGAGCGCTTGCACGCGTCGTTCGATATCTTCGTATTTTTCTTTGCTAATCCACATTCTTTAATCCTTCCAGATTTTGCGTTTATTAAAATCTTTTGGCTGACTTGATTATTTTTACTATTCTAAACCGGTGATATTTAAAAAGCGTAAAGAAGATGTCAGATTGTGACACTTTCGGCTTAGATTGTCTTGCAAACGAAAAATAACGCGTGTATGATAAACGGAAGAGATGGAGAATAACAATGACTACACACAAGAAAATTAAATGCCCGTATTGCGGAAGTGAACGTATTGCCGAGTATTTGTATGGATTGTATGGGGATGATGACGAACTGATGAAGGCAATAGAGGAGGGCGAAGTTATTCTTGCCGGCTGTATTATAACACCTAATGATCCGGATTACCGTTGTCGTGATTGCGGCAAGGATTTCGGCGTAAATATCAATACTATGTTAGTCTCTGATGAGGAAGTCTTGACATTTGCCAAGGAAAACGGTTTTGCCGGCATTAAATATGAAGGTGCTTGGTGTGGCTATCATGCGTATGAGGCTCTTCGTGCAACAAATTCGAATGAAATTGCAAACGTTGGCTTTCCGCAATATATTTTAGTCAATTTAGATGAAATAAGGCTCGCCGATGATCAGGAAGGTCATCAAATTTTCTGGGATTTCGGATACGGAGAAGAAGATGAAGAAGAAGTATAAACATAAAAACTCGGGAGGAAAATTATGGGTTTTATAAACTTATGTGTGATAATCGGAATTTTTTGGATGCTGTGCGGCGGTTACAAATCCAAATCGCAAACTTCGCAACACGACCAATCAAAGCAAGATGAGGAATTTGAAGATATGTATTTCAACGGTGCGTCCGGCGATGATATTGATGATTTTTAGCAAAACAGCAAGGTAAATTATAAAAAAACAAGCCGATTAACGTGGTCGATGTTGATAAAAAATGGATGCGGTAGATTCCATACTCCTGAACAGATGGGCTTTTGGGATAATTTGTTATTTTTATGGACAGCTATAAAATTGCCGATTAAAATCCAGACGTTTATAAAATGTTATGGAAAAATAAATATGAAAAATACGTTTTTAACTTTACTTGCAATATTTACAAGCATAAGTATGGCCAATGCTCAAGCAACAGGCGGGTTTGAAGGCCCGAGTGCAGTTCAAAATCCGACCTCAACAGTAGCGGAAGCACTGAATTCAAGTGATGAATCTTATGTGAGTTTGACCGGAAAAATCGTAAACAGTTTGGGTGATGAAAAATATACATTCAAAGATGAGACCGGCGAAGTTGTTGTTGAAATAGATGATGAAGACTGGCGCGGTGTTAAAGTAACTCCGGAAAATACCATAACTATCAATGGCGAAGTTGATAAAGAAATGTTTGAACCGACAAAAATTGATGTTGATTCGATTGTCGTAAAATAAGTTACCACCTTATTTAATAATTATAAAGAAAACCGCCGTTTAATTTCGGCGGTTTTTGAATAAAACGCTGCCGCCATGCAGTTGGCCGTGGCGGCTGGAGCGAGCTTGCGGTTTTCGAGATGAAAATTTGATTGTTTTGCGCCGGCTAACTTATGGGTGTTAAGAACCCGAGGTTGATTTTTTATATTAACCATATTTTTAAATGTCTTAGTTTATTCTATTAACAAGTTAGAATCAATCGAAAAACAGCTAAAAAAGGAGTGAAAATGTCATACAGTAACCAGTTACGAGAAGAAGAACTAAAAAATAAGGTAGCTCAAGATTATTTTGCTTCATATGATACGACTAAAATTATCGGGAATATTGATTTTTGTATTGCGAAGATTACTGACCGCTCTCAAGGGCGTCAATCCGAATTGTTTGAAGAAACAACTATTACTCAATCTTTGTTGTGGGCTGAAGCTAAACGAGGAAATAAGAGTGATATATATGAATCATTTGTTCAACTGATTATGACTATCGGTAAAGCACGGACTTTTGAAAAACACCTTCCTCCTGTTTTTTTAGGTGCATTTGATGCTGAAAAAATAGCTTTTATACAATATAATGTTGTGTCAGAAATATTCAATCAAAATGACTTTGATTGGACTGTAACCTCATCAAACCACAATACCAAAGAATTTTCTCTGGTTTATAATCTGGTTAAAGATGAGTTGGAAAGAAAATCACAAATATTTTATTATGATACCAAAGATAAAGAATTGAGAACCTTTATCAAAAATAATTTTGTTCTCGGTCGGCAAGGTGTTTCAAATATTGCAGTAACCAAGAACAACTTTGTTACAGTGTATTTTAAATGGTTGCAAGATGTTAAACCATCTATTCAAATAGACTGGGAAAAGGCAAAACAACAGGGTATTTATGATAGAGATTTTTATCTTGCCGATTTATTATCGAAGGATAATGTATCGATTAAAGAAAGTTTATTTGTTTTGCTATCCTATAATAAATATGAAATTGTAAAGGAAAATAAAAACGAACTCGGTTTACAATCCACTTATGATGTTAAATTTAATGATGGGCAAAAGGCTCACCGTCAGTTTTGGAGTATATATGACCGCCCACCGAGAAAAGAATTTTGGAATTATATTGTTGAAAGACAAGATTTGTTAGTTCCGCAAGATGTGCGCGAGCGAAAAGGTTCATTTTTTACCCCGCAAAAATGGGTGGAATTAAGCCAAAAATATTTAGAAGATGTTTTAGGGGAAAATTGGCAGGATGAATATTATATTTGGGATTGCTGTGCCGGCACTGGTAATTTATTAAACGGTTTAACCAATAAATATAATATTTGGGCATCTACACTTGATAAAGCTGATGTAGATGTTATGAAAGACCGTATTAAAAATGGCGCAAATCTTTTGGAAAGCCACGTTTTTCAGATGGATTTTTTAAATGATGATTTTGCCGACAAATGTCCTCAAGATTTATTGGAAATAATCAATAATCCCGAAAAGCGCAAAAAATTGGTGATTTATATAAATCCACCTTATGCTGAGGCAACAACAGCAACCACTGTTACCGGTAATGGAGAAAATAAAGCAAAAGTTGCTACATCTAATAAAACTTATGAAAGATATAAAGATTTGATAGGTAATGCAAGTAATGAACTTTTTGCACAATTTTTCATCAGAATATATCAAGAAATACCTGATTGTTGGTTGGGAGAATTTTCAAAATTAAAAATTCTGCAAAGTAGTAACTTTGCCACATTTCGCAGAGTTTTTTTAGCAGATTTAAAGAAAATGTTTGTTGTTCCGGCAAACACATTTGATAATGTAAAAGGGCAATTTCCAATTGGTTTTATGATTTGGAATTGCGCCGATAAAAAAGAATTTGTTTATAAGCAATCAGATGTCTATGATAAAAATGCGGCAGAATTAGTAAGTAAAACTTTTTATGCTCTTGATAAAAGTAAAGGGACAATAAACAAATGGATAACAGAATTTTGTAATGATGATAACGAGGTTGGAAAAATGAGTTTTTATCCACCTGATTATCAAAATAATGGAAAATTTTCTATATTGCTACAACCACAAAAAAGATATTGCCTTAGTATTACAACTTCAAATATTTTATATTTTTGCATTTATCTTTCTGTTCGCCACTGTATTGAGGCAACTTGGCTTAATGACCGCGACCAGTTTTTATATCCGAATGACGGTTGGCAAAATGATAAGATTTTTCAATCAGATTGCTTGGCTTTCACCCTTTTTCACGGTCAAAATCGCATTACTTCTGAACAAGGTATAAACCATTGGATTCCGTTCACCGAAAAAGAAGTTGAGCCGAGAAATAGTTTTGCCAGTCATTTTATGACTGATTATATAAAAGAAAATCACATAGAGTTTTCTTTCTCGGCACAAGCTGTTTTTGCGGCAGGTCGTGAGTTGTGGCGTTATTATCATCAACAGCCGAATTCTAATCCTAATGCAAGTTTTTATGATATCCGTGCGCATTTTCAAGGTAGAGATAGCCAAGGAAAAATGAATAAAGACAGTAAAGATGAAAAATACAATCAACTTATTGCTAATTTGCGCTTGGCTATGAGAAAATTAGCTGAAGAAATAAAACCAAAGGTTTATGAATTGGGCTTCTTGAAGTAAATTCTTAACTCATTGATTTTATTATCTTCTCTATAAAATTAGTTCGAAGATTATTTGGGGTAGGGCATATTAGGTGCTTAATCTTCGAACTAGTTTAAGTGTTTTTTGCAACTCCTTAAACATATCAAGTCCGCTGACGTCTACAATTACCGGCTTATTCTTATATCTTTCCGGTTTATATGGCTCCGCCCAGCACCGACAATTATAA
>CADBEI010000032.1 GCA_902793695.1 uncultured Pseudomonadota bacterium | reverse complement strand
TTTCTTTTCTTCCACCCCGAATGCCGCACTCAAGTCATCTACCGGCTTGGAGGCTTTCGCCTGCGGTGTCTGTTTCTTTTCTTCCACCCCGAATGCCGCGCTCAAATCATCGACCGGCTTGGAGGTCTTCGCCTGCGGTGTCTGTTTCTTTTCTTCCACCCCGAATGCCGCACTAAAATCATCGACCGGCTTGGAGGCTTTCGCCTGTGGTGTCTGTTTCTTTTCTTCCACCCCGAATGCCGCACTCAAGTCATCGACCGGCTTGGAGGCTTTCGCCTGTGGTGTCTGTTTCTTTTCTTCCACCCCGAATGCCGCGCTAAAGTCATCGACCGGCTTGGAGGCTTTCGTCTGCGATGCCGGAGTTACTTTTTTATTTTGATTATGCGTATCCTGCTGATTTTCTTTATTGCGAGCGGCTTCAAAGAAGGATTCGATATCAATATCAACAACCTCATCAATTGGCTTTTCTTTTGTTGACTTGTTACTATCCGCAATAATATCGGAAATATCAATACTCTTCGGCTCTTTTTTCTGCTTTGAATTGTTATCAATCGGCTTTTCTTTTACCGACTTTTCATTGTCTGCAATAATATCGGAAATATCAATTGTTTTAAGTGTATGTTTGGATTTAGTATCTTCCGTCTTGCTCCCGCTGTTCGTATCCGGTTTATGCGCAGACTTATCCGAAGTATCGCTGACAAGCGCTTTACTCGGTTCATTTTTCTTATGTCCATCCGTTTTTTTCGCTTCAATCGCCGGAGAAGTATCTTTATTTTTCGATTCGGTTTTATCTTTTGCAGATAAATCAATATCTTTCTTATCCGACGATATTTCAGCTTTCTTTTCTTGCGGTAATTCCGCTTTCTTATCCGCTTTTACTTCTTCTTTTATCGGCTGTTCATCGGTTTCTTTATTTTTATCTTTATCTTTTTTGATAATGTTGGAAGATATATTGGAGGTCACAGCTTTCAGAATCTTACCGGCAATACTCTCATGAGGTTTTGCAACGGCGTCGTCGTTTTCCTTATCAAGCGATTCGGTTGTCTTATCTGATTTTTTTATTTCTGATTTTGTATTTTCTTTTTTATCTGCGACATCGTCCTTACCCGCCGCTTTATCCGCAACATCATCTTTAACCGCCGCTTTATTTATAACATCACCCTTGGTAATCTCCGAAGATTTTACCATATTTTGCGGAATAATTTCTTTTTCCGATTCTTGCTCTTTATCAGGCTGAACAATAGGTTTTTCTGTTTCTTTAACCGATTTCGGCGTTTCTTGAATAATCGGAGTCGGAGTTACAACCGGCACTACCGGCGTAGTAGGGGCTTGGATTATGGTCGGAGTTTCTTTTTGAATAATTGTACGTTCTATAATCTGCGGTTGGACATTTTGTTGTTTTTCCATCAAGGTGGAAATAAATTCTTTTTGGGATTCCAAAATGGTTTGCGACAAGGTTTGCCCGAAATTTTTCAGAACATCCATTTGTTGTTGTGAATTTTCTTTCAGCAACGTACTGATGGTGTCGGCAATATCAATGTTTGGAGCACTTTGTTCGCCCGATGAAGAACTATTCTGCTGTTGCTGTACGGCAATTTGCTGAATGTTGGCATTAAGCTTTTGCAAATTTTGGGAATATGTACTAAAGGAATCGGTTAATGCCTTGGTAAAATCACTGCCCAATTCCAGCGGTGCACTGATGACCGTAGGCACCACTTGCGGTGACACAACTTGCTGCACCGGATTCGGAACGGATTCCGCAACCGGAGATTTTTGGTTAATAAGATTATTCAAAGTTGCATCGCTGATACCTTTTTGCGTTTCCAAATCACTGATGTGCTCCAAAAGAATGCGCCCGCCCGGCAACAAAGCTAAAATCTGGCGAACTTTATTCGGCATATCCAAAAGTTGTTGGTCAAATTCGGCACGTTTGGCTTCACGGAAAATGTGAATCTGGTGAAATATATTCAGATAACGCTGAGCCGTCAGCAATAGATCTTCCTGATCTTCTCTATTGCCTCTGTACTCTGCGTCTTCGTTTAACTCCGAATTTACGGCAGGCACCGACTGTTCTTTTTCTTTGGCTTCTACCATTTTGCTCCCAGCAATCTATTATACACTTACTCTCCCTATACTAATATAGAGAGAGTAAATATCTTATTAATATCGCACAACAAATATAACCTTAAAGATTGATAACCGCAACCTTATGAATTTTGGTTAAATCTTCATTGGTAAAGTTTATACGCTCTTCCGGATTCCAACGCAATCCGTACAACTGACCGTTTTCATCTTCACGAATACTCAAAAGTTTCGTTTCCGTTTCGCTGATGTAAAACAAAGCGATATCACCGGCACTGACAACTTCGGACGGATCAATAAACAACACGGAACGGCTTGAGAGCAGAGAACCTAAACGGCGCGTGCATAAATTAACGGCATAAATATCCTGTTTGCCGCGAAGAGTACTTGGACAAGCAACTTCTTTAAAATTGCCGGAGCGACTGATTATAATGTTTCCTTCGGCATTACCCACACCATACAACGGCACCAGAATATCATCGTTACTTTCTGCCGATGAAACACCGAGATTGGCATAACGCGCATTGTTCAGTACCTTATAGCGTGTATCGTTATGTTCGATAATATCTTCCAACTGGCCGTCGGCATCCAACTTTTGGATGGCAGCCTTTAATTGCTCAACCGACATAGATAAAGCTTTGGCAATGTTCTTGTATTCTTTATCCGAAACTTCACGTTGCCCCATCTCAATGCGGTGATATACCGATAACGTCATATCGGCGTGCTCCGAAACCTCAATCAGTGTCAGACCTTTACTCGTACGTATATGGCGTAAACCGGCACCGAGGGTTTTTAAACCTGCAGTTTGGTTGATTTTACTGCGGCGTTCCTGTTCACGTTTCCACGCCTGAACAACCTCCTGTTGGGAGTTTTGTTCGTTAACATATAAATCCTGTAATGAACAGTCCAAAAGTTCAGCTACTTGAATCAGTTGTTCCTGATTCAACCTGCGATAGCCTTTTTCGATTTTGGAAACTGCGGACAGACTGACACCCAAATGGTCAGCCAATTCCTGCATCGGCATACCATGAATACGACGATGCATTCTTATTTGATTTGGGAAAATAATTTCTTCCATATTCAGCCCCTATTTAACACATAACTTCTGCACCCATAATATGCACTTATCCCAAAAAAGCAAGACAAAAATTAATTTATATACAAAAAGCATGTATTTTATGTTTGGGCTCAATGTAATTCGCTGTTATGCTTCTCTACGCGGGAATTGTAGTCTCCGATGGCTTCGTTACTGGCTCGACGATTGGCCTTTAGCGTTTCCTGTAATTGAGAAGATTGACGGAGCAACTCATCATACGTCGCCTGTGCCTGCCGTTTTTGTGCATCGGTCAATCCGACGGTGTTCACTGCTTCTCTGGCGGATTCCAGTTGTGCCGTGATTTCGGCATACTGCTTAGTGATTTCGTCGCGCTCTCTTTCTAAGGCCACACGCTCGTTTTCGTGCTCGATATGCTCGTTGTGCAAGCGCTGTTGTTCCTCCATCTCCGCCTGTTGTTGCTGACGTTGATGCTCTTCTTGAATGGCACGTTCTTCGGCATCTTTTTGCCGTTGCTCTTCTTCCTGGCGGGCTTTTTCTTCGGCTGCCTGACGGCGTTCCTGCTCTTCCTGGCGGGCTCTTTCTTCGGATTCCATGACTTGCTGTATTGGCGAGCGTTCACCGTTGTCGCCCGACCCTCCGAGTTCTGCCTCAACATAATCCTCCGCCGGCTGACGAGAAGCACTTATTCCGCTTACTTGGAAAGTGGCGGCTCGGACGTCATCTTCAGACATGGATGATTGGTGCAACATTTCGTGCAAGTTGCTGATTTGTGAATTTTCGGTATTCAGAGCTTCCGCAAATTTTTTGGCGCGAGTGGTACGCTGCAATTGGTCAAGTTGTATCTGTGCCAAGTGACGGTCGTAATCTTCCTGAGTGAAACCGGCCATAGCCTGTTCACGGTTGATGTTATTGCCCCAACGACCCTGTGCATCTAGCGGCTGACGTCCTTTATTTTGTTGATTGGTATAATCCGAGAAACTGAACTTGCTATCGCGGTCATATACCGGCTTACCGTCGGCGCCGAGAACGACATTGCCTTTGTTGTCGCGCTTGACCGTATATCTGTTGACGGCAGTCTGAATACCGTTACTCTTGTGGTGCGTAATATTACCTTTACTGTCAACCGTTTTCATATCAATAACCATTTGCTTGCCGACAATTTTGGCATTGATTATCCGCTGAGTCATTTGCGCTTGTCCGGTTGCTTTATCTACACCTTCCTGATTGTTCTGAATAATGGTAAACGAACCGTCTTCATTAATTTTTACGTCGCGATTCGTAAATGTGTTCGGCAACGCCAGTCCGCGACTTTCCATAACTTCGGAAACCATATAAGTTGCGGCGGATTCCGGATTTGCGGCGTTGTTCTTCATTTGATTGAAGGCTTGAGCATTGAGTGTACCGTCGGTTTTTACCAGCTTATCGGCCGAAGCATTTTTGAAGTCCGTTTTTGAACTGACCAAATTACCTTGTGCATCATACTGATTGGTTGTGGAGGAAACGCCGTCATTAACCGTTTGTGTCATTCCTTGTGCCTTCGGAGCGGCAATTTCCTGTCCCTGATTTAAAAGGGTGCGTGTGTATGGTGTTTTGTAGGAAACGATTTCTCCTTCCGGATTCATAGTAAAGGTACGGCTGCCGTCGGCGGTGGAGTAGTGGGTAAAACCTTCTTCGTCCTTGGTGGCCGTCATTTCCTCATATCCGGTAACCATACCGAGTGTGCGTTGCCGCGATTGATATCGGATATTACCGTTTTCATCGCGCAACGGTTCGCCGTTTTCATCTTTCATCATTTCAAATGCTTTATCCGTAGCCGTACGCTCTCTCGAATTTTGCATTGAAGTCCATACTCCGTTGGCATCACGCGTAACCGTACGTTCAATATCCTTACCGAGTGCGCGCATGGTGTTATGATATCCGACAATATCTCCCGTAATTGGGTCGCGGATAATTTGGTTGTTGGATATACCAAATTTACTCAATCCGCTTAATGCCATTCCGGTCATGCGATTGTAATTGCTGCGTAAGGAATTTCCGAAAGCAGCGTTGGCCTTGTTGCCGAGAGCTTTTGCTCCTTCAGCGGTATAATGTGCGGCCGGTTGCATTGCATAGTTGGTAAATCCCTGTACCATGGTACCGCCGACCATACGACCGATACCTTCGCTTCCGCCCAATTTCGGAGAGTCGGCAAAACGTTTAGCCATACTTCCGGCTTCATCCATAAACGACCAACAGAAGAAGCAGATTGCCATCAGCTTGAAGGCACCGATGCCCCACCAAGCCAAGCCCACCATTTCACCCGTATCCATACCTATCATACCGCTTATACCGCGCCTTATATTAATTAGGCTGCCGGTTACGAATATTTCATCATGCGCTTCCACATCTGCCGGCGATAGGCTCGATAAACCGAGCCACGAGGCTAAATTGGAGTTGATAATATATATTATCAGCGCCATAAATACGAAATTGAACATAGCATTCATAAAGAAAGACCAAATTATCTTGACATACTTCTCCGTAATCTTAAAGGCATAGGCGGCAATAGCGCAAGGAATAAGCGCAGCAGCTATGCACAACTGCAAAATACAGTCAATCAAACACCAAGGAAAAGCCAACATCAGAATTGAGCCGACTATCCATAATACCCAACCGGTTGAAACATATCCCAACCCCGGCAGAATGTTCTTCAAAAAGCGGTGTTTGTTATGCGCCAAACATATTGAATATTTACCCAAACCAATCATAACTCCGGTGGCATCTTCCAGATTTTTAATATTACAAATGATGGATTCGCCGATTTCTACCGGTAAACCGCCGTCGGCACCTATTGCGTAGTTGCCTTCATAACCTTTAATGTTTTGCATATAATCCTGCGATTTATCGCAAGATGAAGTTGAATTGAGCGTGTTTACAAAGTTGAAACCAGTTTTCATTACCGGATTGAGCGTCAGGTTCATAACCTGGAAAATAGCTCCGTTTAAAATTATTACCACTACCGCCACACGGAAACCTTGGAACAAAAATCCTTTCAGCATTTCTCCGGTGGAGGTGGCACTCATTGTGCCGATTTGTCTGGCAAAATAAAATAACATCCAGATTAAAAATCCGATAATTACCAGATTTTTACTCGGTATTGCCAGTTGATTATTAGCGGTTAAGGCTAATGAACTGGCAACATTAAACATAATTTTGAACAAATTACAAAAAACACAGCTTTTGCTATCCAGAAATTCGCCCAAAGCGCAGTCCTTGGAATCTCCTTCATCGATTTTAACCTCTGTTATTTCTGTATTGCTTGAACCGTTTGTACCGCCGCCGTAAGTAGTTTCCGGACTTCCGCAATAACCCGACGGGCCGCAAGGGCTGTCCTCCGGACAGCTGCCGCAAACTCCGCCCCACTCGGAACCGCCGGCGCACGCCGAAGACAGGGGAGCAAATGCACCCAGCAATAACATCAATAAAAACATATATAACTGCACTTTTTTCATATTTGCCACCCTGTTTTTTTGTTATCTGTCTCAAACATCCATCTCTCGGTATTCTTCTTGTTCTTCCGCCTTGGCCAATTCTAATTTTCTTTCATCATCTGCAATCTCATTCCATTTTTGCGCCAAAGAACGGTTATCTTTTTGTTTTTTGCTGTTGTCGCCGAGCCAGTTACCGAAATCTTTCAATACACCACCGACCGTATCCGCGGTATTTCCCATATCTTTGCCGGTGCGAGCCACGATTTGTCCGGCTTTCTTGGCAAAGAAGCGAGTACGCTGTCCTTTATTGTCTTGTACGGCTTGAACCGCATCTTTTGAAGCTTGCGGCATACGTGCCATTTGACGTACGGTCTGAACCGGATGCGCCATCTTTTTGAACGGAGTAGCCAACACGTCGGTTGGGTTAAGGGTAATCGGAGCCTGATCCGCTTCTTGCATTCCTTCGGTGAATCCCTTTACAAACTCGGTTTCCGCTACCTTTTCTTTTGCCGCTTTGGCAGTGGAAGAAACGGCTCCGGCAGCAGCTTCGACTTTTTCTTCGGCCTTTACTTTGGTATCGTGTAAATCGGCACGAACTTCTTCCGCAGATTTATCCGAAACTGTGGCTATAGTCGCCGCAACGGCTTGTTTGGAAGCTTCTTTGGCGGCTCCTCCTCCGTGTGCGATTACCTCTTCGGCAGCTTGACCGACTGTAGGTGTAATTTTATCTATTTTACTCTGAACCTTATCACCAATCTTTTTGGTCATACGGTCAACTTTTTGGTTAAATCCGTTGCCGGAACGCTTACCGTTTTCCAACTCACCGTTTAACATACGTTGACGATCCTCTTCGGTATACGGCAAAGGCGCGGCCGCGGTAACGTAATCGGCAGCTGTTTTTACACCTTCACCTGCGGCCTGAACGGCATCGTTGGCTTTTTGTCCGAGGTTTTGAATAGCCTCATTAGCCTTTCTGCCGGCATTATGCATAGCGTTGTTGTAATACTGACGCGGATTGGTCATTACGCGCTTTACACCTTGCCAACCGTCGGCAATCTTTTCTCGGCCCTCTTTTGATATCAGAGAACCGACACCGCTGATGGCACGTCCGGTTTGATGAGTCACCACATCTTTGGCAAACTCTGCTGCCGGCTTGGCTACATTTTCCGCCGCCATTGCAAAGGCTTGTGTACCCATCTGGTTCATCGGGCTGGAACTGCCGAACATGGCATCGCTGAAAAAAGACCCCAAATATTCATTAACACTGGATTCCAATATTCTGAAACCGAATATCAAACTGAAACCGACCACCAAGATATGAGAACTGAAAAATGAAAAGTTTTCACTGATTATTTCCGTTTGTTCTTGGTCAATGGCGTACCAAAACGCTTGATCTCCGCCTTCAAAAAGTCCGGCATCAATTAAACAAACGGCAAAAGCCACACCGACGGACATCAACATAAACAACATAGAACTACGGATAATCGTACTCAAGTTATCGGCAAATTTATTGCTGGTCGGAGGGAACGGCCACAAAGCAATACTTATCGGCATAAATATAATGGCAACACCGATTCGCAGCGAGGAGTCAACAAAATACATACCAACACTCAAAGACATAAAAATGCCGACAACATAAATAGATAACCCGACCAAGAGTAAACCGATGTTCGGAACGTCTACCAAGCCGAAAACCGAGGTTTTATCAACGTCAATGGCATAACACATCAAAGCGTGTCCCACCATTAGGACATTGCCCATTGTTTTATATGTAGCGGTCATCAATAAATGCATTCCCTGCAAAATTCCGTTATCAAACAAGCCTGCGCTGTCGGCAGTAACGGCCTGCGCCTGTGCCGGCACGACAAAAAGTACTTGGGCGATAATGAACGCTCCAACAAGGAAGATGATATTTTTCAGTCCGTTTCTCATCATATTTCCTTTCATCGCAGACTTTGTCCGGCCAATCCGGCAAACAAATCCAGACCATATTGCAACCCCAAATCCAACACCGGATTTATGAAATAGAACGCAATCAGCGGACCGGCTCGTTCCACAAATAAATATGCCAAAGATACTTTAAATCCCATTTTGATTATATCTTGTAACATTTTTCCGGTGCTGATCGGTGCAAACGAAGCCACCTGTTGCAAAATATAGTATGCCAGCCAAATCATAAATCCGATTTGCAAAATAAGTTTTCCCAGAGATACTGCACTCGGCAAGGCTTTTCCTGCTGCTTGGAAAAACGAATTCATCAACACCACGACAACGTTGCAATACCAACAAAGCTTGGCGTCGTTTGTGTCGTCCATATATATTTTTTTCATATTATCAAACTTGCAACCGCCGGCCGCCTTGGCACCGTCATTATTGACATCATAATGCCGAATACGAGATTCTTCCGGAGCTTCTTGTTCTTCCTGTTCTTCCACCCTGTCGGTAGGCAGAGTAGGGTCATGCGATATTGCGGCATGTTCCTGACTGAAGAAATAATTGCCGGTGTTAACATCTTTAAATGCGCCGCTCGGACCGCCGTTGCGACTGAACTCGTTAATATCACCGTGTCCCAAAGAAGAAAGGGTACCATCGACGGTTTGTTTTGCCAATCGGAGAGCCGTGTTCCAACCGGCAGAATTTTGCCAGCGCCGTTCAATATTTTCAACACTGCTTAAATTGCCGGAAGGAGAGAAAGAGCCCGAATTATAAATAATATCTGTGTATGTAACGTCTTTTCTGCCGTGACCGGACTGTTGCTCAATCAAACGGTTACGTAAAACATTAGCCATATAAGTCATCGAGGCTTCATTACCGTTACGCGTTTCATCCATTAAAACGGCGGCTATCTGATATTCAACCAAACTCTTGCCGGCCCAAGCCGAACGCGGCACTATGCATAATAGCGCGGCAAACAAGAACAAAAATGCAAAAATACTCTTTTTCATTGTTGTTCTCCCCCTTGCTGTTCCTGTTGCTTTTCACGACCTGCTGCACGCCGCATCGCCATTCTGGCTTTAGCCATAGCTGTTCTGGCTTTTTGAGCATTATCGCGGAGAGCCCGCAACCTGGCGCTGTGATTTACGGCTACCGTTGCTATCTTGCCGGCACCGGCCGTGAGTGCCTCAAATGAAACTTGCGAGATTGTACCGATAAGAGCGGCAACTTTTTGTTGGAACTTGGCATCTCCGCCGCCTCCGGAAACGCTTTCGGCCATTGTAACCGCCATACCGGTGGCTTTAATAATAACAAATCCCATCAAAATCAGCGACAGCGGAATTGTGCCGAAACTCTGGTATTGTTCCAAATCTCCATATTGATTACCGTTCGATGTCAGTAAATCGTTCACGGCAAACACGGTCATCGAAACCAAAATTGCCAAACACAACATAATAGCCGCCGAATTAAGAATTATCTTAAATCCGACATTGGTCCATTTACGGGTTTGCTCAAATGCATAGAACAAAATCAGGAAAGGCATAATGACAATCATCATAATCATACGGAAAATTGAGTCTATTAAGTAAAGTACAAATCCCCATTTGGCAATCAAAAATGCCGCCATCAGGAACAAACCGACAATAAAAGGAAAGACGCCGTTGCCGAACACTCCGCGCAGAGCTACGGTATAACCGGCATTCAATTGATCGCTTACCGCACAGGCCATACAGCTCATCATCTCCAGAGGTTCTTGCGGAAACGAAGATTCGCTCATCTGCATGCTTGTTCCGGCCGGAATCGAACATCCGCCGTCAGAGATGGTAAAACTAACCGGCTCGGTATCACCATCGATGACAACATCGCGGATTGAACCGGACTTTTGCGACATTAACGACAAAACGGCGGCGGCAAATTCAAGCAATGTCATATAAATAGGGAACACAAAGGTATTAATGGCATATATGATATTGGTCGGAGACGACGCTAAATAGCCGCAAGCAAAGCATATTGCGGCTTTTCGCAATACTTTGGTCCAAAATTCGCTTATAGATTCCGGAGATGTGGCCGAAACGTGTCGCAAAACCTGAAAAGCCAGCCACAATGCAAATGCCAAGACCATCAGTGATAATAAATCTTCCGAAGTCACTTTGCCGTATACGCTCAATGTCATATCACTGAGCCCGTTGTAGAAAACTTTGAGAATGGAACCTTGAATGCATTGTTTGCGGCCGGAAACGCAGACATTATCTTCATTAGGCTGTCCGTTGTTCATTACGTTTTTGTCGTCGTCGGAGGTAACGCATTCAATGCGCCTTCGCTTCACTTTCACCTTGTGATTGCTTGGCGTTTTCTTCGTCACCGCATGCGGAAAGAAGGACAACCGTGCATAAAATAAGGCACAGCACCTTTAAGATTTTCCAAATATTTATGTCCTTTATCCTCATCATTGCAGTTCCATCCGTTACGTTTATTTTATCATATTTTAACAACTCTTTCAATATGGTTATAAGCCGCCATTATCCTCATTTCTTATCCGGTTTTATCGGTTGTTCTCGGGACGTATTTCCCGCCGTTGCCCCCGTCGAACCCGCAGTTGCACCGCCGGTTGTTCTTCCCGTCGAACCTGCCGAGCCCACTGTTGCACCCGTCGAACCTGCCGAGCCCACTGTTGCACCCGTCGAACCCGCTGTTGCACCGCCGGTTGCTCTGTTGTTTTGTTCTGCTTGTCTGCTCTCGGCGACCGTTTCATTTTGCGAAACCGCTCCTCTGCTTGTCTGTTCCGCATTGCTCGGCTGTGCTTGCTCGACCGGATTATTGGCCGTTTCTTCGGCATTTATCGGATTCTGATTGCTTGCCATTCGATTGTGTGCTACACCTTCTTCCGATGCATTATTTTGCCGTGTTACCGCATCTGCCGTAGTTTTGTTTCGATTATCAGGCTTTTGCTGTGTTTTTGGTGTCTCTTTATCATTTTGTTGTGTATTTACGGGCTCACCCGCCACCTCATTCAACGGTTCATCTTGTGCATCTTCCGTCGGCGTAGCATTTTCGTTTGCCAATGGCGCCAACCGCTCGCCGGAACTGCCGCTTCTCGGCGCTGCTTCTCTGCTGTTAGAAGCCGCTTCTCTGCCGGAACGAGGCGTTCCGTTGTTGGTATTAGCTTGATTTTCCGTCGGTTGCTGATTATTCTTCTCGGTTGCCGAATTTTCTTCATTGTCGGAAGTATTTTTCGTCGGGCTTTCGTTTTCCGGAAGTGCGTTTTCCTCAAACGAATATGCACTGTTAGTCTGCGGAGATGTTGATCCTTCCGACAGCAGCATATCTTCGCCGGTCTGTGCTTGAAGTCCCGAACCGGTTTGCTCCTACCATTCGGCCGAATGTTTGCAACCCTTGGTGTTTTGCCTCCGATATGTTGTCGGTCAATTCGTTAAATTTTGCTCTAAGACCGGTATTATCCAGCGCGGCATTACCGGCATACCCCCCCAATTTGCCCAACGAATGAAGTCCGCCTTGACCGACTGCCGTCGCCGTACCCAAGGCAGCGGTGGCCATATTGCTGCCGATATCCGTACCGGAACTTTGCGAGAATTGGTGTGCAAGAGAACTAACTTTGGCAATCAGCTTTAAGGCAAAAATACAGCACGCAAGCAACATCAAAACTCTTATACCGTCGAGTGAGGCCAGTTTTTTGAGGGTATCGGCTTCGTTATTGTTTACAGCCCGAAGTATTTCCTGCATACTGGAGCTGCCGTCGCCGGATACGGCAAACGCTATAATAGCGGTACCTACCAGTAAAACGGTTCCCATTAAGGCAAAGTTGAAAAATGTGTTCATCAACATTCTCACACCTTTGGTGGTATATTGTTTGGTTAAATCAAAAGGCCAACAAGCCACCAAAAGCGGCACCAACGCGCTGAGCATACCGATTTGTACCGTGCAGTCAATCAGATAAAATGACAAAGCTAACCAAATCATCAAACCGAATGCCAGCATAATCAAGCCGCTGAGGAACATATGCAAATCAGGCAAAAAGTCACCGCTCCACATTCCGCTCGGAGCCGAGTGACAAATCAACCCCATCCCGACCGCCGGCAAGGTGGCGGCAGTTGCTCCGAAACATCTGACCGTGCTCAAAACCTGATTGAACAAAGTTTCATCCAATTCGGAAGATGCAATTACTCCGAAACCGCCAGGATTGGTATCGCATTGTATGTTGCCGCCGGCAGATGCAATGGCAAGTCCCATATCCAATCCGCCGCGCAGAACAGGTGAAATGAATAGGGTATAAATATATTGAGAATTGCTCAATAATGTAACTGTAATGGCGATTTTCAGACCTATGGTAAATACCGACCTCAAATATGTACCGAGTTTAAGTCCGCCGGTAGCCGAAACGGCTTTAAGGGATTCTATGGCCAATAACACCAAGAAAAAGATAATCACGACCTCGCTGAGCGGTTTTGCCGTACTCTGCCAAGCAACGTGCGCAACGCGGGCGCTGGCGTTTAATGCGGCCTCAAATATGCCGCATAACGGGCAAGCAGTCAAACGCTGTTGAATGCCGGTAAAGGATTCGCATTTTCCGTCTTGTCCCTGAACTTCGCCCGTCTCTTTGTTATAGGTGTAACATTGCTGAACTTCACCATTTTCGTTACAATCGCATCTTGTTGCCGAAGGATTTTTAAGCGCCTGAATATCGCCTCGCATATTATTATATGCCTCAATCGCCGGAGTATATGCCGCTTTAACCTCTTGCAACAGCTGAACGCACGCTGTGGTAGTGCCGCGAACATTACCCCAAGGAATACTGATATATTCATATAAATCATCATTTTCGATATTCACGCCCGCAGCCTTGGCCGTAGCCGCATCATCAACCGAAATACGCACTTTCGGTCCCGGATTGCCGGCTGTATCAAGACAATTTGCCATATAAGTGCGAGCCAACGAATTATACGGCCCGACCGCAGACTGAAAATTACTGAATGAGGTGCGCAAACTATCGGTAAGTTTTTGCTTGATTATATCCTGTTGATCCGGCTTGCAGGTATTTTCTTCCGCGGCAAAAACCGGCCTTGTTGCCGGCAAAATAACCGTCAGCAATAAAACCAAGAGAATTACATACCACTTATTTTTCATCGGCTTCATCCTCTTTGGTTGTGGGAACTTTCGTTTGTCCCGTGTTATTGTTTTTATCATCGAAACCCACAAAATAAGCGGCCGCAGCCAAAACTATAACCAGAACTGCAATCGCGATTATGTGAAAGGTTTGAGAACTCAACACGGAAAGAAACCCATACTTAAACAGTATGAATATTAAAATCAGGATAAATAATGATAAAACTGTGGATTTCATTTATTGTCTCCCTCTACTTATCCTTGTCCGTGTTCTTGTCCGTGTCCTGCTTAAAACCATTGGTAATTTCGTCTTGTTGTTGACTGTTTTTATCGCTTGTATCCATACCCAATGCAGCCTTGGCACTGTCGAAAACTTCGTTTTTAATATTTTTTGCCGTATTTTTTACCTTGCTCGCACCGGCTTTGACCGCACCGGTAGCACCAATGTCGTCGCCTGCTGATTTGAGCCCCGAGGCAGTTCCTTTAATACCTTTCAAAGTTAAACCGGCCAAACCACCGATTTCTCCGGGTTGTTTGCCTTTGCTGCTCAAAGCATCACCGATTGCGGCATGGGTTACAAGTCCGGCAGCGGTACCGCCAAGATTGCCGCCCAATCCGCCGAGTTGTGCACCGGCAGCAAACTTGCTGGCTAAGTTACTTGCTTCTCTCGGTAATTTGAAGCACATAAAACAACATGCAATAACCATCAACATTTGCAAACCGCCGATTTGTATGGTGTCTTCCAGACTCTCAATACTGTCACTGTTGATTAGATTTATTAATATTTCTTGAGATGTTCCGACGGAAAGTGCTTGTCCGGAAATACCTACAATCGTGGCAACGATAATTCCCATCATCACAAAGTTAAAGAAAACATTTAAAAACATATTCCAACCGATTTTGGTGTATCCCGAAGTTAATTTGAACGGCCAGCACGCTACAAAAAAGGCCATAAGCGCACACACAATTCCCAATTCTATGGCGCAGTCAAGCATATAGAATCCGATGGCCAACCAAATACCAACTCCGGAAATATATAATAAAGCTCCCTCGGTAAACATACCGACACGCGGAATAACTTTCATACGGAAAAACCATTCCAAATCCTTAAATGAGTTACAAATAAAGCCGCGTCCGATTGCCGGCATGGTGGTAGCTCCGTTGCTGAAGTTTTCTACGGCTCCAACCATAATCTGTGCGGTTCTGGCTGAAAAATATTCATTGGATGTATCAAAATAACTGGTGTATTTTGCACCGGTTTCCGCCGCTTTTTGCGCGTTTGTACCGGTAAGAGACATACCGAAATCGACACTGCTTTCCAAAATCGGGCTGAGAAGTTTATTGTATAAAAATGACGGATGTTGCAAAATCAAAATCGTAATAGCTACTTTCAGGCCCTGAATCAACAATTCGGTCAGATATTTACTGAGTTTCTGTGCTTCCGGCGAGGCAACGGTTAATAAAGTGCGATATCCGATATAAATTAAAAAAGCAATACACAGTAACTCAATCAACGCATCGCTGGTTGCTTCAAACGAACCTTTGGATATGGCTTGTACCGCCCCCATCAGATTGGCAAACAAACTGCAGGTAAAACATTTATCCGTGAATTCACGCTCGTAATCGGTAACGGTTTCGCAGTCATCATTAGTTTTTTTTCCTTGCTCGGCAGGAATTGTATCAGTATTAGGTACATTGTCATCACAACTTACAACGTGCTCGTTTGCACCTTCTCCTTCGCAGTAACATGGTCCTCCACCCGGATTTGATGTAGGTATATGACATATATGTTTACCGGCAAAAGCAGGCGCTGTCCATAACACCGCAAGGGTTAGGAATAATAAAAATAAATAACGGACGCAGCTCCTCAGTTCCATGGCAAAATCCTTAGTTCTTATACTTCTATGAATACAGTATAACACAAAATTTTTCAATATTTTATGACAAATTTGTTAAATTTTCGTAACAATTGGATTTAGGATGTATCCGTAAAGTATACAAAACCGGCTAAATCGGCATAGTATCAACACTATTTTCGATTATAACGCTGACACTGTGATTGTCATCTTCTTCGTCGTCTTCATCATCATCGTCCGTCAATTTACCGAATTCACCGGTTAAAATATAGTTGCGCGTATATTGCGCTACGGTCTGACTGTCTAACGGAAAATAAGTATCTTTGCGGATTTTCTTTACGTTATCGGAATATGATTCTTCACTCGGAGGAGTGGAAAAAGGAAAGCTGTCGAATCGGGAAAGTAGTTTTTTTATCCGATCGTGTACCGTCAGCGGCGCAAACAGAATACCATGCTCGATATCGTGCGGTAAACGAGCCAGAGCAACCGCCCGCGGAGTGGAAATATCACGCAACATCGGACCTAATAAGAAATTGAAAAAGTCGCGCGTAGTCAGCAATTCGGCTAGATCGCTACCGGAATTCAGCGGATTGATGTCAAGGATTCGGGCAATGTTATATTGGCGATAATTATTGCTTTTACTGAGTAATTTACGTGTAATCAGACAGCCGCAACCGACGTTTACAATATACAGCCGACCGTTAACTTCTATATTTTTCAAAAACTGCGAGAGCATGGTCGCGTGATAGTAAATATTGCGTCTGAGTGACGGATAGCCCAAACAAATAACGTTCATTGGCAGTTCTTTGAGCGAATCGGCTAATTTCCGCACGGATTTTTTAGAACGTCCGAATCCGTGTAATATCAAAATCGTATCTTCATAAAGCGGATTTAACTCGTAGGCCTCTATATATTTTAAAAGTATATCTTTACATTGCGCAAACGTTCCGGAGTGGCGTCTGATATTGTGTGGATCGAGCAAGCGACACTTATTGTTAATGATATTGCGCTGTATAACCCAATCTTGGTAGTTATATAAATCTTCCCAAAAGAATCGACCGCCAAATGTGAAAAAATCAAATTTCATAAAATTACCTCCGAATCTGATTCGAATCTTGAAAGAAAATGTTTAATAAAAACTTAATGTTTTGATTTTTAATGCTTTTTTAGAAATAA
>CADBEI010000031.1 GCA_902793695.1 uncultured Pseudomonadota bacterium | reverse complement strand
ATTGTCATAAAGTAACAATCGGACTGGGTTATCAAGATGCCGATGTATCGGGATATGCTTCAACCGAAGCCATCGCTTTACCCAAGCTTTATGGCGACATGTATTCAGATGCTTATTCACAAGTTTTACTAACAGAAAATCCTGATGCCGTACCATTAGATAAAACTCAAGAAAGTCAACGTTATATCCGCGATGTGTGCTACCTTGACATACCGGATATGGAAAAGGTTTGCGCTACCGTATTTACAGGGGAAGATAAGCAACTGGCAAAGCCGGAAAGAGAAGAAGAGTTGTCCGGATTTGTGATTGAGGACCGCGAAAAAGGCGTTGTCGGCTATTGTTTGTATCAACAGCTCGCAGATGGCAAATACTACATACCGGATACGGCGGTTTTGCCGGAATATCGCACCGATAAAAATGCTTCATCAAAAAAGCTGTTTGCCGAAGTAATGCGTTGCGTGCGTGAAAAAGGCGGCACATGGTATGCTGAAATGCGGGAGGAAACATCACTGCGTTATCTGAAAGCTATGAAGGATCGCGGATTAGCAAAATATGAAATTTTGAGTGATAGCCAAGCGACAGAATTAGGCTTAACCCCGACAAGGCAAATGGAATATGACCCTAAACTAAAAGTTGCGAGTATGGTATATCCGGTAAGATTTGAGGTTGTGCAGGATAACGTGCGTCAGGCAGAGGCACATGTCAAAGCAAAATTGCAAACACCAGCGGAAAAAGCAACCGCCAAAATCGTTATCATAAAACCAAATAATAACCAAACTCCGCCGCACTTTACTCGTCGCAACTCTGATGAAAATACCGCTTAAAAGTGTGCAATTTTAAAAAAGTGCTTAATTTAAAAACAACACTTTTCTTAAATTAAGTCTTTATGATTAAAGCATAAAAAAATATCCTGATGGCGTCAGGATATTTTGCAAAAAAATTCTTTGAGTTTTTTTAAGAACCGTAAACGCGTTGGCGGGCACGACTATACATTTCGCGCCCCAACACGCGCTCGGCATTGCGTGCACGCTTTTTATCTTCATCGGTGCGCTCATTCTGCCGTTGAGTCTGTCGGTGTAAATACTTTGTCATTATTTTTTGCTCTTGCTCTCTTTTAGCCTCAAGAGTCAGATCGTTTTCCTGTTCTGCCGTTTTTTCTTCGGTTTGCACGGAACTTGCCGGATTCATTGCATCAATCCGATTGTTTATATCCTCAAGTAAAAATTTAGCGCGACGTATGGTCATATATTCTTCTCCTATTTGTCAAATAATAACATCTTTTTGTATAAAATGCAACGAAAAAATTTATTGTTTTTTTAATATTATTCGGATATACTCTACTCATTAAAATAATTTTGTAAGGAGTAAAACAATGGGTATTATAATTGTTGTTATTGCGATTATCGCATTCTTTTATGTGCTTTATGCGCGCTTGATTAAAACACGCAACAAAGTGCAGGAATCAATGGCTGATGTTGATGTTCAGCTCAAAAAAAGATATGATTTGATTCCGAATATGCTGAATATGGCAGCCAAGTTTATGGAACACGAAAAAACCTTGATGACCGAGCTCGCCAACATTCGTACCAAAGCGATGCAAAGCTCTTTTGTTACTTCGCCGAAAGAGAAAATCGACTTGGAAAATATGTTGAATCAAAAGTTGCATGACTTCAAAATTTCTTTGGAAAATTATCCGGATTTGAAATCCAATCAAACCATGATGACGGCTATGCAAAGTATGAATGAAGTGGAAGAGCATATTGCAGCTGCCCGTCGCTTTTACAACTCCAATGTTAACGAGCTCAAGAATCTTGTGGATATCTTTCCGAGCAGTATGGTTGCGCATATGCTGAACATTACCTATGAGAATATGCCGTTCTTCCAGGCTACCGAAACCGAAAAACAGCCGATTAACAGTAAGGATTATTTTAAATAATCGTCGGAGTATTTTATGGTCGATTTTATAGAAGCAAACGAAGAAGAATTGTCGGAGTTTGAGCAGTATTATCTGTCGGACATTGTACCGGCCGTCGATGATGTCAACTGTATCAAGGATAAATATCGTTCCAAGTTTTGGGGATATTTTTGGACGATTTTGTTTTTAATGTGTGCAAATACGCTGTTTTGTTTCTTCTCTCATTTGCTCTATAATCGACCGATAAGTTACGAGCAGATTTTTTTGGTAAACGCGGTGGCTGCGGTTGTTGTGTTTTTCCCCGTGTACCAATATTATCGGGCGCCTAAAACGGATATTTTCGACATTTTTCTCAATTTTTACGGTAATTGGAAACATTTGAAAGACATGGAAGAATCGGCAGTAAATTCTCCGATTATACCGCCGCATGATTTTGCCGGCGCAAGTCATAATGTTGATGCAGAATATCCGGATTTGTCGCTTAATATGTGCGATATGAATTATAAGGTTGCGTGCGCAATTAAAAATATTCATTACAAGCGCAAAGTATCTTCCGGTATTTTACTTTCGATAAAATTAAAGGTAAACTTTAGCGGAAGAATTTATTTATTTGATAAAAAAGGATTTTATCGTAAAAATAAATTTCCGGAGATGTTGAACGCCAAAGACGTTGTTGCGGCCCCGTTGGCCGAATGTTTTCATATTTTTACAGACAATACCAATTATGCGTTGAATATGTTGCCGACAATGTTTTTTGAGCGTATTCTGGATATGAAAGATACCTTCGGTGCCAAGCATCTGTATGTTGAAATACAGGGAGATACACTGCGGATATATTTTGAGGGGGCGCATCTTTATATTGAGAGTAACGGCTTATGGAGTCGAAAAATCAATAAGGAAAAATTCGTTCAACTTAACGACGGAATAGAACAGATATTGATATTTATCGAAGCCTTACAAACACTACAGGAGCAGTATGACAGACATTAAACAAACACCTGAATACGCGGAGTTGAAACAAAAGTTTGACGTGTATTATGAAGACAAATTGCGTCCGATTTTGGAAAAAAGCGATCGGACTCGTCGGAAATATGTGGCAGCATTTATGTTGCTGTTGTTGATGGCGGTTGTCTTTTATCCGCTGATTTTATACTATATGTTCACCGGTGTTTTGCACGGTGCTTCCACCGGAATTATTTTGGCTCTTTCGGCCGGAGTAATTATGTTGGCTTGCGGACCGCTGTATTATTGCCGTAAGAAAGTTAAGCCGCAGATTATGCCGGACTTTGCCAACTTTTTCGGCACCTTTACATATGCTTACGAAGGAATAATCAACGATGCGATTTTGCGGCAATCCAATTTGTTCGGCAAATATAACAAGAATGTCGGTGACGATTATTTTTCCGGTATCTATGACAGTGTGCGTATCAGTATTGCCGAAGAAAATTTGCTGAACATCAAGCGTGACTTCAAAAATTTTGAAATCAAGCAAAATGTGTTTGACGGGGTTTGTATTCTGTTTGAAATGAATAAGCGTTTCAAAGGTCGCACGGTTGTGCTTAAGGATCGCGGCACTATCGGTAATGCGATGAACAAAGTTTCGGGGTTGCAGAATGTTAAACTTGAAGACAGCAAGTTCGAAAAGTTTTTTGAAGTATATTCCGACGACCAAGTGGAAGCGCGCTATCTGCTGACCACCGGATTTATGGAAAGAATGTTGCGTCTGCGTGATTTATACGGCGGAAAATCCATTCAGTTCAGCTTTGATAACAACACGTTGCTGTTGGCCATTCCGACTAAGCAAAATATGTTTGAGGCCAATTCGTTTTTCCGTACCAATACCGATAAAAAGCAAATAGATTTGGTTTTCGAACAGTTTTATACCGTGTTTTCAATCGTGAATTTGCTGAAGTTAAATCAGCGGATAGGGATGTGATGCTGTGTATATCCGCAGATTCGTAATTGCAAAAAAATATCAAAAACGATAAGTTCAAAAAAAATGTGTGAGGAGAGACGTTTTGTTTTCAAAATTTGAGCGCCTGACGGCATGGCGCTATTTGCGGGCAAAAAGAAAAGAGGGTTTTATCTCGGTGATTACCGGTTTTGCGTTTACCGGTATTGCTTTGGGTGTGGCAACATTGATTATTGTTACCTCGGTTATGAACGGCTTTAAGGCCGAACTCCTCAATCGAATTTTGGGCATAAACGGTCATATTTCGATTGTATCTTCCGCCGGTTTTCCGTTTAATAATTACAAAAAAGCCGTGAGCGATTTGCAAAGTATTGATGAAATCGAACTGGTGTTGCCGCTGATTGAAAAACAACTGCTCATATCTTCGGGCAAAAGTGCTGAAGGAGCAATGGTGCGCGGCATTACCGGCGAGGACATCTTGAAGAAAAAAGTGATGCGTGACGGTTTTTCAAAAATCGATATGGAGGAATTTAAGGGCGATGTCGTGGTTTTGGGCGATAAACTGGCGCGCAAACTCGGGGTTTATATCAACGATGAAATCACTCTGATTTCGCCAAACGGTAAGGTTACGGCATTCGGTACCGTACCGCGGATAAAAGCCTATCGCGTTATCGGTATGTTCAATATGGGGATGTATGAATACGACGCCAACTATGTGTTTATGCCGCTTGAAGCCGCTCAAACTTATTTCGGGCTCAAAGATGCGGTGTCAGTTATCGATGTCAGTCTGAAAGATGAAAATAATCTGGTAAAAGTACGTGATATGCTGAAAAAGAGTGTCAGTTTGGAAGCGTACGTTTATGACTGGAAACAGACCAACGCCACGTTTTTTAATGCCATCGATGTTGAGCGCAACGTAATGTTTTTGATTTTGACTCTGATTATTCTGGTGGCAGCATTTAATATCATTACCGGCTTGATTATGTTGGTAAAAGATAAGAGTCGCGATGTAGCGGTTTTGCGCACTATGGGAGCAACCCGTGCGATGATTATGCGTATTTTCTTTATGGACGGTGCGTTTATTGGTATTGTCGGCACAACATTCGGAGTGGTTTTGGGTTTGCTGTTTTGCCATAATATTGAGAATATTCGCCAGTTTTTGCAAAATCTTTCCGGACGCGAGCTGTTTTCCTCCGAAATTTATTTCTTGTCGCAACTTCCGGCAAAGGTTGACAATATGGAGGTGTTGCTAGTGGTGGTAATTACTCTGTTTTTATCGTTCTTGGCCACCCTTTATCCGGCATATCGTGCCTCAAAGTTTAATCCGGCGGAGGCGTTGCGTTATGAGTAGCATGACTTTGCAATTAAAAAATATCAGCAAAACTTTTAATCAGGGCAACGAACAGCTCCGTGTTTTGCGCGAAGTTAATTTGGATATTAAACCGAAAGAGATTGTGGCGCTTATAGGTCCGTCCGGTTCGGGTAAATCCACCTTGTTGCAAATTGCCGGATTGCTGGATGAGCCGACCTCCGGCGAAGTTTATATCAACGGCGATTTATGTACCGGCAACAGCGATAATATGCGCACGGCTTTGCGTCGCGATTATCTCGGTTTTGTTTATCAATATCATAATTTATTGCCGGATTTTGATGCTGCCGAAAACGTGATTTTGCCGCAATTGATTATGGGGGTTAAATACAGCGAAGCCGAAGATAAGGCAATGTGGCTTTTGCATAGGCTGGGTTTGGCCGAGCGCGAACATCATCGTCCGGCAGAACTCTCCGGCGGCGAGCAGCAACGAGTAGCGATTGCCCGCGCGTTAGCTAATACTCCGCGTTTGCTGTTGGCGGATGAACCGACCGGCAACTTGGATCCGAACACGGCGGACAATGTTTTCCAAACGCTCTTGGAAGTGGTAAAAGAGACCGGACTTTCTGCCTTGATTGCCACGCATAATATTGACTTGGCGCACCGTATGGACAGGGAGGTAACTTTGAAAGAGGGGCGGTTGATAGATGCCCGCGCCACCAATTTTATCTCCAAGGGTAAAAATTTTTATTAGCCGACAAAAAATAACCTTTTTTTAATAAAAATATGGTCGTATATCAGAAGAATAACTTGCAACGGAAAAATTATGGGAATTTGGTCTTATATCGTCAATAAAAGTAAAAGCTCTGCCGTTTTGGTTTTGCTGATTTGCTTGTTTTCATATTTTTCATATTTTGCGATTCGCGGTGACCGCGGATACTTGAAGTATTTGTATTTGCAAAATAAAGTGGCAGAAGCCGAGCAGTTGCAGCAAACCTATCAGATGCGCCGCGATGAACTGAATCAAAAAGTAAAACTGCTGTCATCATCGAGTCTGGATTTGGATTTGCTCGACGAGCGGGCGCGTGCCGTGCTCAATGTTATCGGCGATGACGAATTTATCATAATTGATGACGAGGACGAAGAACCGACCAACTAGTCGGCGTTACCATTATTCAAAACAGAGCATAAATCAACTTGACATATTTTGAGTCTGCCTTATAGTTAGGCTATGCTAAATTATGCGCAAGACATAACAACGGATATTTTACCGGCGAAGATTTCGATTATCATCCCCGTCTATAATTGTGCGGAGTATCTGCCACGTTGTCTGAACAGTGTTTTGGAGCAAACTCATACGGATTCGGAAGTTATTTGCGTTAATGACGGTTCCATCGATGATTGCGCTGAAATATTGGCCGATTACGCTGAAAAAGATAAGCGCGTAAAAGTGATTACTCAAGAAAATAAAGGACAATCGGCGGCGCGTAATGTGGCGCTGCAAGCGACGCGCGGTGATTATATCTTTTTTGTGGATGCCGATGATTTTATTCATCCGCAAACATTGGAAGTTTTGCTGACCGCAATGCAAAAATCCGGAGCCGAAGTGGCAGCAACAACTGAAACCAAACACTATAATGCCACTCCGATAAATATAAGTGATTTGCAATATGAAGTTCATCAGAATCCGCTGTTGCATATATTGCAAAATGAAGCGTCCGGTTCGGTGATTTGGAACAAATTATATAAACGAGAGCTCATTCAAGATCGCCCGTTTATCGAGGGTATTTATTTTGAGGACTGGCCGTGGGTAACCTGTTTGTTTGCCGATATTGAAAAATATGTGACGGTGCCGTATGCGTTGTACGGATACAATACCGAGAATGCCTCAACTATGCGCAGTTCGTTTTCGGTGCGTAAAATTGATAATTATGCTACCGGTATTCGGGCGGTAACGCAGTATTTTGCCGCGCCGAAAAGGCAGAATTTATGGTCGATTGTGCGTAAAATTCGCATAGGTGCTTCCTTAAGGCACTTGATAAACGCAGTGTATCACAATAAGGAAGAACGCGTCGAGCAGGATAAATTTTTGTTTGCAACACTTAAGCAATTACATAATGAAAAATGTTTCTATTACCGCGAACTGCGCTTTAAGGTGCTTATACGGCTTGCTAAAATTTGGCTCAGAAACAAGGAAAAATAATTTCATATAATTGAACAATCGGCAAAATAAAACGCAAAAAAATGTTGCGTTTATTTAAATTTCGTCTATAATCGGCAACCGAAGAGAGTTTTTATTATATTATTTTTTTTCAAAAATTTAGTTTATGAAAAATTATTATTTAAAGAATGAACCGCTGAGCGGTATGTTTTATGTTATGGATTCGGTTGTTTCCGAGTTTATCGACAATGAGGAAATTCCGCAGTTTGAAATTGATCCGCAGGACTATCAGAGTAAGCTCGGTTGTGTTGCTCCGAGTGATGATGCGCCTGTCATCGGCTATATGGCCGAGCGCAGCGGGGATTGTTATGCAATCAACCGTGCCAATGCCAAGGCTCTGGCCGAACTCGGGTTCAAAATCAGGTTATTGACCTATCATCACTGTGCTTTACAGCTGAATAGTTGCAGCGGAGTGGTGATTAACGGCGGTGCTTTCACGTATTCCGAACTATATTACACGGATCCTCGCGACGGCTACCCTCACAGCTCGCTTGCTAATGTGGCCTGTGCGGTAATTTTGAACGAGGCAAGGGGTAACGGTTTACCAGTTTTGGGCATAGGTATCGGGGCACAGGCAATTGCCGGCGAGTTTGAGCTCAAGTTCTATCGTAGCTCCGAAAGCATTGAAACACCGATAGAGCATTACAATGACAACAACGAAGCTCATCGTATCAGCGTTATGCCGAACACACCGTTGAGCCGCATTTTCGGCGAGAACGACCAGTTTAAGGTCAATTCGCGACATCATGCCGTTATGCTGCCGTTGCGAACTCAACAAGAATTGTGGGCGCATAAGTTAGAATTGTGGGCGCATAAGTTTCGCGTCGGTGTCGGTACGGTCAGTCTTCCGCTGGATATTTATGCCGAAGCCAATGACGGTACGCCGGAAGCGTGGGGCTCGGAAAGCAAGCATATTCTGTGCGTGCAGTGGTTGCCGGCTGAGATGATTGCTCAAGGTTCCGAGCTGATGCGCGGAGTCTTTAGGTGGTTGGCAGATGAAATCGCGGCCTGATTTAGATTTCTGCGTTAAAAAAAAGGAACTTCGTAAGCGGAGTTCCTTTTTTTGTTATTTAATATTCATCACGGAAATCTTTCTGTTTTTTGCGATTATATTTGTTTTTGAGTTCCGGCAGGTTTTTGGAAGTAAACGGCTTGCCGTTGTGATCTTCTATTTCGTCTTTGCGGCGTCCGGCTCTGACGGCGCGAAATTGCTCCTTAATTTGTTGCAGACGCTCTTTCTTGTCTTTCTTACTTTCTTTCACGAATAATTCTCCATACACTGTTGATTTACATTAATACTACTCCCCAAAGCCGTTAAAATCAATAAAATTATAAATTTGACTCAATTTTAATCATTTGTTGACAATATCACAATTATCATATAGAATAACTTTATTGTTTTAACAGAATGAGGTAATTTGTAATTTCAAACCATGAGTCCCGTGTCGACCTATATCATATATTTAATTTTAGTTTTGTTTCTTGTTTTTTGTAATGCTTTTTTTGTAATATCCGAGTTTGCTGTCGTAAAGATTCGCCGTACCAAGTTGGAAGAACTTGCGGCCGCAGGTAATAAACGTGCGAAAATTGCACTTGATATCAACGAACATCTCAATACGTATTTGAGTGCTACACAACTGGGTATTACGTTGGCATCTCTGGGTTTGGGTTGGCTCGGCGAGCCTGCCGTATCGCAGTTGTTGGAACATATATTCGGCGGCCTGTTCGAAGGTCAGGATGTTTTGTTACATTCGCTGAGCTTCGGTATTGCTTTTACGTTTATTACATTGTTACACGTGGTTTTGGGCGAACTGGTGCCGAAGTCCATGGCTATTCAGGATACCGAGCGTTATGCGCTGTTTGTGGCGGTTCCGCTCTATACGTTTAATAAGGTCTGCACTCCGATTATTTGGTGTTTTGATCACGTCTCGCTTTGGATTTTGAAATTGATGAAAATCGAAAAAGCTGATGAAAACGAAGATGCTCACTCCGAAGAAGAAATCAAGCTGATTATCGATGCATCGCAAAAAGGCGGTGTGATTGACGATACCGAGAGTGAAATTATCCAGAACGCCATCAATTTTTCGGAAATATGCGCTCACGAAATTATGGTGCCGCGGCAAGATATGAAGTGCATATACAAAGACGACAGCTTTGACGATATTATGGCTTTTGTGCGCGAACATAAGCATACGCGTTTTCCGCTGTGCGATGAAGATAAAGACCAGATTCTGGGTATGATTCACATTCGTGATTTGTTGGAAAATAAAGATGCAATTCATAAAGATATTTTGAAACATATTGTACGCAAAATTTTGTTTGTGCCGGAAAATAAATCGATTTCCGATGTGTTGCACGAAATGATGAAAAAACACATTCATATTGCCATTGTGGTTGACGAATACGGCGGAACGGCAGGTTTGGTCACAATGGAAGATATTTTGGAAGAATTGGTCGGTGAAATTCAGGACGAACACGACGGCGCCGAGCATAAGCCGCTGAAAAAAATCAATGATAAAAACTACGAGTTTGATGGGGTTTATTTGGTAGAAGACGCTTATGATGCCATGAATCTTCCGTATCATGAATTGGAAGAAAGTACTATGGGCGGTTATGTATTTAACTTAATCGGTGAGGAGCCGAAAGTAGGTGATAAAGCCGAAGACGAGTTCTGTGTATACGAAGTTTTGAAAATCGATAATATGCGGATTACTCGAGTCAAAGCTACCTTAAAAGATGCGCAAAATTTAGAAGTTGCCGGATAGAATATTCTGCAGAAATATTCAAAATTGACAAATTTTTCTTGACTCAACCGTTTGTCTTTCGTACAATCGGCTCATAAGAAAAATCATAAAAAGATATATATATCAAGTATGAAGAAAACAGTACTTAAAGCAGCTATCTGCTACGATTTTGACGGTACTCTCGCTCCCGGTAATATGCAAGAGTACGGTTTTATGCGGGCTCTCAAAACGACTCCGCAAAGCTTTTGGAAAAAATCCGATGCACTCTCCGCAAGTCAGCACGCCGACAAGAATGCGTGCTATATGTGGCTTATGTTGGAGGAGGCAAAGGCGAAGCACATTTCTTTCCGCAAGGAAGATTTGGAACAGTACGGTAAAGATATCCCTTTATTCAACGGGGTTGATACTTGGTTCAAACGCATTAATGCTTTTGCCAAGAAAAACGGGATTGAATTGCAACACTATTTACTTTCTTCCGGATTGAAAGAGATTGTCAGCGGTTTACCTATCAGTAAAGAGTTTAAGCGCATTTATGCCTGCTCGTTTATGTATGATGCCAACGGAGTGCCTTTTTGGCCGGCTCAGGTTATCAACTATACGACCAAAACCCAGTATTTGTATCGTATCAGTAAAGGATGCTTGGATGAAACCGATTTGGCCGTAAATGAGAAAGTGCCGCACGAGCAACGCGTAATGTCGTTTGCGCAAATGCTTTATGTCGGCGACGGATTGACCGATGTGCCGTGTATGGCAACACTGCGTAAGTTCGGCGGACAGGCTATTGCCGTGTATCGTCCGCATACCAAAACCGGCAGTACCCATGCGCAGAAGTTGTTGCACGACCATCGTGTCGATAATATCGCGCCGGCCGATTACGCCGAGGGAGGCAAGATGGATGCCATCATTAAGGCTTGGCTTTTGAAACTTAAAGCCGATTATGACATGATTTTTTATTCATACGAAAATTTAACCAATCAGGTGTAAAATATTCCCAACGGAGGGAGTATGCACTTTTTAACGGCAGATATTGTTGAAGATACGGATAACATACGGCAAATATTGTCATCTGCCGGTATTGTTGCACGTTCGATTGAACGTTTGCCCGGCGGTTCGCGTTCGTTTGCTTTTGCCGCCGACAATCTGCTGGTACGCTTTCCCAAGGCCGAAATTATTTGGAAAGTTATGCGCCGCGAAAAATTGATTATCGATTCGATTTATCCTTTTCTGGAAGCAAAAATACCGCATAAAATCCACAAAATCGAATTGGTGGAGGAAGACTATCCGTTTACGATTTCTCTGCGTTTTAACGGCAAAATATGCGATAATCGCGCGGAGGGCGAATATACTACCGGCTACGATGCGTTGAGTACTTCACAACAAGAAAATCTGGCGCGGCAGGTGGCGCAATTTTTTGCCGCGTTGCACGCTATTGATTATGAAACCTTAAATCTCCCCACGGCTGATTCTTCCTTGATTGCCGCTATGGAAAGTTGGGATGTAACTTCACGTCCGGACTTTGATTATGCAAAAATCAAAAATGCCTTATTAAGACAAAGTGCAAACAAAATAAATCTTGATGATTATATTACGGATGCTCTAACCACAACGCCGGCCTTGTGCCATAATGATTTGAGCGGCAGCAATCTGTTGATAAATCCGGAAGAATATGCAATTGTTGTCGGAATTATCGATTTCGGTAATGCTCGCGTTATTCCGGTAGAACAGGAATTTTTCCCGCTTTATAAAATCAATCGCAAACTGGCTCTCGACACTTTGAAAATATATAACAAAATAACCGGAAAAAATATTGATACGCGGCAGATTGATGCATTGGCACTGAAATATATCGGACACGGATTGGCGCAAACCGAGGATAATCCGTCGCCGTATTTGCTGAAGTTACTTAAGCCTTTTTATGATTGATTTTAATAAATATAAGTGATAATTTGTAACAATAATAATTATTTATAAGGGTAAGTTAATGTTGTTGCAAAAGTTATTATATGGTGTCGGTGTACTGATTTTGGTTTCAAGTCGGGTTTGCGCCGAAAATATCACGCTATATGCGGCCGATAAATTGAATTTTACGGAAAAAGACGGCGCGGAACAGGTTTATGACGCACAAGGGAAACCGTTTTCCGGTGCGGTGGAATTATCGGATTCGTCAGGACATAATGTGATTTATTTATATAAAAACGGCCAAAAGAACGGGATATCTACCATCTATTATGATAACCGGAAACCTATGTATGAAACTACTTATGAAAACGGTGCTAAAAACGGGGCGGAAGTCGCTTTTTATGCAAACGGCAATCCGCAGTATCGCCGCATTTATAAAAATAATATCCTCAACGGCGAGGAAATTTTGTTCAATGAAGCCGGAAAGCCGCAAAAACAGAGCCAATATACCGATGGTGTGTTGAACGGCACGGTCAATTATTTTGATGACGATGGTAATTTGAACAAGGTGGAAACTTATAAAAACGGCGTAAAAGACGGCGTTGAACGTATAGTCAAAAACAATTCGCTGGTGGCAGAAGATATTTATGTAAACGGTAGAATTAACGGCGTTTCCAAAAGATACAGCGAAAAATATTTAACTGATGAAATTGATTATGTCGACGGTCAGCGCGAAGGGTGGCATAAACATTTTGCCGAGGATGGTTCACGCAGTGAAATACCGTATCACAACAACAAGAAAAACGGCATAGCAACATTGTATTTGCCAAATAAGAAAGTTGCTTTAATCACGATGTATGTGAATGATGCAAAAAACGGTATCGAGCAAAAATTTGCCGAAGATGGCTTGCTTGTTTCTGCGGAGGGTTATCGCAACGACAAGCTTGACGGTATATCGCGTTATTTTAGCAAAAGCGGCGAACCGACGATTATTAAATTATTCAAAGACGGAACGGAAAAAGCGGCAATTGATTTGCAGCAGACGGAAACAATCGCGCCGCTTTACAACAAATATAAAGAAGGCAAAATCGGCCCGATTCTTAAACAACGTAATATGTGGTATCGGATTTTGTGGCTTGGTATAACGTTGGATAAACCGGAACTTGTCGATATATTGGAAAAAGCGATGAAAATGTATAATTTTGACATTGACGATATGGAAGTGTATCAACGTTTCGGCAATGTTGATTATGCGGCTCAGACTGAAGGATTGTATTTTGGGATGACGCCGTTTATGTATGCAACCGCTGTTTCTGCGTCACCTGAAATTGTGCAAAAATTTAAGTCGCAGTTGCGAACGGCAGGAGCCGACGGCGAAACTCCGTTGCAATATGCGGTGCTTGCCAACAATGCGGATAGCTTTAAATTTATGCTCTCTTTGTTGCCGTCGGAAGATAAAAACACGGTAAATGATTTGCTGTTTCTTGCCGTACAAAACGGTGCAAACACCGAGATTATCGAGCAGCTATTGCAAAAAGCTGATGTCAATATTACGGATGCGGAGGGCTTTACACCATTGGATTATGCCGTCAAGAACGAGGCCGCGCCGAGTATTATTGAGATGTTTATAAATGCCGGTGCCGATATAACCAAGCCGCAATATAAAAATTTGCTTGTATCAGGCTTACGGCAAAACAAGCCGATTTCATACATAAACCTGTTGGCGGATAAGGGAGTAGCGGCGAATGTGCCTGATGATAACAATCATTCCGCACTCTATTATGCCGAAATCAATAACTATCCGGCGGAACTTATTGAAAAACTGCAGAATAAAGGTGCCTCATGGACTAATGCCGATAAACAGGATTTGATAAAAACGGCGGCGGATCAAGGCGATTTCGGAGTTTTGCAAAAGCTTTCTGCCGAGCAATTGTCAGAAGTAACGGACAACGGTCGCAGTGCCTTGCAATACGCTTATGACATCGGTGCAGCGGATGAGATTTTGCAATATTTCCTGAACAACGGTGCGGATATAAATCATCAGGACCACGACGGCAATACGATTTTGCACGATGCTCTGGCTAAGCAGAATACTGTGTCGGCACAAAAATTTATTGAAAAAGGTGCGGCGATAAATGTTGTCAACAACTATGGAAAGTCGGCGATTTCGTATGTGCTTACCGATGAAAAAGCTGCAGAAATTTATGCCGATGTATGGGCTAAGATTTCGGCAGAAGATGCAATGCTTAAAATGCCGGAAAACGAGGTGCCGCTGTGGAAATATTTGTATTTGCAGAATAAGTGGGACGCGCTGAAAACTCTGTTTGCCAAAGTGGAAAATCCGCTTCTGCTGACTGATGAGAACGGGCAAAATGTTATTAATTTATTGCAAAAAGATGCGCAAAATGCCGATTTTGCCGCGCTGGTTTCCGCGAATATAATTGATAATGATGCCGCTACGCTCAAGGCAATCGTTAAGCAACAGCAAACTGATTTATTGCGCAAAATGAAAACAGATAGACTGGATATGAATGAGCAGGATGAATACGGCGAAACTCTGCTGACATCTGCTTATAAAAGGGGAACAACACCGGACTTTTTGCAGGCTCTGTTGGATAAGGGAGCAGATATAAATCAGCAAAATGTTGAAGGTAAGAGCGTGCTGGATATAGCTTTCAATACCAGAGTTATCGGTATGATTAAATTTATGATTGAGCACGGCGCCGATATCAACAAAGTTAATGATGACCGCATTTATTTGATGGATTGCAAATGCGGTGAGGCTGAATTGACCGAGTTGTTTATAACACATAACGCCGAGGTATCGCACGTTACGGCCGAGGGCGAAACCATGCTGATGGCGGCGGTGCGTAACTTGAATGTGCCGTTGATAAAATATGTTGCGGAACATAATATAGACGCAAATGCCAAAGATGCGGAGGGGCTGTCGGCGGTTTTATATCTGCTTAAGGCGTTGGAGCAATACGGTGCGGAAGATGAGGGTGTCCGCGCCGATGTTTTGGAAACGCTAAAACTTTTGGCTGATCACGGCGCTGATTTGAATGTTCGCGATTATGACGGGAAGACGATATTGGTGATAGTTGCAAGCAAATATCCGAGTTTTTATAAGGAGTTTGCAGAGGCGTTTGTGGCCGCGGGCGGTAATCCGGAAATAAAAGACCAGTATGATAAAAAGGCGGAGGATTATATCAGCGGACAATAATTTGAAAAAAATGCAAAAAAATAAAAAAAATGCTTGCATTTAAGAGTCATTTGATATATGAACGTATCTGTTAAGGCGCCCGTAGCTTAATATATGAACGTATCTGTTAAGGCGCCCGTAGCTTAATTGGATAGAGCATCTGACTACGGATCAGAAGGTTGTGAGTTCGAGTCCCGCCGGGCGCGCCAATTAATTCCCTGTTTTTACAGGGATTTTTTATTTTTAAAATTTTTTGCCTAACCGCAAAATCCCTCCGGTAACACGCCGGTTACACGCATTTTCCCGGTCACACGCCGATCGGAGTGGCGATAACCAAACAACAAAATGGTAATTTTTGAGGCAGAAAGCACGAATCGTCGGCGAATCGCCATTTAAGGCAAAACACTCGAAAAATCCTGTTGTTTAATACTTGCGGAAACTATTTGATTCCGATATCTTTCGCATATTTTTGATATCCGGACAAAGCATCGTCGGTTT
>CADBEI010000030.1 GCA_902793695.1 uncultured Pseudomonadota bacterium | reverse complement strand
AAAAAAGTTGACAAAACAAGCAAATATGCTAACATAAGGGCAAGTTTACACAATATGGAGGAACCTGATGTCAAAGGCAACGATAATAAGAAGATGCGTTTTAATGGGAATATTGTTAGGTATAATGACGGTAGCGTGGCCTTCTCGGGCAGATATTTGCTTTTTGCCGACCAGAGAATGTGAGCAGGGTGCCAAGAATAAAAGAGCAGTGGTAAAAACGTGTGAAGAGTACAGAAGGGAAGGAAATTACTTTACTTTCGTACAGGAAAATATGAATTGTAATCTGGTGAATGTTCCGGGATGCACTCTTTATGATTGCTCGCAATTAACATGCTCCGAACGCGGTTTTGGTATCAATGGCTCTGACAATAACACATCCGCTTGGCCTGAAGGTTATTCAAACAGTGATTGGGAATGCGAATCCTGTAAACAAGGAAATAAAACTCAATGGAAATGCTTACCGCGTCCGTGCGACGGCAATTACAAAACATCATCACAATGCGGTGAAACGGAAACTTGGGTTGCCGCAGAGGGCTCAACGCATAAATCCGGCAATGCAAGTTGCGGATTGTGCAAAACCGTTGATGAAATGTCTTGTCCGGCCGGCACAACGGAAAATCCGTCAGGATGTGTGGATTGCGGCCAAGTGCTGTCAATTGCCGGAGGTCTTAAAAAATGCTATGCTTGTCAAGATATGGCCGGATATGTTGAAGAAAGCGAATACTCATCTCACTACAATAATTCCTGCTACGAAAAGATAAGCAGAAGAGCATTTGACGGAACCGTTTGCTACAAGCCGATAGAAGTATTATGCGGATCCGATAAATACAAAAAAGAAGAAACAATCAACGGCAGATATACTTGCAGATGCGAGGATAACGAATATGAATTTTCGGCTGATGAATATGATTTGCAATATTCGGCGGTCGGCGGCAACGATGTAATTAACATCAGATCAAAACGTACCGGCAGCGAAATTGCAGAATGGCCTTATGAAATGGTATCATCAAGCGGTTTTTGTAATGTTTCCGAAGCATTGAACAAAGTCATTGTAAAATGTGCCGAAAATCTGAGCGAAGACGCTAAAACTCATACAATTAAACTGGAACAAACGGAAGAAGACGGCGAAAAGAATTATATTACAATAAATATAACCGTGGCGGCAGACGAGTGTGAAATCGGCGACTTGGAACAAGTATGCAAAAACAGGGGTTGCGCTTATGAAACCAACGGAACAAAATCTTTTGCCGGACAAGAATGCTATGACTGTGGCGAATGCAGATCGGGCGTGAGAGCAACAATCGGAAGATCGATTGTCAACGGCATTAATTCAATAAGAGGTATTTTTGAATAATTAAACACGATATATTTATCCTGCCCGTTCGGTTTATTCGAGCGGGCTTTTTTGTGTGTTGACGCTTATTTATTCGCGTTTAATCAAAAATAAACAATTGTCTGTTAAAATGAACATAGAAACGGAGTGTGTCGTGAAAAAGTTTTTATGCATATTGATATTGTTTTGCGGTTTGTGCGGCTGTTCTTCTCTCAACTGGTGGGGAGGTTCCGGCAGCAACATAACCGTACAAAAAGGAGATACTTTATACAGTATTTCCCGTCGATACAATGTGCCGATAAAAGACTTAATTAATATTAATCATCTATCCTCGCCGTATACTCTTTATGTTGGGCAAAAAATAGCGTTGCCAACCAAGCAATATCATGTGGTGCAACGCGGCGAAAGTTTATACAGTATTGCACGGATGCATAATGTAGACATTACTTCGCTGAGCAAGATAAACAATCTTTCCACACCATATGCCTTGCATGTGGGGCAAAAATTATTGCTTCCGGGGTCGGTTTCTTCCGCTCCGGCACAGGCTGGCAAAACGGCAACTGCTCCGGCACCTAAAACAACGGTTACCGCAAGTTCTAATAAACAGCCGCAGGCTTATGTGCCGACTACGCCGCCGGCCAAAAACCGTTCGGCTAAATTCTTGTGGCCGGTACAGGGAACTGTTATATCAGGATTCGGCAACCTTGGTAAAGGACGCAAAAATGACGGCATTAATATTAAAGCTCCGCTCGGCACCGCGGTCAAGGCGGCTGATGCCGGCACCGTTGCGTATGCCGGAAGTGAGCTGAAAGGTTTCGGTAATTTGATTTTGATAAAACATACCGACGGCTGGATAACTGCTTATGCCCACAACGATAAAATGTTTGTTAAGAAAGGCCAGAAAGTGGCTCGCGGTGAAAAAATTTCCACCGTCGGCAGTACCGGTAGCGTAACCGCTCCGCAACTGCACTTTGAAGTGCGCAACGGCAAAAAAGCGGTAAATCCGCGTCTGTATCTACCATAAAACAAAAACTAATTTTCCAGATAAATTCGGCTCTTTTTATAGTGTTCAATCATAAAGCGCAACAACACGCCGATGATAGCGGCAACCGGTACGGCAATAATCATACCCAAAAGTCCGAGCAAAACCCCGCCGGCCAGCAAGGCAAACATTACCCACACCGGATGCAGACCGATGTTTTCGCCTACCAGTTTCGGAGTTAAAAAATTACCTTCCAAAAATTGTCCGACTAAAAATACGCCCACAACCTCCAATATTTTCGGCAGAGTTCCGTATTGTGTAACCACCAACACAATAGCCATTAAAAAGCCGGAAATCGAGCCTACGTAGGGGATAAACGAAATCAGTCCGGCAATAAACCCGACCAACACTCCCAAGTGCAAATCAACCAACCACAAGCCGAATGAGTAAAACGAACCCAGAATCACACATACCAGAGCCTGTCCGCGCAAATATCCGGAGATAATCCTATCCACGGCCTTAGCTCCTTCAACAACGTTCTGTTTGTTTTTTTGCGGTATCAATTCATAAATTTTGCCGGTAAAATTATGCCAATCACGCAACATATAAAAAGCGACAATCGGCGAAATCAGCAACAGCGAAACAATATTTACCAACGCGAAACCGTTGGAGATGATTTTTTGCAACAGCTTTGCCAAAGGTTTTGCCGATTCGCCGAGGTTGCGCAGAATATCTTCGCGTCCGTCCGGTATCAGTGTCGGAAAGTGCGTTTGTATCTGCGCTATCCATATTTTTATTTTGCTACCGAAGTTTTCAATATAATTCGGCAGATTCCCCAGAAAATCGCTGACTTGCGATACAGCCATTGTTCCCAGCAAAATTAAAGCAGGCAACAGAATCAGCAAAAAAGCTACCGAAACAATTATGGTTGCTGTGGTGCGTGATATTTTACCGTTGCGAGATATACGATTTACCAGCGGGTCCAGAAAATAAGCCACCATAATACCGACAACAAACGGCAATAATACCGAACGCAATGCATACATCAAACTGCCTACAATCAGTAAAACCGCCAATATCAGCATATATCTTTGATTGTTAACTTCTGATTTGTTCATAATTTCTACCTTATAATGTAATAATTACCGCTCGCTTCATGGCTGAAGCCGTTTTCTTGCAGAGTGTTCCATAAATCTTGCAACGAGCCGGTATAACGGATGGAAAAATTAACTTTACCGCCGCCGAAACTTTTGGTATCAACCCCTTCCACCATCGGTAACTCGGATAATACTTTGCTTTTCATCAGCCAGTCTTTCATATCTTGATAAATATACACCGCGTTCAAGGAGTGTTCGGTGTTTTCGGAAGCATTGTTTTTGGATTCCCGCTCCATATTGGAGATTGCCATAACGCTTTTTTCGATGGCCTTATCAAAAACATCGGATTTTCCGTCGTCATAAACGGTAAAACTGTCTTCGGTTTTATTGTATTCATTTTTGAGTGTGATTTTCAAATCACTGTTTTCCAAGACCTCAGCATAAACCACATAAACTTTTTCCGATTCGCCCAAGGCACTGACTTGCTCATAGATACCGCTCGGCATATATAGCGCATTTTGCGCGTTCAAATCTTCAATGTTGCGAAAGTGGTCACCGATGGTGCGCATTTCAATAGCGCCGAATTTTACCAATCCTTTGGAGCGCCAACTTTGTCGCCACAAATTATCTTCTTCCCACAACAAAGGATAAGCGTTGCTATATGGTCTGAAAACCGGAACAATCAATAATTCTTCGGCATTGAGTTTTATCATATCGTTTTCGGACAGATAGTCTTTTAAGAGCTGTTCGTTAATTTGCACGGTTAGATCGGCCTTATATTTTGTACCTCCGGCTTTTTCGTTATCCACACTGACGGCGCGGATAAAATACTGGACGGAATCATCGGAAAGTTTGCTTAACTTATCCACATCTGCGGCAGAAACCAGTTTAGCGGCAACTTCCAAAAAGGCCTGACGCTGTGCATCAAGCATAGCCTTATCTTTGGCGGCAACCGAATTTTCCGCTTCAACATCAACCGGAATGACTGCACTGTAATTTATTTTGGCCGTTGCCGGCATACTCAAGAAGCATAAAGCGATAAACAAAAATAACTTTTTCATTCTCTTTCTCTCTGAAATTTTCGTAAAGCATATTACAAATGAGTCTAAAAAGCAAAACTTTTTTATGGACTTTTTAAAATATCCGTTGTTTATTAGTAATAATTTTTTTAACCGGTTTAAAGGATTGATAAAATGGTAAAAAGTAAATATATAAATTCGCTGATGGAACGTGCCAAAAAGAACGTTAAAACCATCGTATTGCCTGAAGGCGAGGATTTACGCGTGTTGGAAGCCGCCCACATTGTCAGCGAAGAAGGTGTGGCAAAACCTATTATTTTGGGGAACGTGGCGGATATGAAGGCGCATTTTGCCACTCAAGGTTGGAAAACTGAAGGTATTGAATTTATAAATCCGGAAGAATCCCCACGGTTGCGCGAATATGCCGATTTGTTGTATGAACTGCGCAAAGAAAAGGGTTTGAGCCGTGAAGATGCCGATAAATTAGCGCTTAATCATAATTATTTCGGTACTTTGATGATTAAATCGGGACACGCCGACGGTATGGTTTCCGGCGCCAATCACTCCACAGCCGATACTGTTCGTCCGGCATTGCAAATAATCAAAGCAGCTAAAAAGGGAGGCAGTGCTTCATCTTTCTTTATTATGATTTCGCACGACAAACCGTATATTTTCTCTGATTGCGGCGTGATCATCAACCCGACCGACAAAGAATTGGCGGATATTGCCCTGAATGCGGCACAAACCGCGATATTGCTCGGAATTGAGCCGAATGTGGCAATGCTTTCGTTCTCCACCAAAGGTTCGGCTAAAGGCGACGAGGTTGATAAGGTAACCCGTGCTACCAAAATGGCTCAGGAAGCTCTGTTAACCGATGAATACAAAAATTTGGGTATTAAAATTGACGGCGAATTGCAGGCAGATGCCGCGTTGAACAGCGCCGTGGCGGCAAAAAAAGCACCGGACAGCGAAGTTGCCGGCAAGGCTAACGTATTGATTTTCCCAAATCTTGAAGCCGGTAACATTTGCTATAAATTATTGCAACGTTTGGGCGATTGCGAAGCTTACGGCCCGATTTTGCAAGGCTTAAACGCACCGGTAAATGATTTATCTCGCGGTTGTTTTGCCGAAGATGTGGTCGGCGCAATCGTTATAACTTGTATACAAGCAACAAAATAAGGAACTTTGAAAAATGAAAAAAATTCTCGTAATTAATTGCGGTTCATCTTCGCTGAAATTCCAACTTTATAATGTTGAAGGCGAAAATTATACGGTAATTTCCAAAGGTATTGCCGAGCGTATCGGTGCGGAAAATTCCGTTATCAAAATTCAATACGGCGATTCTCCGAAACAACAACATCCGATTTCAATGCCGACGCATTCGGAAGCTATTCGCAATGTATTTAATTTGCTGTTGAATGGTGCTTTGAACTCTATGGATGAATTGAGTGCTGTTGGTCACCGTGTTGCTCAAGGTGGCGATATTTTCAGCGAATCAGTGTTAGTTACCGATAAAGTTATCGAGGATATTGCCAGCTTGTCGGATATTGCTCCGTTGCATAATCCGGCGCACGTTTTGGGTTTGAAGGCGGTAAAAGAAATTTTGCCGAATGTCCCGCAGGTGGTGGTGTTTGATACTTCTTTTCACCAAACCATGAAACCGGAAGCATATCGTTATGCCATTCCGGAAGACCAATATGTTCGCAACAAAATTCGTCGTTACGGTTTTCACGGCACTTCGCACAAATATGTGGCTGATGAATGTGCTAAACTCATCGGCAAAAAAGGCAAAATCATTACCTGCCATTTGGGTAACGGTGCCTCGATTTCCGCAATTGAAGATGGTAAGTGCGTTGATACATCAATGGGTTTCACGCCGCTTGCCGGTACCATTATGGGCACGCGTTGCGGCGATATTGACCCGTACATTCCGTTGTATATTATGAAAAAGGACGGCTTAACGGTTGATCAGGTTAACGATATGCTCAACAAGCAGAGCGGTATGTACGCTTTGTGCGGCCGCGCCGATAACCGCGATGTTGAAAACGGTATTTTTGAAGGCGATGAAAAATGTATTCTGGCAACCGATTGCTATGTTCATTCGCTTCTGAAAATCATCGGCGGTTATATTGCCGTGTTGGGCGGAGTTGACGCGATTGTGTTTACTGCCGGCGTGGGCGAAAACGGCTGGGTTTTGCGCAAACAGTTAATTGAGCGTTTGGGCTATCTCGGCATTAAGTTGGATGAACAGAACAATCGCGTTCGTGGCGAAACGATAATGATTTCAACACCGGATTCGAAGGTTAAGGTTTATATCATCCCGACTGACGAAGAGTCCGTAATTGCGCACGATACGGTCCGTTTGGCCAAGTTGCAATAACTTTTGCCGATATGCTTAATCAATAAGCCCCGATGAATTGTTCGGGGCTTATTTTATTGCAAACTTTCAGCGCATAACAGGGCCGCACCGATAATACCGGCATCGGTACCGCAGATTGCGGGTTTGACGTCGGCCGGATTATGCGGTTGCAACAGTGCCAGCGTGGTCGCAACTTTGGCGTAATCCACAATTTTGGAAAGACTGCCGGAAAGCACAAAAATTTCGGTATCAAGCAGAGCATTCAGCAATTTTAATCCGGCAATCAGATTCTCTTCCCACACGTGATATGCCTCACGTGCCGCCGCATCACCTTGTTGTGCCGCCGCATATATCGCAAAACAATCGGTTTGAGCGGCATTGTGTTCTGCTGCCAAGCGTTTTAAATCGCGACCGGAAAACGGAAAACTGAATTCGCCGGTAGCACCGCATTTGCCGTGCAAAATTCTGCCGTCGCAAATCAATCCGCAGCCGGTATCGGTGCCGAGAGTCAACATAATGCCGTTTTTAACCCCGCGCAAGTTGCCGATTTTATATTCCGCATACATCGCCGCATTGGCATCGTTTTCAATGATGTACGGCGCTTTAAATACCGTTGCAAAGTCAATCTTATCATATCCTTTGGGCAAGTTATTCGGTTTGCCTTGCAATTTATTTTGAAACACCACTCCGGCGGTGGCAAGTGCGCAGGCATCATAAACAAATTCCGTCGTCGCCTTTTGTAAAATCAGCTTGATTTCCTCGGCTGTTTGCGGCGTCGGCACGGTTTGCACCGAAGATATTATTTTGCCGTTTTCATCAACCATTGCATAAGCTATTTTACTGCCGCCGATGTCAAAAGAAAGTATTTGCATAAATTTCTCCGTTTGCCTTAAATATATATGCTTATTAAATAAAAAAAATAGTCTGTCGTCAAGACAAACTATTTTTTTGCGTAGGCGGTTATTCCGCTTTTTGAATTTCCAGCGCGCCGTTGATGTAGCGCACTTTAAATTGATGTACCTGAGCCCATTCCGTACCGAAGGGAATAAACAGCGCCGGTTTAACTCCTCCGAACTCAATGGGAAAATCGATGAATGATGCCGTGGACAGCACCAGAAATCCGAGCAATGACGCATCGTTTTTCTTCAGTACTCTCCAACCGATGCAATTTGCCTTGGCGGTAAACAGCCCCGGAGTGCAAATTACCTCGGTTTGATACTGCTTTTGCGCCTTGCGTACAACATCTGCCAAAGAAAGCACATCTCTGTCGATTCCCACGGCGTGACCGCCCAATGCGGTTACAAACTCTACTTGTTGGTTTTGCATAATATAATAAAATAATATTGGTGAATATTTTCAAAAAAGAGAGCACGGATACCTTTCCAATCAGAATATCGGTGCTCTCTCAATGTAACCTTTGTCTCGGCGACTACTGTGTAAATTGCGTATAACGGCAATTCCCATTATGCTTCATATAAAATTACAACGTGGTGGTTTTCGCCGCCCTTAAAGGTTACCCTTAATGTCAAAGAACGCTTGTCAAAGACATAACATAATCTATAAAAGAATAATGCATAACACAGGGTATTATATAGCATACCGAAAACTAAATTGCAAGTTTTTTTTGTCAAGTAAAGCAAAACCGCCGTTTTTGATGCGGCGGTTCGAAGTAAAATTTGATAAAACTTAACGGAACGAGATGTAGATAGTTTGATTGTCACCTTCGCATTTTGTCGCGGCCGTATCCAAATCTACAGTTTTACCGATAGGATCGGTATTATCAAATGATATACCTGCAAAACCGTTGGTTGCTGCGGAACCCCATTGACCGTTGGCAATTGCCATACAAATTTCATCAGTCATAGCGGCGATTTTCAAAACGTAATATTCCACATCGTTTTTTTTCTTAAACGAGATTGACATTTCCACATCTTCATCATCCAGAAAATATTTCTTACTGTTGTCCCATTCCAACACATCGGGATACGCTTTGGCATTGTGTATATATTCACTCATATCGCTGTTATCATTACAGGTTCCTGAACCATTATGTTTACAATCATAAATAAATTCTCTGAAAACAACACGGGTGCGGCGAGCCAAATCACTGACCTCATCAATTACTTTATTGATACGATTTTCGCTGACGGTCTTGCTGACCAAACTGAAACCACCGACCGTCAAAATACCGATAATTGACAATACCCCGAGCATTTCAATCATCGAACGTCCGCTTTGCAAATCTTTTTTCATATTTTTTCCTTTCGATAAATTCATTAATGACAGATTCTGAATCCTAAATAAAGTTTTGTGTTTGCATCAACACAGCCTTCTGCGGCATTCCCCGGACTCATTTTCGGATAGTTGGACGCCATATCGGAAAAGGCATCTTCCTTGGAGAAAGAAGCACCGATGAAGCCGTTGGTGTTTTTGCTTCCCCAATTGGACGAGGCTAAATTAACACACATATCTTCATCCATATTGCTAATTTTCACGATAAAGTGAGATATTGCTGCTTCGCCGTTGCCGTTATCCGTTGCTTTTTTATATGGGATTTCCACTTTAGTGTCAGATGATAAGGTGAAAGAGCCGTCATTTTCATATTCAACTCCGCTCGGATAAGCCTCGGATTGTCCCAACATATTAACGAAATTGCCGTACCCTTCGTCGTATTGACAGCTGATTTTTCGTGAGCTTTCAATTAATTGTGATACTTCCGAAAGAGCCTGTGTAATTTCCTGCTGGCGTCGTGCTTTGCCGACAATGGTCAAGCCGCCGACACTCAAAACCCCGATAATTGATAATACCCCGAGCATTTCAATCATCGAACGTCCGTTCTGATTTATCTGCATTTTTATCTCCTGTTTTTAAGCAAGAAAAACAGCCCCGTAAGGGGCCGTTCTCCTTATTTTCTTTCTTGAACCGGCATAACTTCCGGAGCTTGTTGAATAATTTGAATTTGTTGGGTTACAGGCTTATAAATCGTCTGTTGCCACGGACTTTCCTCAACATATTCGTGATTGCAAATGCTTATACCCAAGCTACGCAAAGCCGTTTCGGTCGGAACATAAATATCCATACCATCGTCGGTTTTGATGCCGGAATGAGCCATACCGCTGACGGTACAGTCTTTATAGAACAAAGCACCGCCGACCGTTACGTTTTGAATAAAGGTATTAGCCAAGATTTCCGCACCTTTTTCTTCACTGTAACGATAACCTTCGATTTTGGCGCTGTTTTCCAAATAATCTTCGCCGTCTTTGAAGTTATCGACATTCAAAACGCCCAAGGTTAAGAAACCGTTTTTACCGACTTCCGGCAAGTTGAGATTAAGCGCAAGAGGAGTATATTCTGTACTCTCGTCGAGCATAATCAACGCAGTATTCTTGCTCGGATTAATTCTGACTGCACGTCCGCTCATTTTGGTGTTGCGTACCGTTTTGATGTCATAGCTGTTGTTGGTCGGCGTAATCAAATCACCCGAAGTCAAAATCAAACGGTCGGAAATCAGCAAGCCCGCACCTTTACGACCATTTGGACTGGTAATTTGCACAACTGACGAACGCAGACGATACATAGTTTCAGGCGTCAGCTCTTTACACGGATTGCTGGCCGTTACGCACAAGGTATCCAGCGCGGTGGTATCACCGGTATCAACCCAAGTATCATCAACAACTTTACATACGCTGTTCTCAACAAATTCACCGGCCGCATTGTAACAGGTATCAATCGGCTGAACTACAGGCTGAACTACAGGCTGAACTTCCGGTTGTTCGCACGGTGCCGGAACTTGTACACCGTCTACTACCGCATAGCAAGGTTGTGCCGGTATCGGTTTAACTTCGACAACAGGTGCCTGACAGGTAGGAGCAGTACAACCGCAAGAAGTTTGACACTTGGCGGCATCAAATGCCGGATTGCCGATTTCGCAAGTATGAGCGCAGTCATATTCTTTACGATAGCCGCATTTAATCGGGTTGAGAGCGCGTTCTTCTTCAATTATGGACCAACGTTGAGCGGCAATTTCTTGCGGTGCCAGACGTTGCATTAATCTGTCTTCAAAGCCGGTCATGGCGCGCAAATTGGAGGCCGCATCGGCAAAAGCACGTTCAATCAGCTTATTTTCGCCGTTCTTTTCGCCTTCATAAAGTTCGCCGTAACCAGTGCTTTCACCCTTCCACAAAACTTCACTCTTGGTCAGGTTCATCAAACGCCAGGTTACGGTAATTTCCGAAGTACCGTTGCGAGAGTTCTTCTTTTCGGCGTTATTCCAATCGTACTCATCGCAGACATTCATGAAGTAATTGGTAATTTCTGCCGTCAGAATATATTCCGGCATTTCTTCAGGTACGGTTTGCAAGCACAAATCTTTCGGTGCCGGCAACACTTTGTAGCAATCACCGACGGCTTCTTCAAACACCGTATTGAAATTGATGTTCTTTTCCAAAATTCGTCCGCTGTTCAAGCGTGCTTCTTTGTTGAAACGACGGCAACCGAAAATGCGGAAACGATAGTTGCCGAGACGACTGGTATACGGACCGTCGACACCTTTCTTTTTAATGCGGAAATCAACGTGATCCAAAGCAATAGGAGCCATCTGGCAGCAATTATGTTGCATTGCTTCATAAACTACCGGCGTATAAGGTACATAATTGCGCAATTCCAAACGACGTTCGGCTTGGCGAGCGCATCTGTTGCAGGTTCCCGGAACTTTAACTTTTTTACGGGTGCAACTGCTGCATTCGCCACCCGGGAACAAACTGCCGTCTTTGTCCGGAGACGGAACATATTCACAGTCTTCATCATCAGCGTCACACGGAATACCTGTATAAACAAACTGTTCCGGTTGCGGTGCAACTTGTGCTATCGGTTGCGGAGCCGGTTCAGGTTCTTTTTTGCTGTCGGTACAGTGAGAACATTTACC
>CADBEI010000029.1:32035-51507 GCA_902793695.1 uncultured Pseudomonadota bacterium | reverse complement strand
TTTCGTCTGAAAAAATTTGTTTTAATTTTATGAGGTTAATTTACAATGAGTGATACCGCAGAACGCGTAAAGAAGATTGTCGCAAAACACTTGGGTGTTGAAGAAGCAAAGATTGTTGAATCCGCAAGCTTTATTGATGATTTGGGTGCAGACAGCTTGGATACAGTTGAATTGGTTATGGCTTTTGAAGAAGAATTCGGTTGCGAAATTCCGGATAAAGCCGCTGAAAAAATTCTGACTGTGAAAGATGCTATTGACTATCTTTCAAAGAATGCGTAAGTCGTAAGGCTTTGTTTAATTAAACTCGCTACGTTTTCAACAGCGAGTTTTTTTAATAACTGAAAACGAGGTTTATATGAAAAGAGTTGTAGTGACCGGTTTGGGAATCGTATCGCCTTTCGGACGCGGCGTTGATTATAACTGGGAATGCTTGATGCAGGGTAAGTCCGCCATTCGCAAAATCGAAAACATCGATTTGAAAGATATTCCGGTGAGTATTGCCGGACAAGTGCCGTGGGGCGAGGGTGAACACGAGTTTAATCCGGACAGCGTGATGGCACCGAAAGATCAAAAAAAGGCCGATAAATTTATATTATACGGTATTGCGGCGGCAAACGATGCGCTGAAAGATGCAAATTATGAGCCGAAAGATTTAAGCGACGAAGAACAGTGCCGTGCCGGTGTTATGATGGGTTCGGGTATTGGCGGTTTGAATAATATTTACGAAAATTCCATTTCGTTTAATGAGGTCGGAATTAAGCGTATTTCGCCGTTTTTTATTCCATCCTGCCTGATTAATCTGATTTCCGGTATGGTGTCGATTGAGCACGCTTTGCGCGGGCCGAATCACGCTTGTGTGACGGCTTGTTCTACCGGTACGCATGCCATTGGTGATGCGGCACGCATTATTGCTATGGGCGATGCCGATGTGATGGTAGCCGGCGGTGCGGAATCCGCAGTCAATGTGTTGGGATTGTCGGGTTTTGCCCGTATGCATGCCATTACGGCCGAATTTAATGATGCGCCGGAAAAGGCTTCTCGTCCGTGGGATAAAAAACGCAGCGGCTTTGTAATGGGCGAGGGTGCCGGTGCCGTGGTTTTGGAGGAATATGAACACGCTAAGGCGCGCGGTGCACATATCTATGCCGAAGTTGTCGGTTACGGTATGAGTGGCGACGCGCACCATATGACGGCTCCTTGTCCGGACGGAGACGGGGCGTATCGCGCTATGAAAATGGCGGCAGACCACGCCAAAGAACACGGAGTGGAAATCGGTGATATTAACTATGTGAACGCACACGGTACTTCTACCCCGCTCGGCGATTTGGGTGAGGCTCAGGCCGTACGCCGTTTGTTTGGCGATAAGCTTGGTAATGTGTCAATGTCGTCAACCAAATCGGCAATCGGGCATTTGCTCGGCGCGGCCGGTGCGGTTGAGGCAGTTTATACAATTAAAGCTATAATGGAGCAGACTTGCCCGCCGACGCTCAATTTGGAAGAGCCGGAAGAAGCTGTTGCCGATATGGATTTGGTGCCGTTAAAGGCAAAAAGACGCCCGATTAAAGCGGCGATGTCCAACTCTTTCGGGTTTGGCGGAACCAACTCGTCGTTGGTTTTCAAAAAATACGAAGATTAGAGGTTGTTATGAAAAAGCTGTTGTTACTTTGGGCTGTTGTCGGAGTAGCGGCAGCTTTTTTGTATGTGCTCGGCAATAATATTATCAATACTCCGCAGAAAGTGTCAGAACCGCTGATTATACAGGTAAAACGCGGTGATTCTTTAACGACGATTGCGACAATGTTGCAGCAAAACGGCCTGATTGATAAAGACATTTATTTCGTTTGGTATGCCAAAATCAAAAAGCTGTATCCGCGGATTAAGGCCGGCGAATATCTGGTGGAAGGCGATATTTCGTTGGCGAAGCTGGCAGAATTGTTGACAAGCGGCAAAGTGTATTTGCGCAAAATTACTTTTGCCGAAGGGTTGACAGCGCGGGAAATTGCCGAGATTTTGTATGCTGAAGGTATGCTCGACGGCGATTTTGAAATGCCGAAAGAGGGCGATTTTCTACCGGAAACATATACATTTTCCCGTGGTGAAAGTCGGCAAAAAATAGTGGAACAGGGGCAGGCGGCAATGAAAAATGTTTTGCAACAGGCGTGGGATGAGCGCGACGCCGATTTGCCTCTCAAAAACAAGGAAGAACTGCTTATTTTAGCCTCAATAGTGGAAAAAGAAACCGGAGTGTCGACTGAACGTCCGCAAGTGGCTTCGGTGTTTGTAAATCGTCTCAAAAACGGGATGTTGTTGCAAACCGATCCGACGGTGATTTATGCTGTAACCAAGGGCGAGAAAGATTTGGGACGGGCACTGACTTATCGGGATTTGGCAATCGATAGTCCGTATAATACTTATAAATACGAGGGATTACCGCCGACACCGATTTGTTCGCCGGGGAAAGCGGCGATTATGGCGGCGGCGCATCCGGATAAAACGCCGTATCTGTATTTTGTGGCGTCAGGCAACGGCGGACATAATTTTGCCCGCACTTTATCGGAGCATAATGCTAACGTGCGCAAATGGCGCGCACTCAACAAATAAATCTATTATAATCCTTTGATGGCGTTGATGGCGGCTTTGGCACCGCAACCGGCGGCAATAATGGCTTGCCGATACGGATTGCAGACATCGCCGGCGGCATAAACCCCTTTGATGTCGGTGGTGCAACCGTCTTCTTTGGTTTTGATATAGCCGGTTGAACTCATTTTGAGATAGCGGCGGAACAAGTCGGTATTCGGGTGATGTCCGATAGCAATAAATACACCGGCAACATTGATATATTTGACGGTATCGGTTTTGACGTTGCGTACTTTTAAGCCGGTGACTTCCAACGGATTTTCACGTCCTAAAACTTCGTCCACCACACTGTTCCACATTATAATGACCTTGCGATTTTCGTGCAGGCGTTGTTGCAACACATATTCAGCGTTAAAAGAGTGGCGACGATGAATCAGATATACTTTATCGACGAAGTTGGTCAGATATAAAGCTTCTTCCAATGCGGTATTTCCGCCGCCGACCACCGCGACTTCTTTGTTTTTATAAAAGTAGCCGTCGCAGGTGGCGCAAGAGGAAACGCCGTGTCCGATGTATTTTTGTTCGCTGGGCAGACCGAGCCATTTGACCGAGGCACCGGTGGCAATAATAATGGCACGGGAAACATACGAGTTGCCGGCGGCAGAGCTGCAGCAGAACGGATGGTCAAAAAAATCAACTTCGGTAATTTCATCGTCAATAATGCGTACTCCTTGATTTTCTGCCTGTTTTTGCATACGCTCCATTAAATCGGCACCGCTTAAAGCCTCGTCGAATCCGGGGTAGTTTTCCACCTCGTGTGTCATCATTAACTGTCCGCCTTTATGTGAACCGGCTACCACTAACGCACTGATTCCGGCACGTGCGGCATAAATTCCGGCAGTATATCCGGCCGGTCCGGAACCTAAAATCAATAAGTCCGTTCTGTATTCCGCCATTTTCATAATCCCTGTTTGTGAATGTTGTGCAGCAAAATATAACGACGGTTTTGCATTTTTCAAGAATATGAAAAATTTTAATCATCCTGTTTACGGGACCATAAGAAAATCCCCCGCCGAGGCGAGGGAGTGCTTGTTATTTGAAAAACTTATTAAAATCCGGCGCAAAGCTGAGTTCAAAGCTCCAATCGCCGCCGTGATGCGTTTCGTATTTATTGTGTCGCAACGGTACACCGTAGGCCACCTTAAACACAATATCATAAGGCAACTGAATACGGATACCGGCACCGGAAGAAAGCAGAATATCGCTGTTGTTGAAACCTTCCGCACCCGCACCGGTACCTTTGTAAGGATATAATGCGGCATAATCGGTAAACACAAACGGACGAACGTATTCGTCTGTGCGATATTGGTTACAATCTATATAGAATGTTTCCGGTGCAATCGGAAAATAAATTTCCGCCCCGAGCATATATCCGGATTTTGCCGTCAACAGGCCTTGCGAATAACCTCTGACCGTACCGAAACCGCCGGCGGACATTTGGTCGGCAACCGGAATGACGCGTTGCGGAATATATTGATAATTACCGCGGAACTGACCTAAAATGCGATGTCCGAAATTGTGCAGGCGTATAGCGCTGCCGCTGAACTTCCAGTAATCGATACGTTTTTGAAACCACGGTGCGGCATAAGATACATATTGCGATAAATACCAAATTCCGCGCTCGGTATCATAACGGAAGTTTAAGCCGGTTTTGAGTTCGGGAATTTTATCTTCATACAAATCATAGCCGTCAAAGCTGGTAACCGCGCGCTTATAAGTAAAGGATGTAGTGCTGCTTAATTCTTTATATAGTTCGCGAATAAGCGGTTGAGTATAATAAATCGAATAATTCTGCGAGCGGCTTTCAATATTGAAATCGCTGTAATTACCGTGTCCGACTTCGGCTTTGTTGTGCGAAAATGAGGCGCCGATACGGCCGTCTTTGGCATTGACCGGAATATTATAATCAACAAACGGCGTCCACGAATAGCGGTTGGCATAAAAACCGGCCGAAAGTCTGTCGCGATGTCTGAATAAGCTGTCATGTGCCGCTATCAATCCGGCACGCTGTTTGCCGATGGTTTTGCGACCGGCATTGTCGGTAACGGCAATAAGATGATAAGGTGCTTCTTCTTTGACATCAATATCAATGTCGGTGGTGCCGGATTCCTGACCGGCTTTCAAATTGCCCTTGATTTCGATATTATCGTTGTAACGGTTATAAATCAGCATATTTTCTTCAAGCTTTTGAATATTGAAAGCCTCACCTTCATTCATACCCAAGCGTTTTCTGATATGCGAATCATGAGTCCAACGATTGCCATTGATATCCACCTTGCCGACCTTACCTTCAAACAAACCGATTTTAACTGTATCGTTTTCAATGGTTTGCTCCGGCAGATAGGCGCGTGCCGTTACATATCCTTTATCAAGATACAATTCGTTTATGCGACTTATCACTTCCTTAATATCCTCGAACATCAGGTTGTTTTGTTCATAATCAGCAATAACGGATTTGATTTCTTCCGGTGTTAAGATTTCGCTGGAATCGACGACGAATTGCTCAACATAAACACCTTTGGTTTTATATTCCGAAGGTTTGGCTTTAACTATCGCTTTTTTCTTTTTGGCGGCCACATCTTTAGCCTTTTTTTCCTGTCCGGATTTGAGGTTTTCAAAATCGCGCATACCGCGGCGTTCCATTTCTATACGTCTGGCGCTGTCGATATCTTGTTGTTGTACGGTGCCCAGTTGCGGAATAACTCCTGCCGGTGCGGTTTGTGCCATAGACGGGGAAGTAACGGCTGCGGCAGATGTTAAAACAATGGCTGATAATATAGTCTTTTTCATATGATAAGTCCGATTATGTTAAAATTCGCTGGTAGTATATTACACTGAAAATACACAAAATCAACAGAAAAAAGTTAATGAAAAGTTAAAAAATATATTGATTTCATAAGCAAAAAATTGTACCATCCACGGAAACCGGACTCTAATTCGGCTTTGAAAAGTCATAATATTTGCATGGAACAAAACAAATGAGTAAAAAACGCATTAAAAAAACTGTTAATAACACCATTAAAATGAAAAAACCTTCCATATTCCGCATTGTAGTGTCGTATATTACGGCATACAGCCTGATATTTATGAACGTGGCGCCGGCCTTTGCTACGGAAATCAGCGGAGTGACCGGAAATAACGGCGTTTATGATATTACGGCGGATAAAATTTCCGGCGATACCGGTTTCAGACAATATGAAAAGTTTGAATTAAGCGAAAATCATGTTGCAAATCTGCAATTCAAAAAAGATGCTCAAGAATACGGCAAATTTGTGAACTTGGTGGATAATAAGGTAGATATTAACGGTATCGTCAATACGGTACGTGGAGATGCGTTTTATGCCGGTCATGCGATTTTTGTTTCTCCGAAAGGTATTGTGGTAGGTGCTTCCGGTGTTTTGAATGTCGGCTCGTTGACCATGATGGCGCCGTCCGAAAATGCGTATAAAGCTTTCAAAGATAATTACGGTGCAAATATTAAAGATGTTGAATTTGACGTTGAACACGAAAACTATAAGAGTCTTATCAGAAACTCGTCCGGCACGATTGAAATTAACGGTAAAATTTTTGCCAAAGACGCGATAAGTGCGTATGGTCGCCAGATTAAGGTTCAAAAGAATGAAGCCGATAAAGGTGATGCGGCAATTTTTGCCGGTGTTCAAGACCAAAATGTGTTGACCAAAACCGCTGATGCGGATACATTGTTTAATTCCCTGGTTGATAAGAACATTACGAATGCCACCGGTTTTAATTTGCAAAATGGTAAAATTTCGCTGGTTACCAACAAAGCAAACAATGAGGTGATTACAACCGTCAAAACCACGGAAGAGAACAGTAAAAAATATAAGACTACAACCGAGATAAACACCGATTTATTGCTGAAAAAAGAAACCAAAGAAGAGATTAAAACCGATGGTTCCGAAGACGAAAACAAAGAGGTAAAATATTCCATTGATAAAACTTTTGAAAAGTCGTCCTTGTCCGCTGATGCGTCTTCTATTACCATAAAAGATGCAAAAATTGCGGCCAATGATGTGAATATTCAGGCCAATGCCGAATCCGTAAAAGTCGTAAACGAGGACATTGTCAAAACCTATGCCGAAGCGGCAAAAAAAGCGGAAGAAGCCGGAGATGCCGCCGACAAAGATAAGGCTGATAAGGATAAAGATAAAAAAGATGAAACAACCGGTTATAAAATTCCGAAAGAATTCAGAGATGTTGCACCGGAAGCAAAAGCTACCGTGACGATTTCTTCATCCAAAATACACGGTGATAAAATCGATATAAAAGCCAATGCCGTAAATAAAACCGAAACATTTATCCAACTGCTGGACCCGATTTGGGAAAAGTGGATTAGTCTTTTGGGTATGGATATATTGTTGCGAATCTTGAATAAAGTATCCGATGACCAACTTATTCCGGAAGGTGTTGATATTCCGTGGACTTCGGTTGAGATGGTTAAAAGCTATTTCAGCGATGACGCATATACAGGTTTTGACGGTGCCAAAGCCGAAGCATCCGTTACTGTTTCCGGCTCGGAAATCGTGGCCAAAAAATCGGTTGACATTGAGGCCGATTCCGAAGCGGTAACCGATATTTCCACCGCCAAATTAGATTCACATCCGCTGTTTTTCTACGGACTTGGCGTAAAAGCTAAATCCGAAATTAATATATCGGACAATACAAATATAAAAACAACCGGAGATAAAGGTGAAGTTAATCTGACCGCATTGGCGCAAACCGAAGATAAAATAAAATATGACAGCTCAAACTTTTTAGCGATTTCGGATAAGCCGACGGAAAATAACAATAATAATAACAACGACAGCAATAGACAGCAATAGTACCAATAACAACACAAACAATAATAATACCAACGACAGCAATAGTACCAATAACAACACAAACAATAATAATACCAACGACAGCAATAATACCAATAACAATAATAATAACAATAATAACCAAGGCGGGCAACAGAGTACCGTGTCGGCATATAATCTGACGTTGTTGAATAATTCGATTTTCTCCGATGCCGATGTCAAGGTTGACGGTTCCACCATTGAAACAAAAGATTTGACGGCCAAAGCGATTGATTTCAATAAGAGCGAAATCGAGATGAAAAATATTTCCAACGTCGGCGAAAACTCCGAAAAAACCGGTATTGCCGCTGCCATAATCTTTAATCATACCAGAACAAACTCCAATGTTGCGATTAGTAATGAAGCCAATCTTGAAGTGGAAAACGATGCGAAGTTATTGGCGCAAAATATCAATTATCTGCAGAACAGCGTCGAATCCGAAGTTAAGGCAAAAGCGCAAAATTATGACGTACAAACCAAAGATTTGATGAATTATGATCCGACTTATACCATTAAGGCATATAATTGGCTGAACAGTAAGTTTTTGGATAAAGTTACGAATAAAATCGGCGATATATTGGATAAACTTCAGCTGCAACTTTCCGGTTCGGCGATTTGGAACGATGAACAAAACACCTCAACGGCGGCTGTTGACCATTCTACCGTGAAGGCGGAAGATGTTAATGTTTTATCCAATATGGTTGACTTTACGCTGAATAAGGCCGAAGCAACTGCCGGAGCCGATAAAAAATTCAGTGCCGGTACTGCCATTATCGTGAATGATCAAAGCAATACCAATAATGCCAAAGTTGTGAATAATGCAACGATTACCGCCGACAAAAATGTCAATGTCAGTGCCACAACACAAATACCGATGAATCCGATGCAGTTAAAGATTGGTCAGAAGGTGGGCGACAGCGAAGATGAAAGTAAGAATCTCGAACTGTTTGTCGGCGGCAGCTTTGATGGCGGTGATTCCGTAAACAGTTGGGATGCGGAATTTATTCATACCAAGCTTGGAGATATCTTAAACTGGGATAATGCAAAGAAAATTTGGAGCGGTATTAAATCTCCGCGGAACTTTATCGGCAACAACAAAATTAATTTGGACGGATTATTTAATAATTTGGTAAAAGCAGAGGCAAACGGCGAATATTTCGGAATTTCCGGTTCGGTATTGGCGAACAGTATTCTGAATAACACCAATGCGTATATTGAAAATTCTATCGTCAATTCAACCAATGGTAACGTTAACGTCAATGCCGCCAATTCGGTCATCAATTACAACGGTGCCGGTAAGGTGGATTTTTTGATTGACGGCGTAAATGCGCTTATTGAAAAGATTAAAGCCAAGGCCAACAGAACACCGGAAGAGGAAGAATTAATCGCCAAATTCGGTATCGGCGGTTCGGTTTTGGTTGATACATATACCAACAATGCCAATGCTTATATCAAAAATTCGGAAGTTAAAGCAAAAGATGATATAGATGTTAATGCGGCTTCGGAAGAAGGTTATATCAACTTGGCGGTAACCGGCGGCAAGGCAGATTTGCTCGCGATTGAAGGTAGTGTCAATGTTCAGCGGATAGACGGTAAAAACAAAGCTTATATTACAGATTCACAAAAAATTGAGGCCGATAACGTTAACGTAAATGCCGGAAAAGCGAAAATTGCTCCAAAGAAAACCGGCGGTGAAGACGGTGATCCGGTTGAGTTGGATGAACAAACCGGCGAATTATCCGTCAGAGACCAAAGAGATGTTAAAGATACCGTAACCAATATTTCCATAATCGGGGCAAATGCGCAACAGACGGGCTCGGGTGTTTCCGTCGGTGCTTCGGTAAACGTCACGAAAATCACCAAGGAAGTTGAAGCTGCCGTCACTAACTCAACAATAACGGCAAAAAATGATGCTTCGGTTGTTGCCGATACTTCTTCCAAAAAGATTGATGTATTGTTGGCAGGTGCTTTTGCCGGCGGCGTTTCTACCGACAGAAGCACACAAGAAGCCGCAAATGCCGGTAGTGACAGCTCAACCGATGAAAATAAACCGCAAAAGATGAAAAATGCCGGTAACTGGATGGATGAAATCGATAATGCGCAAGATGATGAAGAAGATGTGATGAATCTGCGCAATTTGTTCGACGAAGATGGAAATAATGCCGCCAAAGAAGGTGCTAAGGGCTTGAACGGTACGGATAAAAGAGAGAATAAGCCACAAGGTTTGTCGACAAATAACAATACGAACAGCAACAACACTAACAGCAATGATAGTAGTACAACCAGCAATAAACCGACTTCTTTGACCGGTGACGGTACGGCAGCAAACCCGACTACGGCACAAACCAATCTTTCGATGGCGCTTGCCGGTGCGGTTGATGTAACCAATGATTATACCAAAACCACCGCTAAAGTTGAAAATTCCACCATTAATGCCGGTCAAAAGGTCGACGTAACTGCCAATAATGATATTTTGGCGGTTCAGGTTAACGGTGCTTTGGCAAAATCCAGCACAATTTCGGCCGGAGCAGGTGTAAATATCTATAATAATAAGTCCGAAACCAAAGCATCGGTTGATAACAGCACAATCAATTTCAATTCGGAAAATGCCAAAGGATTGAATGTGACTGCCGATACGGATATTGATTTGATTGACGTTACAGCCGGTATCGGTGCTGCGACGGGCGGTGCATTCGGTGCGTCGGTCGGCGGTTCATTCGGTTATAATAAGCTGCATAATACGGTATTAGCACAAATAAGTAATAATATTAATGATAAAACAGCAGTTAAAACAGAGGGAGATAATGTTCCGGATGTTGATGTCAAAGTTGAAGCCAAAGATGATTCGCTGATTTGGAATATAACCGGTGCCGCCGGTTTCGGTAAGTCTACCGGAACAAATATCGGTGCAGGTGCCGCCGCAACTTTGAACTACAGCGCAAAGAGCATAACTGCGGCAATTATCGGCAGTACCCTGTCAAATGTAAAAGATGTTAAAGTTAATGCCGATTTGCAGCAAAAATACAACACCATTGCCGTGGCCGGTGCATTGAGCTTCGGTGCTTCGTCAAGCTTTACCCTTGATGGTGCGGCAAATATAGAATTAAACAGCAATAACGTTACGGCAAGAGCTGCCAATTCTACCATAAGCGCTTCCGGCGATGTGGATATTACGGCAAACGCTGATATTAAAAACAAAAGTTTGGCCGGCGCTGTTGATTTTTCAACAGCTTCCGCCGGTTTCGGTGTCGGTATCGGCGCGATTGTTAATGTCAATAATTCAAAAATTAAAGCCGAAGCTGACGGATTAACGCTTACAAAATCCAAATCGCTGGATATTCAAGCAAACGAAACAGAAGATTTGAAATTCCTTGCCGCCAATTTGGGCATTCAGACTTCCGGCGGAGCAACCATAAACATCAACGGTATTGCCAATGTATTCTTATCGGAAGTTACTGCCGATGCCATCAACAATTCGGTACTCAATTCCGACGGCAACATCAGTATAACGGCCGGATATGATAACAAGTTGGAAGGCATAACAGCGGTAGCTGATTTTGCTAAAGGTTTGGTTATCGGTCCGAACTTAATCGGCAATGTCTATGACAACACGGTAAAAGCCGATTTACAACACGGTTCGAAAATTCAAAAAGCTGCAGGTGTTGCCGTTAATGCAACATCGGTTGAGTATATGAATTTAATACCGGTATCGGTAGGTATCTCCACTGAAATTGCCGCCGTTGCAGCCAATGCCAATGCCAATATTGTTAAAAATACCGTAGAGGCATTGCTCGGCGGAACCGTAACTCAGAGCTCATCGGTTTTGGTAAATGCGGCGGATGATACAACCATTTACACTCGCGGCGGAACTTTATCTGCCGGTACGGCAACCGTTGTTATCGCCGGCAGTGTGAATGTTGATGTTATTTCCAAAACTGTTCATGCTTATGTTAATAATGGAAATGTAACAACCTCGGGCAAAATGAGTGTGTTTGCGTCTTCCGTAAATTCCATGGGCGGAACCAAGAACGATGATCAACATTATGCGACCGATGATGTTACTACCGACGCATACAGAAATAAAATGCTTAAAAAAGATGATAAAGGCAATTATGTCGGTTTGAAGGAAGGAAACAGCTTTGACAAATGGAATATGTTCTATAATGTAGCCGGCGGTGAAACAGTAGCAATTGCCGGTGCAACAATCGTAAAATCCATTCATAATGAAGTTCAAGCGGAAATCTTAAATTCCGAAGTCAAGGCAAACAATTTAGATGTTGTAGCTAATGAATATTCGATTAAAAACATCGTAGCGGGTGAAATAGGCGGTGCCGGAACTGCGGCAATCGGCGGTAATGTTTTGGTAATGCGAGATAAGAGCGAAACCAAAGCCTTAATCGGCAATAACTCTAAGCTGACTATAGATGATACCCTCAATCTGCTTGCCTCCAACAAAAAAGATAATCAGCAGATTGTGGTAGCCGGCGGCGGTGCCGGTACGGTGGCTGCCAATACCAATACGGTTGTCAATAAGATAGAGGACGAAGCCATTGCGCAAATTGATAACCAAAACGGAGAAAACGAAATCAGCGCGGGAACCATTAATATCAGTGCCAATGAAGATATGAATGCCAGCCATATTTTGGTTGCCGGTTCCGGAGCCGGTACGGTGGCTTTGTCGGTGGCGCCGATTGTGAATACCTATAACGGCACGGTTGATGCATCGATTAAGAACGCAAAGGTTAATGACGCCGCCATCAATATGACTGCGCAGAACAATATTTCCACCTTTGATGTTGATGCCGGTGTTGCCGGTGCGGGTAATGTAGCCGGCACGGCGGTGGCAATTAAAAATAATTATACAGGACATACAAAGGCATATATGGATAATGCCACCATCAATACCACAAAAGCCATAGCTATTGTCGCAAATTCTGCGATTAAGAGTGAAAACTGGATCGGTGCATTGGCTATTGCCGGTGTGGGGGCAAGTTTGCTCGTCAATTTGGTTTTGAATAATGTTATATCCGAAACCGAAGCGGGAATTAAGAATTCTACGATTCAAAATGCCGGAGATATTACCATAAGTACCAATAACGGTAAAAAAGACGATATAAAAAACCGCGCTTTATCCATCGGCTTTACCGGAGAAGGTGCGGCTCTGGTCGTAGGTGTGGTACAAAATATTTATAAAAACACCGTAAAATCTTATGCGGATGATAATACGATAACCAAAGCAAAATCAATGGCGCTGAATGCGAATTCCGACCGCAAGTTGGATAACATGACCATCGGAGCAACCGCTGCGGCTATTGGCGCAGGTGCGGTAGCAAACGCTTTGGTGAACCAGATTGACTCTTCAACCACGGCCGTGGTGGATGCCAAATCCAAAACCATAAATATTGAAAATGCACTTAATCTTAATGCTAAAGATAATACCGTTGCCACCAACAGTATGGGCATGATAGCAGTGGCCGGTTTAGGTGCGGCTGTCGGTGGCAATATCAATCTTTATTATGCCAATAATCTGGCAAACGCAAAGATTTTATCAAACAATGACGGTCAGATAAATGCCGGATCGTCAAGCGCCATTGCGGAGATGATAAACGGGCTGGATAATATGACTATCGGCGTTTCTTTGGGTGCGGGCACAATTGCCGCCGATGTCGCCGTTATCAGATTAGGCAAGCGCACAGCTACGTATTCCGAAGCGGAAAGCGGCAGTAAAATCAATGATGCGGTTAGTTATACCCAAAATATATACAACAAATCTACCGCAGATGATGCCGATAATGTTAAAAACTTATACACTCCGACCAGTTCGGCGAGCGATATAAAAACCGGTGCGGTGGCTGAAGTTAACGGCAACCTCAAAACAACAAACGATACGAAAATTGAGGCTAAGAGCAAAATTAAAGGCTTAAAAGAAAACAGCGATACGCTTGAATTGGTAAATACCAATGTTTCGGGCGGAATAGCTTCGGTCAACGTTGGTGTTAAGAATATTAAGCTGGCCAACAATACTTTGGCCGAAATTTCCGGCGGCAAGGTTGAGAGCACGAGCGGCGATGTTTCCGTGAATGCCGACTCCAAAGCCGACGTTAAACTGAAAAATGTTGAAGTGACGGTAGCCGGCGTTGCGCTTTCCGGTGCCGGAGCCATTTATAACAACACTTCCGAAACGGTTGCCCAAGTTAAAGACGCTACCGTAAATGCCAAAGATTTGAGCATAGTTTCCAAATCGGACAACAAATCGGTGGTTGACAGCACCAGTGTTATTGTTAGCGGTGCCAATGCCGTTGTCGATATTGCGGAGAACGTCGATACCAACAAAAGTGCGGCCTTGATTACCGGTAATGTTAATATTGATACCAGCGGCAAACTGACACTTCATTCCACCACCAATACCGAGTTAGATTCTTCTAAAGCCGTGGTTAAGGTTTCGCTTGCCAGTTTGGTGGGTATTTCCAAAAACGAAAACCAAGTCAAAAGCATTAACCGTGCGCTGATTGAAAACGCAACCGGCAGTATTAAGACCAACGGATTGGAAATTACCACCGATTACGGCAAAATGTATGCACATTCCAAGTCAAACGTAACCTCGGTTCAACTTGCCGATATTGCCAATATCAAATCTGTCGGTGCACACATGGATGCCGACTTTAAATCGGGTATTGACAGCCTCAGCGATTTAACCATCAGCAACCAAGGCACTACGACTATCAATACCGCCAAGGATATGACCTCAAATCAGGAAGGTATTGTGGCCAAGAGTGAAATTCATAATGTAGGAGTTTCGCTTTTGGGATTTTACAACGGTACAGCAGCAAAAGCCGAAAATACAGCTAAGTCATCGACGGTGCTGAAAGTTAAGGAACATACGGCAAACGGTTTGGATATCAATGCCAATCTTAAATCTACGGCAAAGGCGGAAGGCGGATCTGTTAATGTCAGCCTTGCAGGTGTCAACAATTTTGTTATATATGCAGATGATTACAGTACGTTGAACGTTGATGTTGCCGGTGTAAATAATATCATCGGCGACGGAACCGGCGGTGTTCATGAAGCTAAAATTAAAGCAAAACATCAGTCCGATATTGATGTCAATGCCAGCCAAATCAGTGCCGGTCTTATCAACGGACATAGGATGAGTCTGACTTCAAAACTGACATCAAACACCATGGGTAATATCGGCGGTACTCTTAATGCAGATAAAACGACGGTTGAGTTTGATACCGTCAGAAATTCGGTATTAAGCAAATCATCGAGTTCCGGTGGTGTAATTGACGCCGGTTCTTCTTCTGCCACCAACACATTGACCGGTTCATCGGTATTAACTGTAAGTGCGTCTTCGGACAAAGCTAAAGCGGTTAATGCCATGGATATGAAGAATAAGTCGACCAATACTTTTAATATGACTTCTTCTGATGGTCACGGCGGTCTGTTGAGTATTTCCGAAGGAAGTACAACTACCACATTCAATACTTCTACCACCACAAATATAACCGATACAGATATTAATTCGGCCGGAGATGTTAAATATGAAGTTACCAACAACGCTTATATCAAAGATACGGCAACCAGCAGAGGAGGCGGTTTGATAGCGGTTTACGGCAATTCACATACCGGTAGTTTTACGGCGGCGTCTAGCTTGAATTTGAACAATGCCAAAATCAATGCCAAGAACATCAATTTGAAATCAGCTTCCGATCTCAGAACCAGTGATAACGGCTATATTTCATATACCGGTGCGGCCGGCGGATTTGTGGCAGGTTCAACCTTGAATTTAAGAAATACTCTTAATCAGTCCAGCACACTTGATATTGCCGGTAACTCGCTTTTGAATGCGGATTCAAATGTATCACTCAATGCGTTGACCTCTTCACTGTTCAAACAAAAAGTAGATTCCTCTGCGGGAGCATTTGTGGCGGTTCCGAGAGCGAGGAGCTATCTGACGGTTACCAATAACAATAACATCAATGTTGCGTCAGGAGCAAAGGTAAAAGCCGGCGATGAATTGGAAATTAATTTTGATTCCAATAACGAATTGGCCAGCCGTACTAATGCTGAGGCTCATCACTTCGGCTTTAAGGATCCGGTGGCGGAATCGTATTTGACGCTTAATGTTAATAACAATCTGAATAACAGCGGTTCGTTGGAAGCCGGAAATTTGGTTGATATTAACTATATGCAGAATTCCGCAAATAATCTGACGCAATATGCCTATTCGGAGGCACACGCCGCCGTAGCTACCACAACGGAAGATGGCAGATTAACAAAATCTTTGAAAAATAATCTGAATGTTGCAACCGGAGCCGATATTACTTCGGGTAAAACCATAGATGTAAATTATTCGTCAGGAAGAGGAAATTCCAGTTCATATGTCGGATGGAAAACGGTAAGTTATGCTTTGTTCGGTATTCCTATTACGTCCAGAGACAGTAAATCCGTTACTTCGATATCTCACAGTCCGACATTAACAGTTGACGGGCAGATGGTGGCCGGACAAAGTAACAGCCGTTATATGAAGATAAATCGTGACGGCTCAATAGATGCTGATACTTTAGTAGGCTTCTATAATGACGACTACAAGCTGTATAACGGACAAAACATTGACGGTGCCGATATCAAACAGCGTTCATTGGATTCAATTCAGATAGAAATCAATAATATTGATGAAAATGTTCAAGAGTTATCTGCCGAAGATACCGTTTTGAACGATTTTATTGTAAGGATTACGGACGAGCGTAAAATAACGCAGGAAAAGTTGGATGAAATTAATGGCTTTATTACTGACGGTAACTATGTATTGGTTGATACGGATTCCGGTGATTTCAATAAGTTGATTATTGCTGATATCAGAGATATGATTATACGTAAATCTGATAGTGAGACCGGTAAGTTGTCGGAAGCGGAATATAATGCCATTGCCGATGCCTACAACAAAAAAATGTCAGAGGCGGAAGTACCGTCGGTAGTGGAATTTTTGAAAAATGCCGAAATTATGGTGGAAGATGAACAGCTTGTACTTACCGAAGCACAATTTAACACCATTTCTGAGGCTTTGAAAAATTCGACTGAAGGAGCTGACATTAAAGATTTGGTAGTTAAAACAGAAGCGGATGAACCGGAAAGATTGACAGCGGAGCAGTATGACGCAATAGTGAACGCGTATGATGCCAAAATTGCCGATATAGAGAGTCATTCCGGCAGAATAAAACCGCTAACGATAACTGCATTTTTGGACGGTTTGGACAGCGATGTTTTGACATTGAGCGATGCTCAAAGACAGACAATTATAGATGCGTATCGGTTGGGTGAGGAATCCGAAATTAAAGGAATGATTGTTCAAACAGCTGCCGGTGAGCCGGAAAGATTGACGGAAGAACAATATAATACCTTGGTTACGGAGTATAAAAACAAACTTATGGAAATTGCCGAGCATAACCAAGAAGTGAACATAGTGGAATTCTTGGAAAATAATATAGTTATGATGGGGGATGCGGAACTGGTATTGACACAGGAGCAACTTGATACGATAGAAGCAGCGCAAAACGCGATTAACGGCAATTTAAAGATATCGGAAAAAGGTGAGTTTATCATTTATAAGGATAAATATGTATCCGTAGATAAAATAACAAAGATTGTTGACGGTGCCGAAGTCACTTCGTATGCAGAAGTGGAACAGTATCAAGCAGAACTTGGGGCGATTGATGATTTGTTGCAACAATATAATGAAAAACTGACTGCCAACAGCGAGATTAAACAAAATCTTGCTGACAGAAGAGCCGCGTTGGAAAACGAATATAATGAAACCGTTAATGAAAAATACAAGGATAGAGACGAAACTTATGCCATAGTCTTCTTTGATTTGTATTCGGATGCTGCCAATGTCAATATTACCGGTACCAATAACTATAATATCGGCGGTGACGGCAAAATAATTGTGGCCCAACCGGGGTTGAAAGTAGATAACTATTCGGGTCGTTCTTTAATTTTCAACAATATTGATTTCGGTAGCGGTGCCGCCGGCAGCGGATTGAAAATTAACGGTAAAGATCACACGGAATTTATGAATACACAGAAGGCTGTAAGCGGTGCAAATGCTTATAACTATGTAAACGGTATCGGTGCATTTAATAATATTCCGGATACGGTCAACGGTGTACACTATCTGTCTGGAAGTCAGGGAGTTGATGCCGGTATAACGGTTCATACTTATTTGGATTCGAGTAATCCGTTTATATCCGAAAATGATGTCGGTTCTGTTACGGTGTTTATGGGCGATATCCTTAATTCCGGAAATCAATTTACCGTGATAAATGACAACAGTTTGATAGCTTTACTCGGTAATACGGTTATTTCCGGTAAGACACTGTTGAGTTCTCCAGATATGGTTTTGATTAGTTTACATAACTCTCTCGAGTGGGATGATAGTAATCTTGACGGAACAAAACTTAATCTCGGTAGCGGCAGTTATCTGTTTTCGGGAGAAAAAATCAGTATTGAGGCCGAAAAGGTCAATATAAAAGGTGATGTTGTTTCCGGATATAAATATAGAGGTATTACCATTACCGATGATATGATCAAAGAAGAAAATCTGATTATTGATCCGAATACGGGAGTGAAGAATTTAATCAATCTCGGCGGCAATGCAAACAGTGCGTACTTAAATGACGGTATCAACTACGGTAATATCAAGGCAATTTACAAAGACGGTGAAATCCATTTGTTCAACCTGCCTCTGACCTATTTCGGCGATGGTATAGAGATTAAAGCCAAAGAGGGAACATCAAGCAAGGTTGAAGGTAATGTTATTGTTAATAACAATCATACGACTGTCAATGTAGATAATCAGACCACAAATAATGTGCCGTTGAATATTTATAACTTATATAACACAGAAATCGGTATGGATATTTATAAGAAGCTTGAAAATGTGGAGGGTAATATAGTTGCGGATAACAATAATCAGGCATCGGTAACAAATATCACTTCCACAGGTGAGGTTAAGGTACACGGAAGAATAGCCAATAATGTAAATTATTCGGAACTTGCGTATGAGCCTGATAACTACGAGGGCAATTTGAATATTTTGGTTAAAAACGGCGGTCTGACTATAGATAAATATGAAGATTTAACAGATATAACCGGATTTGTGGATGAGGCAATTATAAATGCGGGTAATATCAATATTAAGCTGCAAAACAATGCATCTGCCGTCATAAACGGAAAAATCGACAATACCGGTGGTGTCGTATTCATCGGTAACGATACAGATAAGTCAGCCGGAGATGTTACTCTTAATGCCCCTGTAAGCAATAAGAAAAAATATTCGTCGGATGCGGGCAATATTGTTCTTGATACACAGGGTAGTGTTGCCGTTAATGATACTGTTTCCAACGAAAATAAGGGAATTATAATAACGGCGCATAAGGGTATCAGCATAGCAGAAGATGCAGATATCAAGGCTAAAGCCGGCAATATTGAATTAACCAATTCTGATGACGGAGCCTTGAATGTTGCCGGAAATCTGACGACTGAAGATTCCGGTTCGATTGCGGTCACAAACAGCAGTGAGGGTGGCATGACCATCAGCGGTGCGATGGATGTTCAAACGGCAGGTAATATCACGATAGGCAACACCGGTGGTAAATTAAATATAACTTCCGAGGCGAATATACATGATAAGTCAGGCAACATTGCCATCACCAACAGCGGTGCCAAAGGTGCGGAGATTGCCGGCACGATAAGCAACGAAGGCGGCAATACGAGTATAGAGAACGCCAACGGGTTGACGTATACGGCGGCATTGACGAACGCGGGCGGTAATACGACGGTAACCAACAGCGGCGATGCAACAATGAACGGCACCATCAGCAACAGCGGCGGCAACACGAGTGTTACCAACACGAACGGTGCTCTGACTCTTGCCTCTACGGTTAATAATGCCGGCGGTAACTTAAGCGTTAC
>CADBEI010000029.1:0-32017 GCA_902793695.1 uncultured Pseudomonadota bacterium | reverse complement strand
TAACAATGCCGGCGGTAACTTAAGCGTTACCAATAACGGCAACGGCACAACCATCAGCGGCGATTTGGATAACACCGGCGGCAAAGTGGTAATTGAGAACATCGGCAAAGACTTGATATTAACGGCAGATTCTACTGTTGATAATAACGATTTCGGCAATGTTTCCATCACTAACAGCGGCGATGGCAAACTGGCATTAAACGGAGTGATAACCAATAAAGAAAGCGGTGATACCACCATCACCAACAGCGGTGCCAAAGGTGCGGAGATTGCCGGCACAATAAGCAACGATAACGGCAATATCTCGATTGACAATACTGCCGGTTCTTTGGAAATTTCCGGTGTGGTAAAAGATGATGCCGGTAATATCAATATTGATAATCAAGGCGATGCATTAACCGTTTCCGGTACGCTTGAAGATAAATCCGGTAACATCGCGGTAGATAACAGCGGTTCGGGCAAATTGGAATTGACCGAGAGTGGAATAATTGCTACCGTTTCCGGCGATGTGGCGATAAACAACAGCAATACCGGAGCGATGGAAATATCTGGTAATGTCAAGACCGGTACGGGGAATATTGTGTTGAGCAATACCTCCGATGACGGTGTGGTAATCAGCACGACCGGTAATATTGACAATGCCAAAGGCAATATCGCGATTGATAACTCCGGCGCAGACGGACTGAAAGTTGAAGGTTCGGTTATGGCGGAAAATGGCGATGTTACCGTCAATAACCGAGATTCCGACTTTGTTATCGGTGAATATGCAAGCGCTAATGATAATTATATTCAGACACCTAACGGCAATATAAATATCAATCAGCTCAACGGTAATATCTTGAACGGTGTTACCGATACCAACGGCGGTAAGCATCAAAATGCCGATAAGGGCAATCCGCAGCAGTCGTATAAGACTCTGCTGGCAACCGGCGGTGATTTGATTATCAATGCCAAAGATGCCAACATCGGTGCCGCTCAATCGGCTAATCCGGCCTCATCGATCGAAGCTTCAACCCGTGATTGGACTGATTCGATTAATGTTAATGTCGGCGGAACGGTGACCGCAATTGCGGAAAATGATAATAAATCAGATACTCGGTTGATTAATCTGCGAGCCAAAGATTCCGATTTGAATATCAAAAACGTTACGGCTGACGGCGATGTGTTGCTGACGGCGGCTGATTGGAAACAGGCAGATGTTAGACCGACACCTGATGATGCAGATTATTTCAAAGGATATTCGATTTTGAATGCAAGCAAAGGAAATAATCCTGCCGTTATCGGACGCAATATATCGTTGATTGCCAGCGATAATATCGGCGAAAACGGTAATAAATTTACCTATATGCAAGATACGGCCTCCGGTTCAAAATCTTCCGTCAATATGGAAGCGGAAAATGATTTGCATATATCCGGCAGCGGCAATTCTGCAGATGAAATCTTAATACATCAGTTGATTTCCAAGCACGGTGCGGTTGATTTGGAACTAAAACACGATGCAATAATCGGCAATATCACATCCGGCAAAGGATTGGATATCACTCAACAGGCACAGAATTTGACGATATATGAAGTCGGAAGCGGTCCTGCAACCGACAGTAAAGCGGCCGAATTTGATGATATGCTTTATCCGCATGACGATTTGGTTTACGGAAGTACGTCTGACAGTACGGTTGAAAGCGTAATTCCGCAATATGTGAACATAAGAGTTCTTGATGCCATAGATAATCCGGAACGCGGTGATTCCAATTTGAAAATCTACTCGTTGACGGTTCGCGGCAATAACGGAGAAAACGATAATTATTATCCGGACGGCGGACGTCTGGCCGATATAACGCTGATGGCGGATAATATTTATGCCAACTCCGATAAGGCACCGAATTCGAATGTTTCAACCAAGGATTATCCGGAAGGATATAAACAGACGCAAACAACTTATACCGCATCACAATTTGGAGATGAGGATGATACGACTGTTTATGCAGCTCGCGGTATCAACGCTTATGGTAAAGGAACACCGTTGTCGTTAGATGTCATCGGTGTTGATAAAGATGTGGTTAATGCTACGGTTGAAAATGCAAATCGCACGGTTTACGAAGAGCAGACTTCGGTAACGAATGCACCTGAAGCCTTCAAAAATAGCCAAGACAGCATTTATGACTATGATTTCAGAGTTAAAAATGCCGTAATTTCCGTCAATGATTATACCGATGGCGAACGCGGCGTTGAGTTTGATACGCTTTATGCCGACAATGCTTATATCAACACTATGGATACCAATCTGACGGTTCATGACGGTTATATCAACAATTATGCCGAATTCCGCAACGGCAATCGTGCGGCTGATAATAACAGATATTTGGTGGTTGTTGATAATGACTATCGCCGTCTGGTGCCGTCTGATGTTCAGCTTTATACGCAAAAGACCGGCAGTTTTGATTTAAGTATGAACGAAAAAATCAAAACACGTACCGTAGCTCCGGTAGTTAACTACGATTGGTATAAGTTAGTTAATACATTCAGCGATGAAAACAGCTTTGTTCGTTTGGGACTGAAAGAAACCGAATTACGGCAGACAGCGAAAGATTATTATCGTTACGGCAATGTGTATGTAATGCCGGAATCTCCGGTTGCCAGATATGAAGTATGGCGCGATAGCGGTTTGTTCTCCAATGTCAAAATTATGGAAATGAATCGCAATACGGCAGTAATTGTTAATCGCGAAAATTGGCAACTCGGCGAAGAAAAAGAACTTGAGCTTATGTTTGACGATGTTAAGACCAAAATTCATTGTAAAGTAATCAGCATCGACAGAAACTATGCAACGGTTCTGTTTACGGATATGTCGGACGGAGTTTATAACAAACTTGCGTACAGATATCTGAAAATGGCAAACAAATAGCTTTATCGTCAACAGAAACAATGAGCCGGCTCGTTAATACGAACCGGCTTTTTGTTGCAATAAAAAAGACACCGTAAAGGTGCCTTTAGTGCTGTATTGGTGGTGTGATTCCGTTAGTTTAAATTTAAAATATATAAATTGAAAATTTTTAATTTATTTCAATATGTTATATTTTAAAAAGTGTATTTTTCCACATAATTTTATATCTGATTTACAAAATTCAAAAGATATAAAAAGAGATTGATTTAAATGTTGCTTTATGCTATACTAAAATTGCTTAAAAATACGAATTATGGATGAAATTTACAAATTGATTTAAATTTCACACTCTCCAAGTGTTGTGTTCATAATTCGTATTTTTTTGCTACCGATAAACTCTTTTGGCGCATCGGTAAAGCAAATTTTCTCTTGAATATTTGCTTTTTTATTGAGTGAGTTAGAAACAAAAGATAGAAACAAAAAAAATACAATTATGATGAATATGAATTTTATGAGCGGTGCTCAGATGGTGATCGCAAACGAAGTAATTAACGGCAATCATAGCAATAACAATGTTACTGCCCGAGATTCCATCAAAGGTGCATTCCAGTTACTGGGAGCATCTTTAGTGATCCCAATCATTTTGGCAATTGTTTTCGGCATCTGCACAATTCTGCCAGAAATGCCGGAGATTGTGTATGTGTTTGCTATAGCCATCATACTTATCGGTGGCTTGACTGCTGAGGTCCTGAATTGGGAACTCTACCAAGCGGCGGTCAACACAATTGACAAAGCCAAGAAGGTCAAGACCAAGTTAACATATGGTATTACAGCCATTATTATTGGTGTGTTCTTGGCTTCGCCGATTATAGCATTGGCATGCTACTATACCAACTGCTATAATGAAAGCGCACTTAATTATACGACAGAGGCTTTGGTGGCAATCCTTGTCGGATGGCCATTGGTCGAAATGATGAACGTATTATGGCGCGTATACAGATACAAGACACGCCACGCACGCCACTAAGAGAGTGAAAATTTTAAGCGGCAGCGTGTGTTCTTAACCTTTTGGGTTAGAACGCACGCTGTTTTTTTTATAGTCACCCCTCGCTGAGCGGATATAAGAATGCGTCAAGGGGACTGTCGCTTCCTTGCTCGACGGGGAACTTCGCCCGTCGTTCAAAAACAATATTTAGAGGTTGTTTTTGTTCCTCCGGCTCCAGACCTACGGTCAGTCGTTCGCTCCCAACTCATTATTTAAAACACAAAAAGGACGCGTTATGCGTCCTTTTTGTGTTTTAATGGTGGAGTTGAGGAGGATCGAACTCCCGACCTACAGATTGCGAACCTGTCGCTCTCCCAACTGAGCTACAACCCCAATAATTTTATAAGCAGAGGATGCAGTTGCTCGGTCACTCGTTTTCTAAATTAATTTATTTGCTGTCGCTACATAAATTCATTAAGAAAACTTCGCCGTTTGCGGTAAAAAATGTCTGCCAGACATTTTTTATCCTCGCGCCCAACTGAGCTACAACCCCGACTTTTTCAAGTCAGTACCTGTTTAGCAAATTTTGTTTTTAAAATCAAGCACAATTTACATTTTTTTCGTTGTCAGATGCAAGGGTAACATTTTCCGGATTGCGACAAGTGGCATTTTCCACCAGACGTGCGCATAAATCGGCATACGAAATTCCGATGTATTTGGCTTGTTCCGGCACCAGTGACAACGAGGTCATTCCCGGATTGGTGTTGATTTCCAAAAATACCACTCCGTCGGTATGATTATAGCGGAAGTCGCAACGCGAAACCGTGCGACAACCGAGTACATTATGCATAATCTCGGCATAACGACAACAAGTTTTCGCCACATCTTTATCAAGTTCTGCCGGCAGAATATGTTGTGTATATCCGGCAGTGTATTTGGCTTCATAATCGTAGAATTCGTTTTTGGCCTTGAGTTCGGTTACAACATAGGATTTACCCTCAAAACAGGCTACCGTCAGTTCACGTCCGGCAATATACTGCTCAATCAATACTTCAAGCGAATCGTCGGAATAATTGATTTGCGCGGTGTCGGTGGCATTACGGATTATAAACACGCCGACGACCGGCTTAATAACATACGGAAACGGAATTTTCGTGCCGTTTTTTTTATATTCGGCATAAGTCTTTTTCTCGCCTTGTGCTACTTTAACTCCGTTATGTGCGGCAATCAGCTTGCAGATATGTTTGTTCATACCGATGGCGGAGGCGTTCAATCCCGAGTGGGTATAAGGAATACCGAGCATATCAAACAAACCTTGAATTTCGCCGTCTTCGCCCCAGTTTCCGTAAAGCCCGTTATAAACAACATCCGGTTTTTCGGTACGCAAAACATCAAGCAAATGCCAAACATCGGTCAGGTTGTGTTCAATAACCGTATAACCTTTACTTATTAACGCGTTCAAAATGTCAGACTTCGCAGAAATACTGACTTCTCGCTCGGCTGAAAACCCGCCGTACAATAATAAAACTTTTTTTGCCATAATTTTTTCCTTTATTATCTGAAATTTTCTGTTATGTTAAGGTAAATTGTTTAAGGATTGACTAAAGAAATGAAACGTTTTTTAATTTTTTTATCGGCTTGGATAACGGCTTTTGCGGCCGAGGCGCTTGAGGTTACGCAGAATATGCAAACCACCATCGGAATTTTTGATGCTTGCGAACAATCGCTGACTTATAAATTTGTCGGCAATAAGTACGATATGAAAACCGGACTGACCACTACCGGCGCATTCGGTAAACTTTATCCGTTTACCGGCGAGTATCACGCTTACGGCACCTACAATAAGGATAAGTTTAAGCCGGAGGATTACGGCTATGAAGTGCAATCGCGTTCACACCATCGTACCAAACAACTGACATATAAAGACGGAGTGCCGCAAACGCGGATTAAAGTTCGCGACGGGCGGGTTTTGGAAGAACCGGCTTTGGTGGATTTGGATAAGCTGGATGATTCGATTGATTTGCTTTCGCTGTTCGGAGTTTTGACCGAGCAAGTGGTGCGGGCGGATACTTGCAATTTGCACCGCTATTCGTTCAACGGTAAAAAATATTCGCTTTCGGAAATGAAAACCGTCGGACACGAGGAAATTCAAACGCCTTATTTTGCCGGAAATGCGCTGAAATGCGAATATATGTTGGAAATTCAAAAAGGTGCTTCCGCCGGATTTTTACTCAACCAAAAAATGCCGATTTATTTGTGGATTTTGCGCGATAAAACGGCCAATGCCCCGTTTATTGCCAAAGTTGAGGCGGAAAAAACTCCGTTCGGAAAATTGGAATCATACACAACGTCAATAGAGGTGAAAAAATAATGAGAAAAGCAGAGTTGTTATTGCCGGCAGGCTCGTTGATAAAGTTAAAAACCGCGATATTATACGGGGCGGATGCCGTTTATGCCGGAACTCCGGATATGAGTTTACGCACTCAGTCCAAGTTTACACTTGAAGACTTGAAAGAGGGAATTGATTTTGTGCACGCTCACGGCAAAAAAATTTATCTGACGCTGAACTTGTATATCCATAACGAAGAAGCGCGTAAGTTGCCGCAATTTGTAAAAACTTTGCAAGAACTTAAACCGGACGGAGTTTTGGTGGCTGATCCCGGTGTATTTTATTATCTGAAAGAACACGCGCCGGAATTAAAGCGTTTTGTTTCCACCCAAGCCAATATTTGCTCGGCGCAAACCGTCAAATTTTGGGAATCGATGGGGGCAAGCCTCTGTGTTTTGGGGCGCGAAGTTACTTTTGCCGAGATGAAGGAAATTCGCGAAGAATGTCCGGAAATGACATTGGAATGTTTTGTGCACGGCGCAATGTGTATGTCGTATTCCGGCCGCTGTCTGATTTCTAACTTTATGGCCGATCGCAGTGCTAATAAGGGAAAATGCGCGCATTGTTGTCGTTGGCATTATAAAATGCACCTGCGGCTCAAAGACGGCACAATCAGAGAAGTGGAAATCAATCAGGATAATGCTCCGGCGTTTGAGTTTTTGTTGGAAGAAGAATTCCGTCCGGGAGAATATTATGAGGTGGTGGAAGATGAACACGGCGGCTATTTGCTGAACTCAAAAGATATGTGCTTAATGCCGCGGCTTAACGATATTCTTTCAATCGGTATGGACTCGCTCAAAGTCGAGGGACGCAACAAAACCGAATATTATGCCGGCACGGTGGCGCGTGCTTATCGTCAGGCTATTGATGATTATTATAAGGATGCCGAGCATTGGGATTATACCAAATATATGGATGATTTATACGCTTTGCAGAATCGCGGTTATTGCTTGGGCTTTCACGACGGCAAGCTGACCAATATCAGCCAAAATTACGAATATACGCGCACTCTCGGCGAGTGGCTGTTTGCCGGTTCAATCGTGGAATGGCAGGGCGATGACGCGATTTTTGAAATTCGTAACTATATCAATTCGGGCGAACCGATTGAATTTTTAATTCCGCACACTATGGAAAATCTGCGCTTAACGCTGATTGAATTTGAGGATGCCGACAGTGGTGAGATTACGCCGCGAGTTTCGGCGGGAGAGGGCAAAAAAATCCGTATTCGTCCGCAAATGTGGAATAAACCGGTGGCAGAAGTCAAAAAATTGTTGCCGCAATATGTGATTGCTCGCAAGTTTCAGGGCTTAAACGGCAAAAATGCCGAAATGTATCGGCGCAAAAAAAATGAATTTGCCGAACTGATTGCGGGTTGTCCGGCGGAGGAGTAGATGAAGCAAAATCCGGTACTCATTATCGCCGGACCGACGGCATCGGGCAAATCGGCATTGGCAATCGCGGTGGCACAAGCACTTAACGGCGTGGTGCTTAATTGCGATTCAATGCAGATTTATAAGGATATTCCGATTATTGCCGCTACGCCGAGCACGCAAGAAAAGGCACAGGTCGAGCATCGACTGTTTGAACTGTATGATGTTACAAAACGCGGTAATGTGGTGGAATGGCTGGATTTATGCGTGGCGGAAATTCGCAAACTGTGGGCAGAGGGACGCTTGCCGGTAGTGGTTGGCGGTACCGGTATGTATATCGATGCGCTGATTAACGGTATAACTCCGATTCCGGAAGTCAATCCGCAAGTAAGAGCAGAACTCCGCAGACGTTTACAAACGGAAAATTTATTAAACCTTTACTTTGAATTAAAAGAAAAAGACTTTGAAATATCGCAAAAAATAAATAAAAACGATAAAACAAGAATTGTGCGCGCTTTGGAAATTATCAATTCTACCGGCAAAAAGGTATCGGAATGGTATAAAGCGCCGCTGATAAAAAAACTGCCGGAAGCGGAATTTACGGTAGTGAAAATCGTGCCGGAAATTGCGGTAATCGAACAGCGCTGTCGGGAGCGGCTCGATAAAATGGTGGAGTTGGGCGCGCTGAAAGAAATTGCCGAGTTGGTACGGCGCGGAGTTGATGAGACCTTGCCGGCAATGAAGGCACTCGGTGTGCCGGAGTTGAGTTTGGCGGTTAAGGGAGAAATGCTGCTTGCTCAGGCGCTGGAGTTGGCAAAACTGCATACCCGGCAATATGCCAAACGTCAGCGCACATGGCTTCGCAATAAGTTGCAAGCCGATGTTGAATTTGCCGAAGTTTACAGCGGTCAGCCGGAATATTTGGAAAAAATCAAAAAAAAGTTTAGAGGTATTTAATTAGATATTGCATTATTTGTTCAGTTGTTTTATAATATGTCATGTCTGGTAAGGAGAACGATATATGCCGAATGATGAAGTGACTGCACCTTTGACCGATGATGACATTTTTCGGGAATTGATCAGTGCCGATATTGCCCCGCTGGTTTTTCATCAATCATTTATTGATGGAGAGTTGAGATTGGGATGGGTATCCAAGAATAATTTAATTCGTCGTCGTACCGAGGCGATACATCACGTAGGTGTACAGCCGGAAGATTTTTCCGCAAGAATTTCTTTTGTGAAAGATGAAATTGCGGTGTTGTCGTTGGAAGACTATCAATCAGTAAGTGTTGCGCATAATTTGGATCAAATGTCTTTTAAGCTAATATCGGCTTATGCCTACGGTAATAAAGCCCAAGTTGAAGAAATATGTCCGGGATTTGCGGAAAAATACGGTGATAAGATCAAAAACAATGGCAGCAACAGTATAGCCGTTGATGATGAAACATGGCAGGCACTTCAGGGAGATTTAAGAGAGAATTTTTCTGCGGTATTTCCTGATTTTTTGGCGGAAACCGAGAAAAAATGGAGTGAGCTGCGTGCAGAATCCAATATTGATAAAACCATAGCGGTAAATGACTATGTGTATCAGGCTATAGCCAACCAACAGGGGAATTTTTTGCTCGTCAATGAAGATAATACCGCCAAATTGGCAGCTTATCGCCAAGCAAACAATGAAATATTGGACGTATTGAAAAAAGAAAAAACCAGCGAAATCATTAAAGATGATGTAAAGAAGTACAAACAGGTGCGCCGCAAAAAGGTGCATAATACCAAAAAAGCAAACGTTGCGAAGAGCGTCGATATATCAAAAACATCGGAACAAAATCTGGCTTATGTGAAACGTGATGCAGATACGGATAAGGCAATGCAATGACGCAACGGCGGTGAATCGTGTTATTTTCACCCGAATTAAGCGCAGTCGCGAAATATAATTACGTTCGGTTACGCCGTTATCTGTTTCAAACTAATATCATCACAAACAATCTTCACATAATCAAAAATATTGCTTGCACATTGTCGCGAGTTGTTATAAAAGGTAAAAATAATGTTAAAAATTTGGAGATACAAATAATGTTTTCACGTTTAATGAGAATGTTTTCCGCCGATATGGCTATTGATTTGGGTACGGCGAATACATTGGTTTATGTGCGCGGCCGCGGTGTGGTTTTGAATGAACCGTCGGTAGTGGCAATTGAAGAATACAGAGGACGTAAGCGGGTTTTGGCTGTCGGTAACGAGGCAAAACGTATGCTCGGACGCACTCCGGGGAATATCCGTGCGATTCGGCCGCTGAAAGACGGTGTGATTGCCGATTTTGACTTTGCCGAGGAAATGATTAAGTATTTTGTGTGCAAGGTGCATAATCGTCAGATGTTTGTTACTCCGCTGATTGTGATTTGCGTGCCGTCCGGAGCTACCGAAGTGGAACGTCGCGCCATCAAAGATTCGGCCAATCATGCCGGAGCCTATAAGGTTCAGTTGATTGAGGAGCCGATGGCGGCGGCAATCGGTGCCGGTTTACAGGTAACCGAACCGACCGGCAGTATGGTGGTTGATATCGGCGGCGGTACCACCGAGGTGGCAGTATTGTCACTCAAAGGTGTGGTATATTCTCGTTCGGTACGTGTCGGCGGTGATAAGATGGATACGGCGATTGTGAACTATATTCGCCGCAATATGAACCTCTTAATCGGCGAAAGCAGTGCCGAGCGCATCAAAAAAGAAATCGGTTCGGCTTGTTTGCCGGAAGATGGCGACGGAGAAACGGTTGAAGTTAAAGGTCGCGATTTGCTCAACGGTGTGCCAAAGGAAATTACTATCAGTGAGCGTCAGGTTGCCGAAAGTTTGGTTGAAACCGTGGCCGAAATCGTGGAAGCGGTCAAGGTCGCGCTTGAAAATACTCCGCCGGAACTGTCTGCAGATATTGTGGATAAAGGTATTGTTTTAACCGGTGGCGGTGCGCTGTTAAAGAATTTGGATCAAGTTTTGCGCAAGGCAACCGGTTTGCCGGTTATAATTGCCGAAGACCCGCTTTCTTGTGTAGCCAAAGGTTCGGGTATGGTGTTGGACGAATACGCGGTTTTGAAAGACGTATTGGCCAGTATGGAATAAACAAACAGTTATAAAAGGAAAATAATATGGTGCGTCGCAGTGTGTTATTGATTCAGACGACTGAATTGAAAATATTGCTGCGGCGCCTTTTTATTGCCGTGTTGTTCTTTTGCTCGATTTTCTTTATTTTGCTCAGTACGGTAGACAGCCCGCTGACTTCGGGAATCAATAAAGCAGCGTTGCGGATAACAGGTCCGATTATGCAGGTGGTGGAATATCCGGCGCGAATTTTGCATCGTGCGTATACCTATTTGTATGATATCAGCCGGATATACCTCGATAATCGCGAATTGAGAGCCGAAAATAAACAAATGTTGATTCTGCAAAACAAAGTGCGCAGTCTGGAAGTGGAAAATCAGCTGCTTAGCCGATTACTTAATTATACGCCGCCGCCGGAAGCCAACTTTATCAGCGCCAAAATCATTGCCGAATCCAGTGATAATTTTACTCATATTTTGTTTGTTTATATCGGCGATGAAGATGTGAAAAAAGGGCAGATTGTGCTGGGTGAAGAAAGCGTTATCGGCAGAGTGGATACGGTCAGCGGTCAATATGCCAAGGTTATTTTGGTAACCGATATCAACTCCAAAATACCGGTGGTGGTGGAAAGAACGCGGGCGCGCGGTATTTTGAGCGGCGACAATACGGAAATGCCGTCGTTGATATTTACGCGCTCAACGGCCGATATTCAGGAAGGCGATGTAATTGTTACTTCAGGTGTGGGCGGGATGTTTCCGGCCGGCTTGCCGATAGGTTTCGTAAGTTTGTTGCAAAACAACGATATAAAAGTGGAAACTCTGGCCGATATCAGCCGTATTGAATATGTGCGGATTGTGGATTACGGTTTATCGACCGAGCAGGTAAAAATTTTTGACGGTTCTTCCGAGAGCGGCACAGATGAAAGATAGTTGGCACGAAAAATGGCGATTGTTTTGGCTACACGGCATTCCGTTGTGGACGACGCTTTTGTTGATGTTTTTGTGCCTTATTCCGTCCGACTTGGTCGGGATAAGTCGTTTTTGCCCGACAGTGGGGTTGATTTGCGTTTATTATTGGAGTTTGAAACGCAGTCATATTTTCGGGTATATATCGGCTTTTACGGTCGGTTTTTTTATGGATGTGTTGAGTTCTTCACCGCTCGGAGTTAATATTTTATTGGTGATGCTGATGGTATTTGCCATCCAATGGCCGGCACGCTATTTTCAGAGTGCGTCTTTTTCGGTAATTTGGTTTATTTTCGCCGTAATCGGATTAGGGGTATTCGTGCTCAAATGGTTGTTGTTGTCGATTTATTATAATCTGTTGATATCGCCGAATGAAATTATGTTCAATTATTTAGCGACAGTGATGTTTTATCCGTTGATTGTCGCAATCAATATCGGAATGCAGAGGTTTTTGCCGCAAGAGAGGATTAATGAGTGATTACAATACCGAAAAAAATCATATTTTAAGTCGGCGCTTGGCGATTATCATAATCATCAATCTGTTGGCATTTGCGGTATTGGCGGCGCGTCTGTATTATTTGCAGGTGTATGAAGCGGAAAAATATCGGATGTTGTCAGACGAAAATCGTATTTCGACCCGCTTTTTGCTGTCGCCGCGCGGCACGATTTATGATCGCAACGGTGAGGTAATTGCTAAAAACGAGCAGAATTTTCAGGCGGTTATGATTGCCGAACAAACGCCGGATATTGAAAAAACATTGGAAGTTTTCAAATCGATTATTCCGCTTGCGTCAGATGAAGAAGCACGGATTACCAATGACTTAAAAACCAAAAATCGCTTTATTCCGGTGAAGCTCAAAGAAAATTTGAACTGGAACGAGGTTTCGGAGTTAATGTTGCATGCGCCGGATATGCCGGGGGTGGAAATCAGCGAAGGCTTAAACCGCAAATATCCGTACGCCGATTTATATGCTCATGTGCTCGGTTATGTGGGACCGGTATCGGAAGCCGACCGTAAGGATAATCCGTTGTATATGGTGCCGGGGTTCAAAATCGGCAAGTCGGGATTGGAGAAGCATTTTGATTATAAATTACAGGGTAAAAGCGGTACGGTAAAACTGGAAGTTAATGCTTATGGCCGAGTAATGAAAGAAATTGAGCGTGATGCCGGTAAGCAGGGCGATAATATTACAATCACGGTAGACTCGCGGTTGCAGAAAGCGGCTTATGAAGCATTCGGCACACAAAGCGGAGCAGCCGTGGTTTTGGATGTGCGTACCGGCGAAATTCTGGCTATGGTTTCGGCACCGTCATTTGATCCGAATTTATTTACCAACGGAATCAGTTATAAGCATTGGAACGAGTTGTTGAATAACGAGCGTATGCCATTGATTGATAAGGCAGTGTCAGGACAATATTCGCCGGGGTCGACCTTTAAAATCGTGGTGGCGCTGGCGGCGTTGGAAGCGGGAATCATTAACGGTGAAACGCGTTATTATTGTGCCGGAGGTATGGAAATCGGCAATACGCGTTTTCATTGTTGGAATCATTACGGACACGGCAGTTTGAATGTGGTGGAGGCACTGAAATATTCGTGCGATATTTTCTTTTATGAAACAGCGTTGCGTCTGGGGGCGGATAAAATTCGGGAAATGGCACTTAAACTCGGTTTAGGAAAAGTGCCGAATGTCGGGTTGGATAATGAAAAAAGCGGCCTGATACCGTCCAAGAGCTGGAAAATGGCCAAATATGATGCACAATGGGCACCGGGTGACAGTGCCAATACAGGTATCGGACAGGGTTATGTTTTGGTAACGCCGATGCAGTTGGTGACAATGTTGGCGCGCGTGGTTAACGGCGGTTATGCCGTCAATCCGACCTTTATTAAGCCGACGGAAAAACAGTTGAGTAAAATCAAACACTTAAATATTTCCAAGCGCAATATTGAATTGGTAAAGCTGGGAATGTATGAAGTAGTAAACGGCGTTGGCGGTACTGCCAAAAAGGCCAAGTTTAATTTGGACGGAGTGCGGATGGGCGGTAAAACCGGTACCACGCAGGTGCGGCGTATCAGTATGAAGGAACGCAGAAGCGGTATTCGGCATGATTCGCAACTGCCGTGGCGCTTAAGAAATCACGCTTGGTTTATGGGATATGCACCGGCAGATAATCCGCGTTATGCGGTGGCAGTGATTGTCGAACACGGTTCTTCCGGCAGCGGTGTGGCAGCTCCTATTGCCTCAAAAATTTTGCAAGAAACGCTTAAATTGGATATAAAGTAGGTGAAATATGGCAAGACTCGGTTTTCGCGGATATGAGCGCAGTTGGAAAGATAAAATCTTTTCTATGAGTTTTATGTATATGTTTCTGATTATTCTGCTGGCGATTATCGGAACCGTAACCCTTTATTCGGCAGCCAACGGCGATTGGCAACCGTGGGCAATCCGCCACATTATGCGTTTTGTAACGGCGTTTGCCCTGATGCTCGGAATGGCGGTTATTGATGCCAAATATTACTATAAGAGCGCCTATACGTTTTATTTGCTGACGTTTTTGTTGTTAGTGGCGGTTGAGTTGACCGGACATATCGGAATGGGGGCACAACGCTGGATTAATTTGGGGATATTTAAAATACAGCCGTCGGAGTTGATGAAAATCGGCATTGTGCTGTTTCTGGCACGCTATTTCAGCGTTATGACGGTGCAGGGAATTAAATCGATACGCGGACTGATTATTCCGGCGATTATGACTTTGGCACCGGTGGCACTGATTGCTACCGAGCCGGATTTGGGAACAGCATTGATGGTGTTGCTGACTGCTTCGGTAATGTTGTTCGCCGTCGGGGTACAATGGTGGAAGTTTGCGGCGGTCGGCGCGGCTTTAGCGGCATTGTTACCGATAGGGTGGAATTTTTTGCACGAATATCAGCAAAATCGTGTCCTGACATTCTTGGATCCGGAGCGTGACCCGCTTGGCACCGGTTATCATATTATTCAATCAAAAATTGCTTTCGGTTCCGGCGGATTGTTGGGAAAAGGTTTTTTGCACGGCACGCAGACTCACCTCAACTTTTTGCCGGAAAAGCATACAGATTTTATATTCACCATGTTTTCGGAAGAATTCGGATTGTTCGGAAGTTTAAGTGTGTTGTTGTTGAATATGTTGGTGTTGGCGCTCGGTTATGTGTTTGCATTTCGTACTCATAACTATTTTGCGCGGCTGACCATGGTAGGACTGAATACAAACTATTTTTTGTATGTGTTTATCAATATAGCCATGGTTATGGGGGTTCTGCCGGTGGTGGGAGTACCGTTGCCGCTGATTTCGTACGGCGGAACCGTGATGTTTTCGATTATGGCGAGTTTTGGCATAATGCTGTGTATGTCGGTCACTTACGATAATTACGAAGAATAAAAAAGCGCCGACATTACGTCGGCGCTGAGGAGAAAAACATAAACTCTTAAACCGTTCGTTCGTTTCCGTGATTAAGCGCCGACGGCATGGCCGCGCGCTTTTCCTGAACAGAAAGATTGTGCTGTTGCGGCAGAATATTATCGCGTGTTGCGGATATATTTTTAGCCACGGCAATAGCTTTTTGGTCAGAAGTAAGATTTTCACGGATTTTTGCATAATAACGTTGAGCACTTTCCATAATTCTGGATTGTTCATTATCAGGCAATTCGTTAAGCACATATTGCGCAAACAAATCGCGAGTTTTATCATTGAAACGACCAATTTTGGCTTGAACGTGCTTCCGTTGCAAGTATTCAAGCAACTGCGGTTGTCTGTCTTTAAGATGTGGTTGCAAGTCGGCCATAATCGCCACCAATTCTTTCTTATCCATTTTGCCGGCATGAAACTTACCAAACATGTGGACAAGCAATTTTTCCGGTTGATTCGGTTTGATACCTCTGGCATTGTCGCCGCCCCAATCTTTTTTGATAACATCATGTTTTCTCTTATGTAAGGCCAAGAATTGACGATGAATGGCTTGTCTTTCTTCATCCGTGAGGTTAGGGTTATCCAACTGCGCCGAGAGGGTGTCGCTTTCCATACGGCAACGGGCAAGTTCGGCACTTGAAGATTGAGAATATCCGGCAACGATGGCGGCGGCAAAGGTGCTCTGAGCCGCAAAGGTGACGATATCCTCAGGCATGAGTATATTACGATATTTTTCTTCAACTTCGGCACGAACCTCATCAACATTTCTTTTTTCCGGATGATATTCCATCTCGCGCAGAACATAAATTTCATCACGTTCGGCCGCTTCCATAATCTCCGGCGGTACACGTCCGTTGTAGCGGTCACGTAAAATGGTCGGAACTTTTTCCCATACCTCATATCAGCTTTGGCTTTTTCGATTTCTTCCGGTGTGTTACCGGCAGGGGTTTCGCTCATCAGAGTATCCAAGCGACCGGCGACATCGGGATAGTTTGCTTTTAAGAACTCCATATATTGACCGGTAATTTCCATGTTTTCCTCCTTTGTTTAATTATCTTCCGCTATTCTGTTTGACAACTTCGTCAATACGAGCTTTTAATTCCGGATTTTTGTAACGTTCCGCAGTATATGCATCGCGTTGTGCTTTATCTTCAATGGTTTTGACTTCATTGCCTTTACTGTCTTTAACTTCAACATCCACTAATCCCATACGCTTGGCGTGAATCAGCGCAACATTATCCGCTTTGGCATCGTGTTCACCCAGCTTTTTCTGATCCATATCGTTACGAATACGTTCAAGCCGTTCTTCATTGAAGGTGTTGTTGTCTTTTTGCTGCGCTTCGTTCAATTTACCGCTCAGGGTTTTGCTGGCCATAACAATTTCGGCCGCTTCGGCAATCAGCGCTTTGGCATCGGTAACGGCTTTTTCCGCTTTTTTCTGTTCTTCTTCGCTTTTGCCGCTAAAGGCCGGACCGGCAACGATTTCCGGCTTTTTGGTTTTCAAATTGGTGGTAACGGCAATCAATCCGTTTTCTTTCATCTTATTGAATTTTTCTTTGATGTCACGAATACTTTCCACCGCTTTGCTCAATTCTTCAACCGAAGAAACAGGAGTTTTTTCTTCTGTCGGGGCTGCTTGAACCGGTTGTTCCGCTTTGCGTTGCGGGTTGAGAACCTCGTTGAGTTGTTTGAAACGTTCCGGTCCCAATTTTTGGCTGAGTTTCTGCATATCCTCAGCCGAAAATTCCGGTTGCGCACCGGTCATGGCGCGTCCGTTTAATAAACAGGCGGCCTTCAGACAGACGGCAGTATCGTGCGGCATATCTTCGGCAAAATTGATGGTACGATTCAGGTTATCTTTTTCGTTTAAAATTGCCTCAAAAACGGAAATGTCGGCATTTTCGGAAACTTTAACATTATCCTCATTGTCATAATGAACCGTTGCGCCGTTGACGGTAGCTTCAAAATAGTCTTTAGCTTCCGGTTTGGGCTCAAAGGTTATTTTTCCGGCATCAGCCATTGCCTGATAATCTTTTATTTTACGCTGTACCCAATCCTTCGGCTGTTCAGGTTGAGGTTCTTTCAGCGGAGCCGGAGTATCATTCGTAACACTTACCGTTAAGGTTTTTCCCTTGTTTTTGCTTTCAACATCTTCCTTGTTTCCGGCATTTTCGGTATCATTCTTTACTTCCTTGCCGTTGGTTGTGTCGGCGGCAGAAGCCTCATATTTGGTAATTACCTTATCCAGATTGTCATAATAAATCTGAAAAGTTTCGCGAGAGATGTTATCTTTCGGCATTTCAATATTTTTTGCGGCAAAGCGTTCTTGCATTTCCGCCAATTTTTTCTTTTGTTCGTCGGTTAAATCGGTCATATTTTCATCTCCTTGTTTTTGAGGCGCTGTTTTTTGCGTTTGTTCAAATTCTTTCAAATGGTTTTGCAGTTCCTGCGGTACATGTTGCAGCAACTTTTTTTTGCGCATAAGCTTAAAATATTTCAATTTATCCTGATCGGTCGGCAGATTATCAAATATACCGCTTACATGTGCGGCGGCCGTTGCTTCCGTCAAAGCGGCGTCGGAGGCGACTTTGCGATGTGCCGCATATAAATCGTCCAAAAAATAATCCTTTCCTTTGCGCAGATAATATTTTTGCGCTTTTCCCGACATAAACGACAGGAATTTCTGGGTTTTTGCTTTGATTTTTTCATCTTGGTTGCCGTCGATACTCAAACCTACTTCAAGCAACTTTTGCCGGTTGATGTGCGGAGCATCCGGTGTGGCAGGGCGTTTTCTGTACTCGTTCCAAATATGGTCAATTACATTCAGACTATGAGAAATTTTTTCGCGCGGAGCAGAACCTTCGGCCGATATATAAGCGGCAACCGAGGCCGGATAATCGGTGGCGATGCCGTAAAGATAATTATTCAAATCCGTTGCCACATCTTGCGGTAAATCTCTGCTCGGACGTTGCGGTTTTTGCCCATCGGCAGTTGCGGTTTTTTTAGGCGCGGTCGGCTTGTTTGAAGCCTGCGGCTCAGGTTTGCTTTTAGGCGCGGTCGGCTTGTTTGAAGCCTGCGGCTCAGGTTTGCTTTTAGGCGCGGTCGGTTGTGCCGTGTTTGAAGGGGCAACGGAAGGCTGAGCTTGTGCAACGGTTGGTTGTACGTTTGCGGCAGGTGTCGGAGTCACAACGGTTTTCTGCGTCGGAGTCGCATTTTTACGCGCGGCGGCGATGGTGCGGTCGATATTAGCCGTATAAAATTTTTGCATAGGTTTCAGCGCGCTTTTGGACAGACCGACGGCGGTTTTGTAATCGTCGTTGCTGACGGCGACCAATTCACTTATCAGATTCTGTGCTTCCGTGCCGTTGTTGTCGAGGTTTTTATCGGCATAAATCTCGATTAAACGCAGATATTTTTGTTGAATGTCAGATATTTCGCTCATTTTCCGCACTTTCAGTAACTTTTATTACGCTTATTATAGCACGACTTTTTTATTTTGTCCAGTCTTTTTGTGTATAAATTCGCAATTTTTATTCTTTATCGGCCGTCCGAATCATTTTTTTGACTTCTTTTAAGAGTTTAGGGTTAGAGTGGCCGTAAACCGGAACTATTCTGAACTCGGCTTGCGGTAGTGCCGTGTGTAAATCCCAAGCCTGCTTGAGCGGACAGCAAAAATCCATGCGGTCGTGAGCAATGAGAGCCGGAATATGGCTGATTTTGTCGATGTTGCGCAGAATTTGATTTTCGTTGATAAAATAGCGATTTTTATCGTAATGATGATAAATTCGGGCACTTTTCAGACCATGTTCATCAAGTTCCTCAACCGGCATAAATTTCGGATTAAGTTGACCGAGTTTGTATTCATAGCTGCCGTAATAGGAAAGCGCCGACCGGTTATCTTCTTCTTTGTCGGAGAACAGCAATTTTTCGTAGGTATCAAAAAATTTCTTTTCCGGTAGAATTTTATGCATTTGCTCCCATAAATCCGGATAAAAACGCTCACTGTCGCGTTTTACCCACATATAATCTTCTTCTCGCGCCAAAAATATTGAAGAAACCACAATGCGGCGCACCAATTTCGGATAAGCCTCGGCAAACAACAATGCCAGAGTTGAACCCCAAGAAGCTCCGTGTACGACAATCGGTTCGTTGATATGCAAATAAGCCAACAAATGTGTGGCGTCTTGTAATAAATAGGATGTTTCGTTGCGGAACAATAAATCGTTGGCTTCGGATAAACCGCAACCGCGTTGATCAAACTGTAAAAAACGATAGCGCTTTAAATCAAAGAGTTTGGCATATTTAGGGCGCGATGAACCTCCCGGACCGCCGTGAAAAGACAATACCGGAATTCCAACCGGATTACCGTATTGGTAATAATGAATCCGATGTCCGTCTGTTATCGGCAGATAGCCCTCATCAAACGGCTGCGGCATACGCTGAAACAAATTCCAAAACATCTTATACCCTTTCGTTGTTTTTTTTGAGTATAATTGATTTGTTTTAAGTTGCAAGCATAAAGTGCCTGATTGTCGGAAAATTATCCCGTATGGATAAATAGTGTAATTTACTTGTTTTTTTGCCGCCGATTGTTATAATAATTTTGTTAATCGTTCAGGAGGTGAAAAATGCGTTTTATAATATTGTTTATCGGGTTATTTATGATAACCGACAGCGCAGCGGCAGTCGAATCAATGGAAGATTATACCAAACGCTTGCGGGAAGATTTTGAAGCAAATAAAAACGTAACAAAAGGGGCTTTTTCACCGGAACCGACAAAAGAAATGCCGGCAGTTCAGCCGCAACAGCCGGAAGTTAAACATCCGGAAAAGCCGATTGTGCAGCCGCAACAGCCGGAAATCAAACATCCGGAAAAACATCACGAAGCCCGTGACGAAGACCGCCGACACGAACACGTCGATAATCATAAAGAACATGAGCACGGTAAATATCATAAACCGCAACATCAGCCGCATCGTCCGGCACCGCGTTCGCAATCATACGTGATAACCACCTCGGCAGTGCCTTATATGGTTTCCGGCGGCGGAGTGGTTTATGAGGCCAATCCGCATATTTATTCCGCCAATTCTTATTTTTGTACCAAGAAGAATGAACTCAAATATTGCACAGACAGCATCGGGGTGAAATTAAGCGGCAGAGTGGTGCAAAACTATACGGACAGCGTGGCCTACGAAACATATAAAAACGGCTATCTCAACGGAGAAACATCGGTCTATACGCCGGATGGCACTTTGATGCAGGTTACCAACTATTCCAAGGGATTGAAACACGGTAGGGAAAAGGTTTATTTCGGCAACGGGCGGATTCATTATACGGCCAATTACAACCACGGTAATCTTAACGGCGAAGTTAAGCAATATGACCTTTCCGGTGCGTTGGTCGGCGAAATGCGTTATAAAAACGGCAAATATATTTATCGTCATTGCCGTAGTGATACTACAAATGATTTGTTGCAAGCTCGTATTCGCGCCAACGAAAAGAATGTGTTGATTTTATGTGCCGAAAATTGATAATGCGCGGATGATTAATAAAAAATACCGGAAAAAGTTAATCTTTTTTCGGTATTTTTATGGCTAAATGCTTGTTTATAAGAGCACTTTCCTGTTTGCTGATTTGCTCGTGATAATGGTTTACCACATGGTTGAGCTTTTGCCAGAATTGTTCTTCATAAGCGATAATCGTCCCCCAAATTGCCATCACAAACATAATGATGGTAACAATGCTTTCGGCGATTTCCAATTTTTCTTTTACAGTGTATTTCATAGCTTAAAAAATATACTGCAAATCGCGACTTTCAATTGAGCGAAAGTTTTAGATTATTCATAAAATTCGTGTAAAACAGCGGCAACTTCCGGCATGGTGCGGGCGATATGCGTGGCGCCGGCCGAGCGACATTTTGCGGCATATTCATTGCTGTTGTTGCCGGTGGCGCCGATGTAGGCTATTACTGCCATTTTTGCGGCAACTCCGGCCGTTATTCCGGCCAGAGAATCTTCAATTACCACGCAATTTTCCGGTGCATAGCCCATTTTCTTTGCGGCATATAAAAACAAATCAGGCGCCGGTTTACCGTTTTCTACCGCATAGGCGGTAAACATATTGTCAGCCGAAAAATATTTATCCAATCGCAGTTTTTCCACTTTCAGCGTGTTTTTGCGTTCGGTAGCGCCGGTGGCAATACAATGAGCAAAGCGGCGATTTTCAAAAATCGGCTCAATATCCGGCGTCAGTGTGAGTTCGGCGGCAATCAGGCGCACGGTATTTTCACGTAGTTTATCCCAAAAAGCTTCATCGAATTTTAAGTACGGAAAATCTTGGCACAACAGTTCCACCTTGGTTTTGTTGGACTTGCCGCGGATGTAATATTCAACTTGTTCTTCCGATAATTCCAGACCGAAAAAAAGGCGCAGACAATCAATCCAGTTTTGTACCCACAAGTGCTCGCTGTCGGCAATAACTCCGTCAAAATCCCATATAATTAATGTTTTTGGTTTGGTCATATCTTCCTCTGTCGCAAGTATAGCGAAATCGGCAGACAGAAGTCAATATGCTTGTGACTTTTATACAAATTATGCACACGGTGTAAAAATATTTCTGTTTTTTTGGGGCAAAATAACATACAAAAAATTAAAGGAGAGAAAAAATGAGCACAATAGGGAATTTTTGCTTAAATTTGTGGAGGCGGATTGATTGGAAGTTCAATTTTATGACCTTTGTCGAGGTTGCGTTGTTGTTGGCAATATATCCGCTGGTGCGTTGGCAGTGGCCGGATGCGGCATATTATGTCGAAGACGGCTGGGTGGAAAATATTCAGCTGGCGGTGTTGCTGATTGCTGCGATAATAGCTTTTTGCACACACCATGAACATAATATGTTTGTGTTTATCGGGTTGGTTTTGATGTTTATGATTTTGCGGGAAACCAATATGTTTCGCGGCTATTTCTGTATGGCTTATTTGAATCCGCAAGATTTATGCCGTTGGGAAGAGTTTGCGTACGGTTATTTGGCAAAGGGGGCGCGTTTGGTGTTTGTGGCTTATATGCTGTATTATTTTTTGCGCCATAAAATCTGGCAACCGATGATTAAATATATTATAAAAGCGCCGATTTTTATTTGGGATATCTCCATTGTCGGGCTGATGATTGTCGGCGGTACCGCTGCCGAATTTCAATGCATAGACAGCGAAGTGATGGAAGAATGCTGCGAGTTGGCTTGTTATTTGGCGTTGGCAAACTGTGTATGGCGCTATCGGCAAGTAAAGATATAATCTTATCGGCAGATTTTTTAGGTGGTTTTTATTAATTTTTTTGATGTACGAAAATGTATTGACAAAATAAAACCGTAGTGTTATAATGCGTACAGTGTTAACAGTATTAAGGAGAAAAAAAATGGATAATGATGTTAAAAAATTAAAAGAAAAATTCATTAAAAACGGTGGAACCGAGCAGGAGTTCGAAACCAAAAGAAATGCTGCAATGGAAAGAGCCGATATTCTCAGAGAAAAAATTGCTCAAGATAAAGAAAAAGATATAAAAGATCTTACTGATAAAGGTTATACCAGAAGTGAGGCCGTCGCAACCGTTAAATCGGAAGTTATAGAAGCGGCAGAAGCCAGAGGTTTCGGTAAACGCAGCGGTCGATAAATCCATATAATCAGTTGTTTTATCAGAGAGATAATTGATTATATACTATAAAAAAAGAACCTACCGGTTAAACGGTAGGTTCTTTTTTTGTAACGGCTTTAACTAAGCGGCAGACTTTTTGGAAGTCTTTTTAGTCGTTGTCTTTTTGGCTGCGGTTTTGGTTGTTTTGCTCGCAGTCTTGCTTTCTGACTTAGCCTTCGGAGCGGATTTTTCCGCACTCTCGGCGGCTTTCGGCGCATTTTCGTTAAAATCATAAAGCTCGGCTACGGAAATTTCCGTATCGTTCAACTTAGCCTGACCTAAAATGAAGTCGATGATTTTATCTTCATAAGCCGGAGCACGCAAAGCTTCAATAGCTTCCTTGTTGCGGTTATAATAATCAAATACCTGCTTTTCTTGTCCCGGATATTTTCTGGCCTCGTTCATGATGGCCTTGTTGATATCATCCGCCGACAGCATAATCTTGTTGACATTGCCGACTTCGGAGAGCAACAGACCTAACTTAACACGACGCAAAGCAATATCTTTGTATTCTGCAAGAATATCTTTTTCATCACGCTTCTTATCGGCTTCGTCCAAGCGATTGTTGGCTTTGGCGGCCTGATATTGTTTTTCAATCATTTCATATTCGGCATCAACCAGCTTTTGCGGAATCTCAAACTTGTATTCCTTGTCCAAAATATCGAGCAGGTCGCGTTTGAGTTTAATGCGCGAAGTAGCTTCGTAATTGCCGGAAATGTGGGCGGAAATCTGTGCCTTCAAATCATTCAAATCTTTGGCACCGACAGACTTGGCAAAATCATCATTGATTTCGGTCGGAACAAACTCACGCAATTCTTTAATGGTGGTAACGAACAAAGCTTCTTTACCGGCCAATTCTTTGGCATGATATTCGGCAGGGAAAGTGGTTTTAACATTAACCGTTTCGCCGGCTTTGTGACCGATGAGTTGATCTTCGTATCCCGGAATAAAGGAGTTGGAGCCGAGTTCCAACGGGTAGTTATTACCTTTACCGCCATTGAATTCAACGCCGTCAATAGAGCCGACAAAATCAATAACAACCACATCGCCTTTTTTGGCAGCACGGTCTTTTTCCACTTTAGCGGTATTGCGGCGCGATTCAGCCATATATTTGACGGCGGTTTCGATTTCTTCGGCCGGAACTTTGGCAATATACTTTTTCAGAGTAATTTTAGAGAAGTCGCCGAGTTTAATTTCAGGCAGAACTTCCGTTTCCATAGTAAATTCGATATCTTTGCCGTCCTCAAACTTTTCAATTTTAATATCCGGAGTAGCGGCAGGACGCAGCTTGTTTTCAACAATAACCTGATTGGCTGCATCACGGATAATTTCATCAAGAACTTCACCCAAAACCGACGGACGATATTTTTGTTCAATCATAGCCTTCGGAGCATGACCGGCTCTGAAACCCGGCATTTTGATATCCTGAGCCACTTTGGCCAGTTTTTTATCGACGGCGGCGGCAAAATCGGCGCTGTCAATCGTAATCGAATATTTTTTTACTAATCCTGTTGATTTTTCTTCTTTTGCTTTCATGTTTTTTCTCTAAAAATAAGTTATTAACACAATGAAATGGTGCGGATAAAGAGACTTGAACTCTTACGCCTTCCTAAGTCTGGCGTGTCTGCCAATTCCACCATATCCGCACGGAATTTCTGGCTTCAGCCGGCAGTTAAGCATATTTATAACGATAAATCAAGCAAAAAAGTATGCTCTACACATAAAAATGTGTTGCAAATTCAAAAAAAACGGCTATAAAACAGGCATATTAATCAACCATACGAGGATAAAATGACAGAGAAAATCAATCCGCGCAAGACTTTTGCGATTATTTCACACCCGGATGCCGGTAAGACGACATTGACCGAAAAATTGTTGCTGTTCGGCGGTGCCATTCAACAGGCCGGAGCGGTAAAAGCACGCGGGGAAAATCGCAAGGCACGTTCCGACTGGATGAAAGTGGAGCAAGAACGCGGTATTTCCGTGGCTTCGTCGGTGATGAATTTTGATTATGACAACATCACTTTCAATTTGTTGGATACGCCGGGACACGAGGACTTTTCGGAAGATACCTATCGGGTGCTGACTGCGGTTGATTCGGCAGTGATGGTGCTTGATTCCGCCAAAGGTATCGAAACCCAGACCAAAAAGCTGTTTGAAGTCTGCCGTTTGCGCAATATTCCGATTATGACTTTTATCAACAAGCTTGACCGCGAGGGTTTGGACCCGTTCGAATTGCTCGATGATATTGAAAATACACTGGCGCTTGAAGTTACTCCGGCCAGTTGGCCTATCGGCAGCGGCAAAGATTTTCTCGGCTGCTACGACTTGATTAACGATCGTCTGATTTTGATGAACAAAACCGGAGATAAATCACAGATTAATGATACGATTGAAACCTGCAACGGGCTTGATGACGAAAAGCTCGATAAGCTGTTGCCGGCGCACGCGGTTGCCAAGTTGCGCGAAGATGTGGAAATGGTGCGGGAGTTGTGTCCGGCATTTGATTTGGAAGCTTATCTTTCCGGCTCGCTGACACCGGTGTTTTTCGGTAGTGCCGTCAACAATTTCGGTGTGCGCGAAGTGTTGCAGGGATTGTGTAAATTTGCCCCTTTGCCGCGGCCGCAACCGAGTGCCGAGCGCATTGTCAATGCCGATGAGCCGAAAGTAACGGGCTTTATTTTTAAAATTCAGGCCAATATGGACCCGAAACATCGCGACAGAATAGCCTTTATGCGTATTTGTTCCGGACATTTCAAACGCGGCATGAGCCTGTTGCAAATTCGTACCGGCAAAGAAGTGAAAATCGCCACGCCGGTAATGTTTTTGGCGCAGGAACGCGAACTGACCGAAGATGCCTATGCCGGCGATATTATCGGTATTCCGAACCACGGACAGCTCAGAATCGGCGACACTTTGACCGAAGGCGAAAAAATTCACTATACCGGAATTCCGAGTTTTGCGCCGGAATTATTGCAATCGGTACACGCCAAAGATCCGCTCAAATCCAAGCACTTGGCCAATGCTCTGCAACAAATTGCCGAGGAGGGCGGTGCCAGTATCTTTAAGCCGATGTCGGGCGCGGAATATATCGTCGGCGTGGTCGGTGTGTTGCAATTTGAAGTGATTGCCGACAGATTGCGTACCGAGTTCAACGTGGACGCGGTGTTTGAGCCGACGCAATATTATACGGCGCGTTGGATAACTTGTGACGATAAAGAGGTTTTGGAAAAATTCTATCGTACCAATATGCTTAATTTGGCTGAAGATTATGACGGCGCAAAGGTGTTTTTGGCGCGCAACGCTTGGCATTTAGGCAAAGTCGGCGAAGATTTTCCGCAAATAGTGTTGCACAAAACGCGCGAACAAAGTTTTTAAGCGGATAACGCAAGACAACGGTTGCAATTTATAAAAATCGGCATATAGTAACTGGTATATTGAACCGGAGGAGATATGCCGATGAGGTTTATTTTAGCATGGATAAGGATTTCGGCAGCGCTGTTGCTGTTCGGGTTGTTGGCAAATTATTTGTATTTTGCTTTTTTGAACGGTTCGTCCGCGGCTGCCGGTTGGGCGCTCGGCTTATTGCTGACGGCGTTTTTTATGTGTTTTTTCGTTTATATATGGGGTTGGAGTATGGTGCGTAAGGCGCAAAAATCGCCACTTGACGCATATATCGAAGATGTACATAAAGAGGAAGAATTGGTGCAACAAATGGCTGCTCCGGCGGCACCGCTTGCCAATGCCGATGAAGTAGCGGCGGTGTTGGAAAAACTGGTGGCGGCAAATGCCAAAAATACCACCACACTAAATCTGGCGATGGAAAATCTGAATGCTCGACTTGATGAGTTGGAAGAAAAATTTATTCGCCGCGAAACCGCCAAAGAAAAGCCTGAGCCGAATTTTGCCGGTGTGAAAAAGGCTGAGGCGGAGGTGATTGTATCCGAAGATGAAAAAGTGGCTCCGAGCGGCAATTTTGATGACGAATTTGCCGCTATATCCGACTTGGAAATTATGCAGGAAAATCCGGAAAATAAACTTAAAGAATATGATGAAGTTGATATGGATAAGTTTTTGAAAAATATGGATAATGATAAATAGGAAGAAGAAGGAAAAATGACGCAGACAATATATAATCCGAAATCACTCAAAGCCGATGAATTTATCAGTAATGACGAGATTTTGGAAAGCTTAAAATATGCCGACGAAAATAAAAACAATCGCGAAGTTATTGAAAAAATTATGGAAAAAGCGCAGCTTGAAAAAGGTTTGACGCATCGTGAAGCGTCGGTGTTGTTGGCATGCGAAATTCCGGAAATCAACGAGCAAATTTTTGCGCTGGCCAAGCAAATAAAGCTCAATTATTACGGCAATCGGATGGTGTTGTTTGCGCCGCTGTATCTTTCCAATTATTGCGTCAACAGCTGTGTTTATTGCCCGTATCATATCAAAAACAAGCATATTTTCCGCAAAAAAATGACGCAGGACGAAATCCGCGAAGAAGTGATTGCCTTACAAGATATGGGGCATAAGCGGCTGGCCATCGAGTTGGGAGAAGATCCGGTCAATAATCCGATTGAATATGTGTTGGAGAGTCTGAAAACCATTTATTCAATTAAGCATAAAAACGGGGCAATCCGCCGCGTAAACGTTAATATTGCCGCCACCACGGTCGAAAATTATAAAAAACTCAAGGATGCCGGCATCGGTACTTATATTCTGTTTCAGGAAACCTATAATCGTCAATCGTACGAAACGCTGCATCCGGCGGGGCCGAAGCATAATTACGCATGGCATACCGAGGCGATGGACAGAGCAATGGAAGGCGGGATTGACGATGTTGGTATCGGCGTGTTGTTCGGGCTTTCGACCTATCGCTACGAGTTTGCCGGTTTGTTAATGCATGCCGAGCATTTGGAGGCGGTACACGGTGTGGGGCCGCATACCATCAGCGTGCCGCGTCTGCGTCCGGCCGACGATATTGATACAGATGATTTTAAGGATTGCATCAACGACGATATTTTCTCAAAAATCGTGGCTTGTTTGCGGATTGCGGTGCCGTACACGGGGATGATTATCTCCACCCGCGAGAGCAAAAAAACGCGGGAGAGGGTGTTGCAACTGGGGATTTCGCAACTTTCCGGCGGTTCCAAGACTTCGGTCGGCGGATACAGCCATCCGGAAAAAGAGGAGCCGAACTCGGCGCAATTTGACGTTATTGACAACCGTACGCTTGATGAAGTTATTTATTGGCTGCTTGAAATGGGCTACATTCCGAGTTTTTGCACCGCTTGCTATCGGGCAGGGCGTACCGGCGACAGATTTATGGAATTGTGCAAAAACAAGCAGATTCACAACTGTTGTCATCCGAATGCATTGCTGACCTTGCAGGAATATCTGACCGACTATGCATCGCCGGAGACCAGAAAAATAGGCGAGGAACTGATTGCCCGCGAGGTGGCGACTTTGGCGCCGCAAACACAGGCTACGACCAATAAGTGGCTGGAAATGATTAAAGACGGTAAGGGCAGAGATTTCCGGTTTTAGTAAGTTTTAATATTTTATCCTCCTTATGCTGCGATTGTCGTTATAGTTGCATTGTTATTGGCGGCGGCAAAAAAAGAGTGCGTCATTGCGAGCCTGAAAAATATACTCGTCATTGCGAGCCCGTCAGGGCGTGGCAATCTCATGCGTCGCTGTGCGTCGGCCGTAAAGAACATACCGTCATTCCGAGGAGCGGTTATGCCGCGACGTAGGAATCTCATGCGTCGCCGTGCGTCGGCCGTGGTTAATGATATGGCTGTATTATTCCGCCCCGAGGTTGCAATGCGAGGTATTGAGATTACCACGTCGGCACGTTGTGCCTCCTCGTAATGACGTGTTTTATTCTGTGCCTCCTCGTAATGATACGACAGTTTCTTTATTTTTCGTATTTTACCCGCAAATCCAAACTTCGTATAATAGTTATTCAAAGCCGTGTCTAACGTGGATTGATTGATTAATTTATCGCTCAGGGTTAAATTACCGGTTGCCGCGTCATATTCCGCCTGCGTAAAGTAATTATTTCCCTCAATCATATTAATTACATCAGCGCCGCTTTCCGCCAGTTTATAAACACTACTGTTAGCCGGAGCAATATTAATCGTGGCAGTTTTACCGGAATCGCCGTATTTACCCACCACATTAATCGAATCAATAACAACATGGTTGCCGTTATCGGTAATTACAGATGCGCCCAATATATCGGCGGTGTTCGCCTCAACCGGCGTATCGCCGCTGGTATCCAACCCCAATTTAGCGTCAATGGCAAATCTGAGGTCGTGGTTCAACGTCAAATTAGTAATGTTGTTAACCTGCTCGGCGCCCACATAATCGTTCTGCATACTCAGGCGAATATCAGCGTTGTTGGTCACCGTACTGTTTTTAATTGCGCCGTAAGTGGTGGTGCTGTTCGTTTGCTTAATTTTGCCGAGGGTTATTGTCGCCTTGCGCTCAGGAGCGCCGATTGCACCAAAATTGATAGTATGATTAAGTACTTGGTTATTGAAAATATAATCGCCACCATAGTTATTTCCTTGATTGATGTTTAAGATATTGTGGTCAGTATAATCGGAATCACCATCGATAGTGCCGCCAAAGCTGATTTGTCTGCCGCTTGCCGCCGCAAGGGAGATATATTTACCGTCACCAGAATTTTTTTGATAAATATCGTTATAGCCAGTTTGGTCGGTGTTATTATAAAAACTGATGTTTTTATCCTTGGCAAGAAGGCCGATGATGCCGCCTTGATTATGAATCGCCCCGCCGTATTGGCCGGCGCTGTTGCCGCTGAAATCCCCCGTCAACGTCTCTATGGCGCCGCCATTTCCAATCGCCCCGCCGGATAAGGTAGCGCTGTTGCCGCTGAAATCCCCCGTCAACGTCTCTATGGTGCCGCTATTACTAATCGCCCCGCTGTTTCGGGTGGAGCTGTTGCCGCTGAAATCCCCTGTCAACGTCTCTATAGTGCCGCTACTGTTATTATAAATCGCCCCGCCGTTATCTTTGGAGCTGTTGCCGCTGAAATCCCCCGTCAACGTTTCTATTGTGCCGTTGGTGCTATTATAAATCGCCCCACCGTGTTGGCCGGCGCTGTTGCCGCTGAAATCCCCCGTCAACGTCTCTATGGTGCCGCCATTTCCAATCGCCCCGCTGTTTCGTCCGGCGTAGTTACCGCTAAAATCCCCCGTCAACGTCTCTATGGTGCCGTAGTTATTAATCGCCCCACCGTATTGGCCGGCGCTGTTGCCGCTGAAATCCCCCGTCAACGACTCTATGGTGCCGCTGGCGCTATTATAAATCGCCCCGCCGACGGTGGCGCTGTTGCCCACAAAATAATCATTTTCCAGTATTACACCGGAAGCGCTATTGTATATAGCGCCACCGTCAGCAGATGAGAAACCATCATAATACGCATTGCTTGCCGGTGTATTTTGCGAACCTTGCGTGCCGGCGTGCGCCGCGTCAAACGTATAGCTAAAGTAATAATCCGTGCCATTTACGTTGATTTTCTGTACACCGGTATGGGTCGTTTTATTATAACTTTCTGTCCCGCTCGTTGCATACGACGTCCATGTTACCAATGTTTTCGCCGAAGATTTATTCATCTCCGCCATTACCTCGTCTGGCGTTATTGCCAACGCCTCACTCGGCATGGTTGCGGCTCCTAAAATCGTTGTGCTCAGCAAGCCATATTTCAACAAACGACTAATCGAAACATGATTTGCAGCGAAATCATCCGACACATTGAACGCGTTCAATGTGCCCTCGCTCGGCGAGGTAAACGGCTCCGCCGGCAACTTTATCGCTCCGATAAAGTTGTTTGCCATGTTTCCCAAAGCATTCGTGACGTTTTGTGCAATGTTCATCGCCCACACGCCGACATTAATCATCCAACACTTATGGAGGACACTGCGATATTGTCTGGTTAAAAGTCCGATACCCGTTTTAGTAAGTTTTAACATCTTAAAGTCCTCCTTAAATTGCTTGCTTAAAAATGGTTACAAAGGCAAAATTATCGTTATTTGCCTTTAAAAGTCGGTTTGTTTTGCAAAAATCATCTGTCACGAAAGCAAACTTGTGCGCTTTCGTGCCCCCAGACGGCTTTGCCGTCGGCACTTTGTCCGCCGTTGCGTTCAAAGTGTTTGCTGTATTGTTCATAATGCTACCCTGTTTGTGGTTTATATTGTCGTTGACTAATTGAGGAGCCACCCCTCGTGCGAACACACGCACAGACGCACGAGAGGTCGGCATTAAAAGATTATCGTTGGCGTCATGGTTATCATTGGCTGCGGATATTTTTCCGCCCAATCCGTACTTCGTATAATAGTTATTCAGGGAGGTCTTAACCTGTCCAACAGTCGCTGCATCGTGGTCATCCGAGCCATTTGCAACGTTCACAATTTTGCTGAACTGGCAACGGCGTTTCTACCGATTGCTATTGAATTATCACCGTTAGCCTTTGCATATTGTCCTATAGCAATAGCATTTGAGCCGGTTGCAGTAGCGAAAGATGATACATAACCTCCACTTTTTTGACTATTAATTTGCAGAAAATCAAATACATGTGACAAAGATTCAAAGTTTTCCGCCGAAAATAATTTATCAGCACTATAAGTAGAGTATGAGACAGCAATGGCAGTACCATAACCCGCATCTCCTGGGGCATAAGGTCCGTCAGCTGGAATGTCAGAATATGTATAATAGCCACAACCATATCTGGTACACATAAATTTGGTATCCAAACCTTCCGGCTTATTGCGCCAATAACAATCGACAGTACTGTTAGAATCAAAAAAACCATTGGTATACGTTCCGCCGTATGTTTCACAATTACCAGGACCAGCAGCTGCTTCCGCATCACTGACCGTGACGACTGCGCCTAGCGCGAATATTCCCACGTTTATTGCCCAGCATTTATGAAGGACAGACCGATATAATCTTGTTAACAATCCGATACCCGTTTTAGTAAGTTTCAACATCTTAAAGTCCTCCTTAAATTGCTTGCTTAAAAATGGTTACAAAGGCAAAATTATCGTTATTTGCCTTTAAAAGTCGGTGCGTTTTGCAAAAATCATCTGTCACGAAAGCAAACTTGTGCGCTTTCGTGCCCCAAGACGGCTTTGCCGTCGGCACTTTGTCCGCCGTTGCGTGCAAAGTGTTTGCTGTA
>CADBEI010000028.1 GCA_902793695.1 uncultured Pseudomonadota bacterium | reverse complement strand
AGCCCGCAGGCATACGCAATTGTTGCTGATTATTATTTTGAAAATAGCTGCTGGGTTGGCCGCTTACTGCATTTACAACGTTATTTTCCGTTTGCACCGTCGGCTGAGGGGTTTGTGGAATCTGCGGATTCTGCTGTCCGTAAACATTGTCGAGATAGCGATAAATTGTTTGCATTATCTGCGACGGTTGCCCGTTGTGATTTGTCCCTATCTCCGAAGTTTGTTCCGCAGGTTGCGTCGGTAATGGCGTAAATCCGGCCGGTTGATTCGGTTGCGACGAGTGATTATTGTTGTTGGTCGGAGTTCCGAATACCCTATACTCTCGTGCCACCCGCTCCAAAGTTTGCCGCACGGTTTCGTTTTGCGGTTCATCTTCATCTTTAAAATTTATCATTTTTTTCTCCAATATAAAATGCGAAAACCGCACGCTTTTATACGCACGGTTTTCCGATTGTCAGCATACTATCTTTTTAAGGCCAGCCGGATTGCTTGGCCGCTGTTTGCCGTGCCTCAACCCCCTTCTGAATATTGTACAAATTCGCCATATTGTCGTAGCCCGAAACCGAACCGTCCAACAACGATTGTATTTGCTGAATATAATTTTGCTGTGCCGTGTTGCCGAACTGAGCCGCATTAATGCTGTCGTTAAGCGACTGTGAATACGCATTCTGACCATTCAACACACTCTGATATGCCGCCTGATTGAGTGCCGCATTCTGCGCCCCTTGCAAATCCCCCATTGCTCGCTGATAGGCCTCACTGCCGACCGGCACTCCCTGATTGATTAACCTTGTCTGCAAATCGTTTGTTTGTTGCTGATATTGCGGTGCCAATCTGTCGACATACGATTGAAAAGTCGCATTTTCCGCCTGTTGCCGCGCTTCATCCGACGCATTTACAGCAAACTGATATGCCGGCATTGAGCTCAAATTTTGGCTCATGTTCAACGCCGCGTTTGTCATATTATTCAACGTATTATCATAGTTTGATGTATTATAATTATTCAAATAATTCATATAGTTATTTTCATATCCATAAGTTCCGGTTGAACTTGTTCCGAATATTTTTCCGATTGATTTACTCATTTTTTTCCCCTTTCTTATTAAGCCACGGACACTCCTTGGCGAGCATCCCCATAAAATAACAATCATCGCCGTTTTCACGGTATTCGCGCAGCAAACCCTCGGGCTTAAAACCCAGACGCCGCACAAAATTAAAACTGCGCTGATTACGTTTACTGATCAGCAAATTTATACGCCGACAACGTAAAGTGTTAAATGCCAGTGCAAACATTTGCCGTAACATACTGCGGTTGCACCAATGCGGGTCAACCGTATAAACCGTCCACCAAATATCGTGACCACACCGCCAATCATGAAAAATCAGCCCGCCGACCAACCGCCCTTCGTATTCAAAGCCAAAAGTCAGATAATCGCCGAGCCAATCCGTTTTATAACCCAAACCCCGACACACCCAATGTGTTATCGTACCGTCTTTATCTTGTATAATGCGATAAGTCATAATATTCCTTCTCCCATTTCATAACAAACACCGGTTTCGTACCATTCAATATGGTTACCGCGGGTTTTGGTTTTGAAGACAATACCCGCCTTATATCCGGTGGAGGAATTGACTATCCATTGACTGCGGATGACGGTTCGTCCCGAATTTGACCAACGCGCACCGCTGGCTGCAGCTATGGAAGACCATTTCATCTCGTTCCATTTGTGTAAACCGGAAGAGCCGATATTTTCCACATAATCAACATTTCGTTCTTCCATATCCATATTGGTATATATAGCCAGACTGTACGGCGCCGAAGATTTAGTGCGCGGATTAAGCATTTGTACTTTTTTGAGACGCTCTGTTCCCAAATTACTGTATGCTTGTTCCACCACCCCGCAAATAGGTGCTCCGTTATCGCTGTACCCCTCGTCAAACAGATAAACCGCATTATCGGAGCCAAAATACAGACGCCGCTCAAAATTGCACCAACAATACGAACGAATGCCGGTAAAACGACACCAAGCACCGGTATTTACATTGATAACATGTTGTTCAAACGTATTGGCTACAGGTACATTAAACAAGCCATATCCGCCACGGCTGTAAATAATGCCCTGCCAACCCTCACGACTGCCGTATTTTTGCGTGCGATCGATAACCAGACCGCGAATACAATCGCTGAAGGCCACCTGTGCCGTATTTGACTGGTCAAGCGGCAATGCCTTCGAGAGTGGAATGTAACCGTCTTCGGTAATAATTACCACATCGCCCTGATATTGCAAACAACAATCATAACCGATGGGTTTGCTGATTTTATACGAGCCGCGCAACTTCCAATCATCGGCACTTTCAATATCCGAACCGGAATATATTAAAACTTCGCCTTCCGAAGTTATAAATGCCGTTAAATCGTCTATTCCCTGCCCACCGTCCTGTGTCCAATCCGCCACCGCCATCAACCGACCGCCGTACCGGCACACCTGTGACAAATCAAAAGCGTGCAACGTTCCGGAAATATTGCCGGCCACCTCGGGATACCACACTTTTAACGAATCTTTTTCCACAAACCACAAACGCTGTTTGGAAACACTGACATTAACGATATTCCCTGACGTCAAACCGCTGCCGGAAAATCCCCAATCACCGATGCAATCGTTACCTTCGCCATTGATATAAAAGGCTTTTGGCGTATCAACTCCATTCACAAAAAACAAATAGTTTTTATATTGAGCATAGCGAAATCGGCTGTTATTTATGCCCGACGACAAAATGGCACGCACATTATCAGCATAGGTTATGTTCCATATTTTTTTGCCGGAGGCAGCAAAAAAACGCTTTACGGCACCGCATACATAACTTGCCAGCGTTTCCACCGGCGCTGCAAAATCCGCGTACTTGGTATAACCTCCGCGCAAAACAACCTTGGTATCTTGCGGAATATAATTATCCATAACCGAGGCATAACGTGCATCCATATCCACACAATTATCACGTTTATTCAATCCGTTAATCGGCGCAGGTAAAGTAATATATACGGATTTATTATTCCTTGTAACTGATCTTAACCGCATTGATTGCCACTCCTTCCTCTGCAGAAACGGAACCGGCAAGACAAATATCTTTTGTTGCCAATCCCGCCCCGAATTTCTTTTTCAATTCGTGCTGAAATTCATTATATTCTTCGGCATAATCCATACCGTTACGCTTGAGCCAACGCCACAAAATATCCAGTTTAACCAGATACTCGTCAAAAATCGGCACATCGGTATTTGCCGTCAAAATGTTCTTTTCCTCAAAAGTGTTGAAATCCCACACAATATTATCGGAACGATACTGAAACACAATTTTCATCCGACACGGCGGCTCTTGTAAAAACACAAAGCGTCCGTTCTGAATTTTGAACTTAATTCCGCTACCGGCACAACAAAAACACTTTTCGCGCGCCCATTGTTCCGGTGTAATGGCGCCGATAATGCGTTCTTTGGTATCTTTCACAAAAATCGTATTATTGAGCAAACAGAAAAAATCCGGCACGATTTCGCTGATTGGATATTGTTTTTTTCCTTCAATCGTAAAAAAAGACGCTTCTTTGGTAAGCTCCTGCCAATCGCCGTAACGAAGCATACTGTCCAGCGAAGACTTGGCCACACTCAAAAACACGCTGTCTTGTTGGCTGGAAGAATTAAATAAATCGTTAGGTCGTTTAACCGCAGCCAAATCGGCGACTTCGCGACAAATTTCAAGAATTGTTTTCATTTCTAACTCCCTTTTTTCTATTTAATGTTTTACTTTTATTATAATTTTTAATCGTTTGTTTTAATTGATTATTTTCATATTCTAGTTTTTCTATTTTATTCAGGTATTCCGCTTCTTTACGAGCAAAAATAGCCACCGCATCAACCGATTTTGCCGCCTGCATAAAAAGTTCTGCCAGATGATGCTCGTTTTCCAAACCCAAATCACGCGACTTTTCGCCTGACAATCCGGCCAATTCTTCCACCGTAAAAATTCCCCGATTGTCGCAAGTGGCGATTTCCGCCGCCGTCAAAAACGCAAACTGATTAAGCGGCGTACCGTTTTCCGTTTGTTTTTTAGTTGCCTGATACAAGTCATATTCTCGTGGAAAACGCTTTATTTTATCTTCGCTTGCCGGCTGGTTGAAAACTTCGGTATTATTATCTTTCAGGCGGATTTCCACGTAGGTTACGTTTTTGAAAATCGGCAATCCGTTGGCCGTGGTTTTATCGGTTTTAACTGCCTTATCATAAAAACGCGCCCGCACGTTGCGCTCATCGTTCACATTATCCGCCGCCTGACGGAATATTGCAAAATCCATATCCATTTTTTATCCTTCCGTTGCATATTTATCAAAAAACGGAAAAGGACGGATATTCTCCGCCCCTTTCCTTTGTTAGCAATAAGTTCTGCTTTACGTTTAATCGCCGGTATTGATTAAAACACCTTGCAGCGCCGCGTTACTCATGGTCATATTTCCGGCCCAGCCGATAATACGATAGAGCGCATCCTGATTGACGGCTGTTCTGTCACCGCCGATAACCGTCATATCACGGTCGCGATGAGTACGCAGATAGATGTAATCGGTATTTAAGAAATACATATGATCAGTTGGACAATTACCGCCCTGACCGCCATCATAAATTACATCGGCGCCTTTGAATTTAAGGCTGATAAAACCGCCTTCGGCCACATTCGGATTGGAAAAACGTTGCAAATCCATCAATGTCATATCATAGAGTGTATAAAGATTATCGTCGCCGACAATCAAATCCGGCTTATCGCTGCCGCGCGAGCACTTCAAATACAGCTCATTCATTTTTTGCAAGATGTTATCCTTGGTAATTTCGGCACTTGCAACCTGATTGCGCCAAAACTCATTACCCACTTCGGCACGATTGATGGCACCGACGGTTCCCGTGGTCGGATCATCTGCCACCAACAATGCCAAGCCGCCGATTTCCTTACCCGATGAACCGGTGCCGTCACCATAAACCGCCGCCGACATTTTTTTAATCAGCGTTTTTTCGGCATTATCCACGCGCTTTTCAAACAAGTCCATAATCTGCTCCGGACCGCTGTTCATCAACAATTCTTCGCCCGAAATCGCCACCGGTACCGCACACAGTTTCAGAGCGTATTCTGCAGCCGTAAACAACTGTTTTTGTTGATAATTGATGGTATCATAACCCGAATACCACACCATATCGCCTTCGCCGTATTCCAGTTCTTCCAAAATCTTGGTACCGCCGGAAATCTGCTTCATTTTGCCCTTCTGTTTTAAACGGTTGAGAACCGCGCTGTTTTTTGACATATTGTCGTGCAATTGCCCCGTACGTTCTTCAAGCGTATGAGTCAGCATATCATTGTATTTTAAAGTCATATTTTTTTCCTCTTTTCAAAAAGTTAATCAACATATTTTGCCATATTTTTAGCGATGGTTTCCCTCAAGGTTAACTCACGCTCGGGTTTTTCGGCCTTACCCTTAATCGTAAATGCGGCCTTTTTTGCAATTTCGGCCGCTTTTGCCTCGGAATCGATGTGTTTTTGCACCAATTCCTTTCTGACCGACGGATTGAGCCACAAAGCGTTCTGATACGCTTCTTCAATATCCGCAACCGCGCCGGATTTAAGCAAATCGCAAATACATTGCTTTACGTCTTCAAAATATGGGTGCAACAAATTACCCTCCCTGTCGGTTTGCCGACCAAACGCATTTAAAGTGCCGTCAAAATTGCGATTTTGCATTTCCCGAAGATAAGCTGTCAAATCGCCGTAACTGCGTTCAAGCTTGCACACACGCGCCATAATGGCCGGATTTATCTCCGCCTGCTTTTGCCGTGCCGATTGCAAATCCACACCGTAAACCGTGGCAACCGCGGCTAAAGTTGCGGCCGGATTTTCATCCATTGCCGCATCCAGCCACGCCAACCCCTGCAACCACTGGCCGATGGTTTCCACTCCCTTTGCGGCCAAGCGATCGCGCCGATTACCGAACAATGTTTCCACCAAGCCGTAAGCATTGAGTTTGGCGCAATATTGAGCAATTTTCTGCTTATTTTCAGCTTCGCGTTCGCATAAAAAATCCTGCCATTTTAGCGGCAGGTTCTTAAATTCGGACGCAAATTCCTCCGGATACCCCGACGGAACCGTAACAACCGAATTTTCGGAAGATTCCTCGTTTGTTTCGGTTTCTTGAGTTTCCGTTACCTTTTCTTCATTTGCGGCGTCGGACAACAGTCCGTGCGCCCTGAACTGACGTTCTATTACTTCTCGTAATTCACTCATTTCCATATCATCCTTTTGTAATTGTATAAAAAATCGGCGAAGAGTTTTTCTTGCCGCTGTTTCTCGTTTTTTGCCCGAATATTTTTAATATACTCCGGCGAATAGTCGCTGGCACGCGCCATTCCGCTCGTGCGTAAATACCTGTCAACATCGGCGACCGACGATGCGACGGATCCGTCCGGAAGCATAACTTCTTCCGCGAATTGTTTTGCTATATAAGTCATTGTTTTTTCCTACCAAGAATTATTCTTTTTAATATTTGCACGAAACAGACTTTCGATGCTGTTTTCCCTCAATCCGGCGTATTCATCGACACCGTTGTCATAAACCGGCTCGGCAAACGTCAGCGCCAACGCGTCGGCCATATCAGGCGAGCGCCCCAGACGCTTTTTAATCTCATCTTTTTCTTCGAGTTGCAGACGACCGCGGCTGTCATATTTTTTATTGACCGCGCACAGTTCAAAACACAGATTTTCGTTATCCGGAATCTTGACTGCCGGTTCGGAATTAAGCCATTGTCGCAACTCATCCCACATTTCCGCTCGCCGATTGTGATAGCGCTCATCATTTAAGGCTTTAGAGCCGAACATTACCGCGCGCACAATTTTTTTAAAGCCGCGATCGTGCAGAATATCGACCACTCCGCCACCCACCCCGCCGGCATCCACAAAAACTCGCGCCGGCTTAAAGTCTCGAATATAGTGGGTTGCCTGATTGGCCACTGCCACGTTATCAAGTCCGGAAAAAGCCTTAAATTCGGAGCAAAGCCGCCCTTTTCTGAAACAAAATACGGTTTTATCATCACCAAACCGCGCCACATCCAAACCTATAATCAGCGGCGAAGACGAGCTCATCAGCTGCGTCTGTGTTGCCGCATGCACCATATTATAGCCGATAAGCTTATGACTGCCCGCCGCAACCGGTGCTCCGAGCCAGATATGCGCGTAATCATCGGGATTTTCCTGCCGACATTTTTCCGCCAGATATTTCATTTCTTCCGGACAGAACGGATTGTCGGTATAATTTACTTTAACCACCAAAGTCCGCTCGTCCGGATTAGCCGCCACCGCCTTCCACACCGGATCGTTTTCTTCTTCCCTGTTCATCGAAATCCAAATTTCCGAGCCGGCTTTACGAATGGTCGGATCCAAAATATCCCAACTTTTTTTGCTGATTTTCTGCGCCTCTTCCAACCATACAATATCAACCCCCTCCAGAGATTTGATATTACCGGCATTATGTTCTTGCAATCCTTTGAAAATAAAGCTTGTACCCGTAATTTTATTGACAATCTGCGTTTCCGTAACTTTATAATCGGTAAGACAGTAAAAGCTTATACGGTCACTCAACAATTTATGCACCGAATCTTTAATACTGTCTTGAATTTCGCGCATACACGCAATCCGCAGTTTTTTCATTCGCCCCAACAGCAACAAACTGTCGGCAAAGGCATAACTCTTGCCGCCGGCACGTCCGCCGTAATAAAGTTTATACCTTTTCTTTTGTTGTATCAGCGGGGCGAATATCTGCGGAATTTTTACTATTACTTTGTTCTTCATTGATAAAATCCACCAAAATACCGGTTAAATTTTCGTTGCTTAAATTATTTTCCTTATCAGCTTGCAGCGCGGCGATTTTGCATTTCAGCTCCTCGGCCTTAAGCGCCAAGCTGATATTGCCTTCGTCAATTGCCATCTGTTGCAGTTTGTTCAACATTGCAAAGCTTTCGGCAAACGAATATGCTGTTGCCGTTTTCTTCTTGGCCATATTACCTCCTTTGTTTGCCTAGTTTTCCAACTCTTGCCGCAGTTTGTTGAGACGGGCAAACCACTCCCACATATTGGGAAATTCCTCGGCACTCAAATTTTCCGCTTCGGCTGCCACTTTTGCACCGGCGTGCGGAAACTGCGGCAAATTTATCGGCTCACAATTCGCCCTTGCGCATGAGTTCAAGCAACTCAGTGCGAGAAGCATTTGGCCTAGCCTGAATTTTAGCTCGTTTTTGCGCCACATATTTTATTACCTCCACCTGTTTTTCCACAATTTGTGTCTGTGCCCGACTTTTGCCGTATAAGTAGCCGCCGTATGCCGATAAAATCACGGCTCCGCATGCCAACAATATCATTTTCATGGCCATAAACTCCCCAAAAGCCGCGCCAAATCCGTCTTTAAGCAGGCAATTATCAACAAAATGACGACACCCCACGTCAGAGCATAGAGTTTTTTAATGCGAACAACACTTAAAATCAGCCAGCGCCAAAATTGATAATGTTTTTGCTTTCCCATATCAGTGTTCCTTATAAAAAAGATGATTACCCACGGCGAAGCACGGAGTTTTATCCTTGGCCCAATACGGTTTTATATCTTTGGTATGGTAGTGTGTTGCTCCGCCGGTAAAGTCTTGCAACTCGCCAGATAATGCTTTTTTTGCCACCAGCAAACATTCCTGAAATTGCTTATTCTCCGCCGTTACTTTCAGCACCTTGTCCAAATTAGGATCATTTTTATTCCAACAGCTGAACTGATAATGTTTCAAACAAGTTTGCGCCACGCTCGGCACTTTCATCCCGTTCATCCACGTATAGCCGCAATACCATTTATGTGAGCGATAGCGATTCATAATAACGCACGCTACCGCTTCCATACCTTCTTGCCCCTCGCCTCTGGCCTCGCCGTAAATCGTGCGTGCCATAATATCCAAATCAGACATTACACCCTCCTTTTGGTTGTTTTTTTGATTTCATCGATAATCAAATCTCTTAAGCCGTCGATTTTGCTTTCCACGCGCAATATTGCCTCGTTTGTCGCGTAGTTTTTCGCCTCTTTTGCCACTTCAACCTTAAAATCCTCAAGGTCTTTGCGCACGCACCCCACGGCATAGAACAAATAGCCGAATGCCGGTATGCAAAACACCTGTATAATTTGCACCCAATCCATTACAGCCTCGCTTCCAGCGCCGCCAAGCGCTTTTCTATTCTGTCGGCTCTGCGTCTTTGGTACGCCGCCTCCATACACAAACATTCTTCATAGCGTAGTGAGTAGCGATTGCCTGCTTCTTGCGCCGGTCGGATAATCTTGCCGCTTTCGTCTTTTTCTTCCGGCTCTGCTTCCCATTCGTCATAACAAAGCAAGCCATATTCAAAAGCATTCAAGCCGTGCGCCGCAAAAACATCTCTTATCCGTTGCGCCACCATTCCCGTATGATACCGTGCATCGGCAAAGCCTTTTTCTTCTACCGCATCATTAAGTTTATAGCGATAAAATTCCACTTCGCCCCACGCATCCAAAACATCATCCGGCAACGGCTCAATGCCCTGCTTTACCCGTTCATCGGAAGTCGCAATCGTGGTCGTACCGGCATAAAGCTGTTTCCAGCGTTTTCCGGACTCGCCGAGATTGTAGCTGTTGTCATTGGTCGGTCTAAAAGAAGCTGTACCGCTTAACGGATTATATAAAGTTACCTCAATATAAGATTCCGCTGTCGTGCCTTTATAGGCTCGCAACCCCGTTCCGATGTTTCCGTTTGTTTCATAGCCTGTTATCGTTCCGCCAAGTGTTCTTGAGTTTGAATTATCGTTAAACCAAACCGCCTGATATTGATAAGATGACGGGTTTGTTCCTCTTGTGCACCAGTCATCAGCCATAAACAACAGCGGTCGGTTTTTCTTTATGGTTACATTGTAACTGAACGTTTTATTTCCGCTGATAGTCTGTGCTGTATCGGTGGTAACCATATTGCTAGCTGTACCTGCAATCGGTGTATTTCCTAGATATAATGTCATTATGCTGTCCTTTCCCAAATATTGACTACATACGCAGGGGGTTGAACGGTATTTGAATTGCCGTAGATAGATGATGAACGGGAAGCTGAGAAAGTAACTTGCATATGCTGTCTTGTAAGAGAATTTGAACCAGTATAATCGCCATTCCCCGCCGATGCATCTTTTTGAAAGGCACCGCTTGCAATTGTTGTATCAGCATAAACATCATAGTTGCCAAATTCACCTGTAATATTCGGCAACCCTGCATTTACGCTCGTTCCTGCTGTATATGTTCCGCTACCCTGTAAGACCTTATCACTAGCAACCAATCTCCAAGTTGAATTTGGTATCAAGCTAGCAAGCGGACAAGTTGACATCTTTCCGATATATAAACTGCCAACAGGGTAAAGAGCCTCAAGAATTGTTTGCGTTACGCTGACATCATCTGTAATGTTATACAGCGTGTTTAAGTCTTTAATAGCAATAGCATTATATTGAGCTAAAGTTCCTATCCAAGTCTTGATAGCGTTTCCATTGTTATCGATAACCCCTATTGCCTCGAGTTCGTCATCAGAGTTGGTGTCTATGGTTACTCCGTCAAGGTCAGGAGTGGACTTAATTGTTACCGAACTCAAACTCGTTCCCGATGGATTAAGCAAAGACAAAGTTGTGCCTGTGTAGTCTAAACTTGCACCAGTTATGGATTTTGTCGGGAATAAGTTATCAGATTCAGCCTTGGTATAATACGGTCCTTCTTCGCCGATAAGCGACCACGCACCGACACCGCCGGTTATAACCCACCTATAATATGTCGTTTCGTTGTTTCGGCTTTCGTCTTGCAACACCTTTATAATGCTGTTCGGCGGAAGTGTCGACGTGTCATAGCTTTGCAACTCGGCATAAGTGCCGACAATATCCGTTACGTCTGATGATGCCGTAATGGCGTCAATCTGGCTTTGCAAGTCATTGTCTGCCGTATCAACATAGCTTTTATCAGTCAATTTATTGCTTGCGGTCGCACTTGCCGGAATAACCGCCTTTATGCCCGCAACATCGCTTTGCAAGCCGGATAAACTCTGCGCCGTTTGCTCTGCCCAGTATTTCGCCGAATATCCGCTCGGCTCGCTCGGCACACCGATAGCGTATTGTTTTGCCGTGGTCGCACTTGCCGCCGCCGCATTTGCCGAAGCATCAACCGCCGCTTGCTTAATTGCCGCATTATCATTAAATGCCGTAGTTTTCGCCGTTGCATTATCATCAAATGCCTGCGTCTTTGCACTTGCATTGTTATTAAACGCACTTAATTTGTCTCTGTAATTGCCGTCAAAAGCCGTAGTTTTCGCCGTTGCATTGTCGTTATATGCTTGCGTCTTTGTTGCCGCGTTATTGTCATAAGCCGCCACCTTTGCCGTAGCATTCTCATTATACGCATTTAATTTATTGCTGGCATTTGCATTATATTCGCTTAACCGATTATCCGCGTTCTGATTATATTCCGCCGTTTTATCGCTTGCGTTAAAGTTAAAATCCGCGGTCTTTTGCTCGGCATTCAAATCAAAAGCGGTAGTTCCCTCTTGAACCGCCGCCGCAATTTCCGCCGCCCCCGCTTTAACATAATTTATCGCTTGCCCGACATCTATCCGCGCACTTTCGCCGATTGCCACTTCAAGCGGGGCTTGCCCGATAACCGCGGCATCGAGATTTACGGCGGTTAAGGTTGCCGTCAACTCCGCATTGTCAATGTTATATTCCATATTTAGCCCTCCGTGACTTGCGGTGTAATCCTAAACGTCGCCACCTGATTGACATTCGCCGGAAAGATAGTGTTGACACTTCCGTCTGCTGTCGTAACCTGAATATCCGTCACATAATCGCCCACCGGAATATTTGTGTTGCTCGGCTCAATCAATAAAGCCATTTTGCCGTGTTCCGCATCAACCGGCGTGCCGCTTACTTCAAACACCATGTTTCCGCTGTCTTTCTCGCGCACCTGCATCAACATTGTCGCACCGGTCAAATCCGCAGGCTGACACTTGTCATGCACCGCCACATTGATGACGAAACTGTCGCCCTGTCGCACTTCAATCACATTGTTATAAACTCGCCCTGTCATCGTATTCCTCCCTTTAGTTAAGCCGTTCTGCGCCAAACATTGACACAATATGCCGGCGGTTGAACGGTTGAACTTGCACCGTAAATACTGTTAGACCGTGAGGCATCAAAAGCGATTGTTAAATTGTTACCGCCTTCAGTACCACCAGCGTTTTGTGGATTTGCTCCCTGTGAGCCTCTATAAAGTGCTCCTCCATATTGGGAATCTTGCCAGTTCATTAAACAACCGCTACCAAACCAGCCTGTAATGTTCGGCAAACCGGCATTGATTGTACTGTTGCCGTTCGAGCCGTTACCGCCCCACAACGCACGATCCGTAGCAACCAATGCCCAAGTTGAACCGCTGATAAGTGTTGCCAGCGGACAAGAATTTTGCGTGCCGATATATATCGAACCCACCGGATAGAGTTGATTAAGCATAGTCTTGACATAGTTTTGATACGCTGTTGTCATCGTTGAACTTGCCGAGCTTATTGCCGTATCCATCTGTCCCTTATTAACCGCATCGGTTGCCGCCGTACCGGTTTTTAAATTTTGAATCCGATTATTTCCGGCATTCATATTATCGGTCAGAGCGGAACGCCCGTCACGCAACACGCACTGACTTAAACC
>CADBEI010000027.1 GCA_902793695.1 uncultured Pseudomonadota bacterium | reverse complement strand
AAAATTTCTGCCGACTTTTTGCGGTGCCCCTTGCAAAGATGTCAGTTGATTATTTTCGCACAGAAAATTTCCCTCCACGATAACTTTGGATAAATCCGGAAGTTCGGTCAATCCTTTACCACTTAAATCCAAATCTCCTTTAATCACGAAACCGTCCGGCAAGTCGTATAAGTCATAAAATTTACCATCTTGTTTAATAAACAGTGAATTAACAACATCAGCCATATTACTTCTCCTTTTATGCGAATCGTTATTTTATACTTTCAGTTTACCCCCCCCGATTTTTTGTCAAGTACTTTTTTCTAAAATTTATATTTTTTTGAGAAGCATATATTTAGACGCAAAAAAAAGACTCACCCGTTATGAGTGAGTCTTTCTCAACAACAAAATAGATTATTTTTTCGTCTTTTTGGAGCCTTTTTTGCGCAAGGCGATTTCCAAAACTTCCGAGGCTGACGAAACCGGAATAATTTTCATTCCCGATTTCACATTATCCGGAATTTCTGCTAAATCCTTTACGTTTTCTTGAGGAATAATCACGGTTTTGATACCGCCGCGCAGCGCCGCCAACAGCTTTTCTTTCAATCCGCCAATCGGCAACACCCTGCCCTGCAAAGTAATTTCTCCGGTCATCGCCACATCGTTACGCACCGGTATTTTGGTAAACACCGACACCAACGTGGTATACATGGCAATACCTGCCGACGGTCCGTCTTTCGGTGTGGCCCCTTCCGGCACATGAACGTGAATATCGGTTTTTTCAAACATTTCCGGCTTAATTCCGAGTTCTTTGGAATGTGAGCGCACCACCGAATACGCGGTTTCAATCGATTCTTTCATCACATCGCCGAGCTTTCCGGTTTGCGTAACTTTCCCCTTGCCCGGCATATCCACTGCCTCAATAAACAGAATATCGCCGCCGACTTCCGTCCACGCCAAACCGGTGGTAACCCCGATATGGTCTTGCTTTTCAGCCTCGCCGTAACTGAAACGACGCACTCCGAGATATTTATCCAAATTCTTCGGCGTCACTTCGATTCGCACGCACTTGCCTTTTTCAAGTAAAATTTCCTTGGTGGCCTTACGCGCAATCGTTGCCAACTCGCGTTCCAAATTGCGCACACCGGCTTCGCGCGTATAATAGCGAATAATGTCGCGGATGGCGTCATCGGTAATGACCAATTCCGAGCATTGTACCGCGTTCTCATCAAACACCTTGCCGATAAGGTGACGTTTGGCAATTTCCACTTTTTCGTCCTCGGTATATCCCGAAAGCTGAATAATTTCCATACGGTCCAACAACGGTCGCGGCATATTAAGCGAGTTGGCGGTTGTCACAAACATCACGTCGGATAAGTCATAATCAACATCAAGATAATGATCTTCAAACGTATTGTTTTGCTCCGGATCCAACACCTCAAGCAAGGCAGAACTCGGATCACCGCGCCAATCGCTGCCCAGTTTATCTATTTCATCAAGCAAAAACAGCGGATTGGAAACACCGGCTTTTTTCATTGATTGCACGATTTTCCCCGGCATAGCCCCAATATAAGTCCTGCGATGTCCGCGGATTTCCGCCTCATCACGCATACCGCCGAGCGATGCCCGCACAAAATTACGATTGGTGGCACGAGCAATCGATTTTCCGAGCGAAGTTTTGCCCACTCCCGGAGGCCCGACCAAACATAAAATCGGCGCTTTCAAATTCTTCGAGCGAGATTGCACCGCCAAATATTCGACAATGCGCTCTTTAACTTTTTCCAGCCCATAGTGGTCTTCTTCCAAAACTTCTATGGCTTTTTCCAAATCGCGATTGAGCTTGGTTTTTTTATCCCACGGCAAATCCAATAACCAATCCAAATAGTTACGCACAATCGAGCTTTCCGGCGTATTCGGTCCCATTGAACGCAGTTTCTTCAGTTCGGAAAGTGCTTTTTCACGCGCTTCTTTGGTAAATTTGGTGGCATTGATACGCTTCAGATAATTGCTGTTTTCATCATCTTCATCACCGTCGTGCAACTCTTTTTGAATCGCCTTCATCTGCTCGTTCAGATAATATTCTTTCTGGCTTTTTTCCATCTGCTTTTTCACGCGATGCTTAATTTTATCTTCCACTTCCAGCACCATCATTTCCGTATCAATCAGCTGCAGAATTTTATTCAGCCTGTCTTGCAGATTGTTGGCTTCGAGCAAAAACTGCTTATCTTCGGTTTTCAGCGACAAATGCGACGCCACCGTATCAGCCAATTTATCATATTCGTTGATTTGCTTAATGGATTGAATCACATCATACGGAATTTTTTTATTGAGTTTCACATATTCTTCAAACTGGCTGACCACAGCACGTGCCCACGATTCCAGTGTTTTTTTATCCGGATCGTCTTGCGGATAGCTCTCGATAGCGGCGGCAATATAGGTTTTATTGTCGCGAAACGCCGTGATTTTCACGCGTTCCAATCCTTCCACCAACAGCTTTACGGTACCGTCCGGCAGTTTCAGCATCTGCAACACATTACACAATGTACCGACTTTATATAAATCTTTGGCACTCGGAACCTCGATATCGCCTTTTTTCTGCATAACCAGAACCATCTCCGAGCCCTTATCGTTTGCTTTTTGCACGGCCTCGATGGATTTTTCCCGCCCCACAAAAATCGGTACAATCATTTTCGGATATACCACTACGTCACGCAACGGCAAAACCGGCAGAACTTGTTCTTTTTCCGCTGTTTTCTGTTCCGTTTTCTTTTCTTTCATCTTGATTTCATCCCATCATAAAAAAACATCCTTTTCTATATATAGGACGGCTTTTAATCTTCTACAATAGGGCAAACGGATTTTTCCCAAAATTATTTTGCAAGCTGATTATTTACCTGATTTGGCGGACTTTTCCAATTGCATCGCTTCAAACTTATTTATTTTAGCTCCGGTTTCTTCCGCAGCTTTGGTCAACAACTTGCGTAGCAGAGTGTCGGCTATTTCCTGCTCGTCCTTATCGGCGGCAAACAAAATGAAATGTGTTTGTTTTATATTTTCCGGCAGAAAATCATCAATTTTATCGGAAAATACATCAAGTTCCACCTGCATTTGCATTTTGTGGTGTTCGGTATCGATTTCATCAACTTCGGCTTTCAGCAAACGCGGTACCACCTCATAATCCGCCAATTTGGCATCATCTGTAACATAGAAATACTCGCTATGAGAAAATAAACCGGTCAATAAATCCTGATAATGATTGGTTTCTTCTCCGTTCCAGAAGACCATTTTACGAATATGCAACAAGCGTTTATCGCCGAGTTTCTGCGGTTTAAACGAAGTCTCTTCATTTACCTGCTTCGCCACCGCCTCAATTTGTTCCTCCGGTGCATCACTGTCGCGATATTCCTGTACCAACGCCGCGAGTTGTTCTCCGGTCAATACCACATCGGCGTGCAAATTTACGCATACCCGATTGCCGTCCGCGAGTGTGACTTCATGCCGACTGTCTGTCATATATTCATCAATAATTCTGTAAGATATAATATCCAAGGCACTTGCGCTCAAATCCGGATAATATTTTTGAATAATACCGGAGAGTTTTACCGCTGCCAATCCGGCTTTATCCACCGCGCGATTTTCCGCTGTCAACTTATCGTCATTTTGAGTTCGCTCATCGCAAGCATCGGCCGTTACCGCTTCGTTTATAACCGTATTATCCGCAGACATTGCCGTACCGCAGCCGAGCGTTCCCCACGCCGTCAGCAATGCGCCGATAAAAGCAATGTTCTGTCTTTTTACCACCAACTTCTGTCTCCCTGAGCCTGATGGATAATTTCACTCCATTCGCCGACAATTTGTCCGTCCGGCGCTTTCAGCAATAAGTCATATTTGATCGCCGGAACGGTTTTGGTTGCCGTATCATACCAATCGGCACGACTGCTGACAACATAATCGGCATTTTTCTTTTTGTCGACCACGCTTACTTTATCCATTTGTTCAAAGCGCGACTTAAGAGTTTGCGTACCTTTATCCGCTCCCCCCGGCAAATCGGCCGATTTCATTTCCGCATCGTCGACATACACTTTCATCGGTCCCACTTGTTTAAAAAATGCGGCAGCTTCCGTTTGCATGGAATTAACCGTTCTATTGGCGGAAATCACATAAATTTCCGGTGCATCCGGCACATAATATTCCTCTTTGCCGCCCATATTTTCAAGCGCATCATCACAGCAACGACGCTTATGCTTCGGCTCAACTTTTTCCAAAACTCGCGGTTTAAGTACCATCGGTTCCGTTCTGCCTGCACAGGCCGGTTGAGCACACGTCGTACACGGCATAGCCGCCGGTATTGTCGCAATATTATTTACCGCTTGTTCCTGAGGTTGTTTTGCCGCAGACTTGCCGCAATCCGGCGAAGTACACACAGTGCAACCACTCAAAAGTGCAACCGCACCAAACAAAAGTGTTTTTTTCATTCCCGTCTCCTTTATCGACTCTCATACAATACCTTATGACACATTTACCTTAAAAATACCTTAATATTTGCAAAGTAAAACTTGAAATATCATCAAGCGGCGCTATACTGATGATAATTAAACGGAGAATCATACCGATGCTGATGACTTTTTTAGCGATTATGACACCTTTTTTGATTTTTATACGACCGCTGCAACGCAATATTTTCTTTGTTCTATACTATGCAACTATGATTTTGGCGGCTTATGTGACTGAAACATATTATTTTCGTGCGGTTGATTTTTCGCATAAGGCTTTTTTAATCTTTATCGTTTATCATTTGATTTGCATAAATATGGCAACTTTTTTGGCTTACGGTGCCGATAAACGCGCGGCGATCAACGGTTCGTGGCGCATTCCGGAAGCGCATTTGCATGCTCTTGAATTTTTGGGCGGATGGCCGGGGGCATATTTTGCACAAAAAATATTTCGGCACAAAACCAAAAAGAAAAGTTTCCGTATAATGTTTTGGCTGATGCTTGTTTTACAACTTGCCGCCGTTTATATTATTTTGAAATATTTGGGATTTATCAGTTTTTAAAGGAGATAAATATGCGTTACGGTTTGTTATTTTTATTATGTACAGCTATATCCGGTGTGGCAAATGCCGAGCCTTTACTCTTAAAGAATCAGGACAATTCGCTGTCTTTGAGTATTTATAACAAAAATCTGGCATTGGTTAAAGATATTCGTCCGGCCGCTTTGCAAACCGGAAACAACGAAGTTATATTTGACGGCGTGGCCAGCCAAATTCAGGCGGAAACCGCCATCATTTACGGCGATGATATTGAGGTTAAGGAACAAAATTACAGCTATAATCTGATGTCATATTACAACTTTATTAAGCAATCCATCGGCAAAAAAGTACAAACCGTGCGCATAAATCCGACCACCGGCGAAAATATTTATGAAAACGCCACCATAATCGGTGAAGCCGACGGACGCCCGATTCTGCAATTTACTTATGGTATAGATTCAGATTTTCCGGGACGCGTGGTATTTAACAACATTCCTGCCGGAATGAGCAATCAGCCGACTTTGGCAGCCAAACTCAATGCCAAACAGGGCGGCGAAAAAAATCTTTATTTGGCATACTTAACCGGTGGCTTAAGTTGGAAGACGGATTATGTTGCCAATGTTCGGGCAAAGGATAAACTCGATTTAACCGGCTGGGTAACCATCAACAATGAATCCGGTATTGACTATAAACAAGCCAAAATTCAACTGATTGCCGGCGATGTTCATATTGTTCGCCCGATGCTGGCACGCTCTTTCGGAGTGGCTAAAGGGGTAATGGCGATGAATTCCTTCAATGTGGACCAAGCCGTCAATATCGAGCCGGAGAGTATCAACAGTTATGAATTATATACGCTTCCGAATATGACAACCATTAAGGATAAGCAAACCAAACAAATTGCCCTTTTGGAAAAACATAACGTAACCTACGAAAAAGAATTTAATCTGCAACTGCCGTTCTATTTTGGTAATGATGATAACGAATTTAAAAAATACCACCCGTCCATTACTTACGTGATTGAGAACACCGCCGCTTCCAACCTCGGTATCTCGCTTCCGGCCGGAACCGTGCGTTTTTATGAAAATGATAAGAGCGGGAATTTGCAATTCATCGGTTCGGATAATATTAATCACACCGCCAAAGAAGATACTTTACGTCTGAATTTGGGTGATGCTTTCAATATTTCGGTCAGCGGCAAAATTAAAAAAGCCCAAGAAAAAGAAATTGAACGCAAACCAAACCATTTGTGCCATAACGTTAAACTACTCAAGACCTATGATGTTGAAGTTACGGTAAATAATGCCGAAAACGAAAAAAATACCGTAATCGTGAGCCAACACTTTCCGGATAACCACAAAATCATCAGCGAAAATATAAAGAGTGAGGAAAAAACCGCTACCGTCCGCCAATGGAAAGTTCCGGTTGAACGCGAAAGCAAAAAATCACTTAACTTTACCGTGGAAATCAAGTCGCAAGAAAGAATTTGCGACTGACAAATACACCGAAAAGGGCATTGACAAAGTACAAAAATATGTGATAGTCTGACTTTAATTTTGAAATAGGAGAAAAAAATTATGGATGATGAGTATATACAAACTTTAAGCTATGACGAGAAACTCGTATTCTTAAAGATTTTCTGCAGTCTGGTGCGTGCCGACGGCAACATTGATGCCGATGAGATTACATTCTTAAAGAGCATTGCCGCCCGCTACGGTATTGATAACAATACTATGCTCGGTATTATTAAAGATCCGACCATTGACTTTGTGGCTGAAGCGCAAAAGATCAATAATCGTGCCCACGCCTTACAACTCGTGAAAGAAATGTGCGTTCTCGCCAATATCGATAATGATTTGGCCGATGCCGAACTGGATATCGTTATTGACAGCGCCCGCGCCATGGGTATTGAAGACGAGAAAATCATCTTAATCAATCGTTGGGTTTTGGATAGTTTGATTTTAAGCAAGACCGGACAAATCATTATGGAACAAAACAATGGATAGAAACGAATTAAAACAAACATTACACGAGCAATTTACTCCAATGGACGAGGCGGTCCAAAAAAAATTGGATTATCTGCAAAGTGATGATGTTTTCACAGATAATCCGTATGCACAGGAAGAAGATACAAGCGATGAAATCGGTCTTGAAGATGATTCCTTAATGAGCGCATTCGGTGCCACCGTTAATTCTGCCGCACCGCGTGCTCCGCAACAAACGCAAATGTCGGGATACCACCCTCAACCGGCAGCTGCGTCTCCGCAACAACAAACGGCTCAGCCTTCCGCATCCGGCAGCCAAAGTATGGCGGCGCGAATTGCAGCTTTGCGCGGTATTTCAATGCCGGGTGATTATATAAAACGTAAAAATTAATTTCATCATACCATAAAAATTAAAGGCCCGAAAGTTATTCGAGCCTTTAATTTTATTTCTTATACTTCTCGCGATATTTTTCCGCGATTTTCCGTACTTTGCGGTAAGCACTTTCCGTATACTCCGGAAATTCGTTTGCCACCCATGCACAAAAATACGGTGTAACATCGCGTAGCAATATCTCGGGAATAGCTTTGCGAACGTCATCCTTATCCGCTTCTATGGAATAAAAAATAAAGTCGCTTTCCTCTTTGGAAGGTGCTTCCACTCCTATAAATCCGATTTCACGCTCCAACTTACGCAATGGTTTACGCAACCTCGAAATTTCGTAAGTCCAACGCAATTCCGGAAAACGCTTCTGGATGACTTGCGAAAAATATTCCGAATCGATATAGGTTCTGAAGAGTAATTCTTCAATCACCTTGCGACTTCCGCTCTCCGCAATTTGATTAATTGTTGGAACGAACAATACATTATTGTCCATCGTACAATTCCGCACCAACTCCATAACAAGCTCCTCATCATTCAGAGCTAACAACGAAAGTTGCACTGCAGGTGTCTGAAACTTGTTGTGGCGCATTGAGGATAAATACGTACTCAAAACCATACGATAACTGTCGGCGAATGGTACAGTATTGTCCTCATTTTCGCACATGGCCACCAAACGATGTTCCAAATCCGGCGATAAGGTAAAACTACGCACATAAGCTGTCAGCTTCCCTATGGCCGACTTTTCGAACAACATATTCTGATGAGCATTATCCAAAGCGGAAGGATAACGTGATAACCTGTTAATCGGCAAATATCTGCTGACTAAAAAGTCCTGCTCATAAGCCGCAAGCTTGCGCCCACGACGAATGTTGTTATAATACAGAAGTTTCAGTTTATCCGCTCCCTCACGCACACGTTTCAAGTGTTCCTTGTCGGGAGTGTAATAACTAAAGTACACCTTGAGAGCATATTCAGCCAACTTTGACTTACGCTCAAAACAATCGCACAAGGCGAGAAGCTCTTTTGTGCTGAGTCCGACTGCGCGAACCTTTAGACAGCACCATACACGATAAATAATGTTCATGATAATAAATGATTTTACACTTTTGTAGCATTTTTTTGTACAAAAGTCAAGTCATGAATTTATAAAATCGACAAAAAATATTAAAAACACCGTCTTATTTATCGGCGTGGGTTGCTTTCCACTCAAACCATTTAGCTATTTTAACAAAACGGAAATACGCTAGATTAACCGATGCAATAAAACCCCAGTGTCCGTTCAAAAACTGACGTTTTATGATATAATAACAAAAGAACTGGCGGAAAAACTCGGTAATCAATCTGATACGCGAATAATGTTTGCCCTCGGACAGTGCCGTTTCCAAAACCTGATTGGTAAAATTATTCAACTTATTTATTTGGTTGGCAATCGTCAAATAAGAATAGTGATGTACAATTCCCTTTAACTGCCCCACCCGCACGTCTTCGGTCAGCGCGATTCTGTCTTTGGTCAGCAAATCCGGCGGCATAGTGGCATAGTCACGATGATATAAGCGTTCCAAATTATACATTTTAGTAAACGGCCGCGGTTTTTTGAACCCTGGAAACATATCGCCGATACGAATCCTATATACCATATACAGCGGATCCTTTTTCACTTCGTTGATTTCGGCAATAAGCTCATCAGAAAGCACCTCATCGGCGTCAATCATCAACAACCATTCATTGATGCATTGATTTTGCGCAAAATTCTTCTGATTGGCATAGCTTATCCAATCGCGGTGCATAAATCTGACTTTGGCGTGGCTTCTGGCAATTTCTTCGGTTTTATCGGTACTGCCGCTGTCCACCACCACGATTTCATCGGCAACCTGTTCCAATGCGTCCAAAGTCCTGCTCAGTCGCTTCTCTTCATTAAAAGTAATTACATAAGCCGATATTTTTACCATATACCAAGTCTCCTAGTCTGTAATATTACACACATTTTCACGGCTTGCAATAGGAAATATGTATATTTTGAACAAATATATTATAAAAAAACAGCCCCGATTCTGTTGTGCGGGACTGTTTTTATATTCAATTTTGCCGATTTATTTGAATTCGCTCAATACTTCAGCGCTCTCTCCGGCCTTATCTATATTGACCATGGCGATTTTGTTATAGCCGCAGTCAACGTGCACCACTTCACCGGTCACGGCTGCTCCCAAATCCGAGAGCAAACTCAAGGCCATATTACCGACCTGTGTTTGCGAAACATTGTGTTGCAACGGAGCATTCAATTCGTTCCAACGTAAAATCGTGCGGAAATCGCCGATACCCGAAGCCGCCAGAGTTTTAATCGGACCGGCGGAAATCGCATTTACGCGCACGCCCTGTTTGCCCATATCAACCGCGGCATAACGCACCGAGGCTTCCAATGCGGCCTTAGCCACACCCATAATATTATAGTTCGGCAACACGCGTTCCGCACCCAAATAGGTCAGCGTCACAATCGAGCCGTTTTCATTCATAATCGGCGAAGCGCAACGGCAAGCCTCCAAAAACGAATAGCACGAAATATGCATCGTGTTCAAAAAGTTATCCAGCGTCGTATCAATAGTGCGACCGCGCAGTTGATCTTTATCGGAAAATGCAATGGCATGAACCACAAAATCGATTTTACCCCATTTTTCACCGAGTTCTTTAAAACATGCCTCAACCGATGCGCTGTCGGAAACATCGCACTTAATCAACAGCGGGTTGTTCAGCTGTTCGGCAAGCGGGCGCACCCGTTTTTCCAACATTTCATTCTGATACGAAATCGCAATCTGCGCACCGTGTTCATTCAAAGCCTGAGCAATTCCCCACGCGATTGACTTATCGTTAGCCAAACCCATGATAATGCCTTTTTTACCGGCCATAAGTTGTTCTGCCATAGTTCTTATCCTTTTTTTAAGTTATTGGTTATATACTAAATTACCGTTGAGATACTTATACAGAATTAATCTCGTTTGTAAATCTTTTTTTGAAAGTTGTACGATGTCAAAATTGCAATTATCCGGTAAAACGCGCAAAACCGTGTGGCTGTTCGCCAAATACCTATTTAATCGGGTACAGGACGCTATGATTCTGCGTTCGGCCGCCGCGCTCAGTTATACCACATTATTGGCGGTTGTACCGTTTATGGCCGTTGTATTGGCAGTGTTTGCCTTTTTTCCGATGTTTGCCGATATGCGGGCGCAAGTACAGGAAATGCTGATACGCTATGTGATGCCGGATATGATTCAAAACGTGCAACATTATATCAATGTCTTTATCGGCGCCGCCGGCAAGCTGACCACCATCGGTCTGGCCGGTATTGCCTTAACCGCGGTGTTTATGCTCTCCACTATTGAAGACAGTTTCAATTTTATTTTCCAAATCAAGCGCCGTCGCAAAATTACCACCAAAATATCCGGATATGCTTTTATCATTATTGTTTGTCCGCTGCTCATCGGCTCGGCGCTGTATTTGAAAGGCTATCTGTTTACCATCCGCTACCTAAATCCGGAAAACATTATCGGCTACAACTGGTTTGCCTCCTATATTCTGCCGCATTTGCCGACGCTGTTGTGTCTGATGTTTGCTTACGTTTTGGTACCAAACAAAAAGGTTTGTTATAAAAATGCCTTTTACGGCGCACTGTTTGCCTCGGCTGCAATGTTTATTTTGCGTATCGGATTCGGATATTTTCTGGAGTTAAACGTCACATATCGCACTATTTACGGCGCATTGGCCGCCGTACCGGTTTTACTGGTTTGGATGTATTTATGGTGGACAGTGGTGCTTTCCGGCGCCATTTTAACCGCCGCACTCGAAGACTTCAGCCACAAGAAAAATATGTGGCGCAAAGACATTGAGGCAAATAAATAAAATTTGCCTCGATTGAGTTTCCTATTCTTTAGGCTCCGACAACCGACAATAGCCGGCTGTTTGCAATTCATACATCAGCTTGCCGTCGGCGTGTTGGGTTTCATTATTGGAAACAGCGGTACGCGAACTGGTAGAGCCGTCCGAATTTACGATTTCTTTGGCTCCGTACAAATCAGCTAAATCGCGATAAGGTTCCATCAATGTATCAATTTTTTCATCGGGAATCTCACACACTACGGTATAATTCATAAACTTGTCGTCAACGGTAATTTCGTTTACGAAAGTCAACTCGCAAACGCCTTCTTTATGTTGAGCGGTCATATCCGTCACCGATGTAACCCCGACATAAGCATATTCCGCCGTTGCGCGGCCGTTATGATGTGAAAATTTATAGTTTTTGCACTGATTCAGCTCCGACATCAAGTATGTATAGTTATAATTCTCCGTATACATCAAAGTACTTATTTCGGGATTTTTGCAAAGTTTTTCCAAATCATCGTATGTTTCGATCTGTATCAAGTCAGGCATCGGTATATTCAAATTGAAAACCGCCAATCTCACTTTACAATATTCACTATCAATCCCTATAATTTCAATACGTTCCTGTTGTGTATCCACCGTCCTGACCGTTAAATCCGGAGTGCACGTGTGTAAACTATTTTTGAAACTATCCGGCAAAGGTTCTGATTTTTTCTCTTCATCTTTTACATCTTCGGTACTTTCCGTTGCTTGCAACAGGTCTATTTTTTCGTTGACGTTTTCCGTGGTTTCTCCTGCCTCTTCAGCGCTTTCGGTAGTTTGCAATAAGTCTATTTTTTCTTCTGTTGTATCAACAGCAACGTTCATATTTTCCGCGTTTTCTTCTGCCGTTTCCGACACGGATAAGATATCATCTTCGGCATATACGGGTTCAATAAACAATACGGATAAGAACAGTAAATAAAATACTTTCATTTTAACACCCCTCAATAATATACCCATATATATGGAAAATTTTAAATCGTTTGTAAAGATAAAAATTTCACATATTTAAAAAATAACTTGATTTTCTGATTAAATCGGATAAACTGCGCTTTACAACTGACGAACATAAACTATTTTAAGGAGATTGAAAATGCCTTCAGTAATTAATGATTCTTGTATCAAATGCGGTACTTGCGCTTCCATTTGTCCGGTCAGCGCCATGCACGATGCCGGTTCTCAACTGGTTATCGATCCGGATACCTGCATTGACTGCGGTGCTTGTATTGCCGAATGTCCGCAAGGTGCAATTTGCAACGATGCCGAAGCAAGCGCTGAAGCCGTAAAATTCAATGCGGAACAGGCCGCGGTAAGCCCTAACGCAAACGATTAATTGCTTTATTTATGAAAAACTCAGGATATTTTCCTGAGTTTTTTTGTATGAGAAAATGATGCCGACCGAATATACTCAAGATTATCTGCTGGATAAAAAAGTTAAAATATTTCAGCCTGTTAACGGTTACCGTGCCTCAAGCGATGCGGTACTGCTTTCGGCTATGGCGGATAATATAAAACCTTGCAGCAAAATATTGGATGTAGGCTCGGGTACCGGCGCCGTTTCGCTTTGTCTGGCACAACGACTGCAACATCAAAATGTGGAAATCCGCGGACTTGAGTTGCAACCGGAACTGGCGGAGTTGGCAAATTTAAGCGCTGCTGCCAACGGATTTTCTTTTGTGCGATTTCATTGTGCGGATATTCGGCAAAAGATAACCTCGACGGACATTTTGCCTTGTTCTTTCGATGTCGTGATATCCAATCCGCCGTATAGCGAACACGATATGCCTTCGCCCAACAAAAGCAAAGCAACGGCACACAATCAACTTGATTTCAGCTTGGAAAAATGGATATCGTTTTGCTTAAAAATGTCCAAACCTTTCGGCCGCATATATTTTGTGCACAGAGTCGAAGCATTACCGCAAATATGCTCGGCATTGCAAGGCAAAGCCGGTAACCTGACCATTCTGCCGCTCTATTCCAAAACCGATCAAAACGCTAAAAGAATTATCGTCTCGGCACAAAAAGACTCCAAAGCCCCGTGCAAAATCTTGCCTCCCTTCATTATTCATAACGATTCGGGTAAATACACACCAACGGCGGAAAGCATTTTGCGACAGGGAAAAACCTTTGCCGATATCTTTCGTATTTAATTGTATTTTTACTTTTTTTATATTACCATAAATCAAAATTATGAGCGGAGTTTATGATGAATAAATACACATTTCTGACAACGGTATTGATAGGCATTGTATGCGGTTTAAAACCGACTTGGGCCGATATGCCGTATTATGATGATGACGATGAATACAAAAGTTGTGTGCAAGCCACCGGCAAACCGGATAAATGTGCTCATGAAGAAATGTTGCGAACACTTGAGGCGGTAAAGCGTGACTACCGCGATGTTCTGAAAAATCCCGCTATTTTGAGCTGGCACGAAGAATTGGCGGAAAATACGGAAATTCTGCGTGATATGTATGAAAGTTGGAGCGCATTCCGCAACCGTATGTGTATGCTTGCCTATGTTGCCGGTTCCCACATGAAACCGACCATCGATGAGCGATATTCCTGCAATTTATACTATGCTCTGCACCACAAATCGCAACTTGAAGGTGTTTTACAGTTAATGAAAATAGGAACTGATAAAAAAACGGTAAAAAGTGGTTCAGATACCCCGACATCAACGGTTGATGAGCGTACGATCGGCGATTTAAACAAACTTATCGACACAACTCACGACGATAAATATGAATCTTGTCTCAAAAAAGACGCTCTCGATGAATGTCTTCAGGATGAAATTACCCGTTCATCACAGGAAGTCAAAGATATGTATAAAATATTTATTGCCGATCCGTATGTCGGCAAGTGGAACAACGGTCCCAATCTGCAACGCGGCAATTATCGTGATATGTATGACAGCTGGATAGCCTATCGTAACCGCATTTGTCAGCTGTTGAGTTGGTCGATGGATTATGCTTTGGAAAATAAGAGTACGTCGAGATTCGAAACATGCCTGATAGCGGCTAACCGCAACAAAACTTCGGTTATGAAAAACTTATACGCAGTCATTCATTCCTTAAAGAAAGATGACTTGGATAATTTTGCCGAAACAGTCAAAAAATTAAAGAATGTAAAACCTGTTCGCAATACCGACGGCGGGGAAGAAGTCGGCAAAGCCATTACTCCGTTGAAACGTCAGATTTCTTCCGGCAGCGAACGCACCGATGACGAGTTGGTTTCGATATATTCGTCGCAAGATAAGCAACAATCGCAACCGGAAAAAAGCAACAAAGAAATTCCGTCTTGGGCACAGCAGAAATAATTATACATACTCAAAAGTATAAAAAAGTTGTTGCATTTGCATTTTTTCGTTTTATACATACTGGATAGTATAATTAATCAGAGGTAACGTCATGCGCAGAACCAAAGAAGATGCCGAACAAACCAGATTATCTGTTTTAGCCTCGGCTATGGATATCTTTTATGAAAAAGGCTATTCCAAAACAACTTTTGATGAAATTGCCAAACGAATAAATCTGACCAAAGGCGCAGTTTATTGGTATTTTCGCAACAAGCCGGATATTGTAGCGGCGTTGATTAACGATTTTGCCGATCGCTATGTTAATCTGCTGCACATTTTTTTGGAACAAAATCCGATTCCGACATTTGAGCGAATTATTCAAATGCAGCTTTTTATCAACAAAAAAATTCGTGAAGACACTTTATTCTATAAGTTTTTGTTTTTCATAACCTGTCAAATGGAATGGAGTGAAGCCATTATCAATAAAATTCAGCCGTCAATCGAGCAAACCAAACAGGTTACCCGTCGGCTGTTTCTTGATGCGTTGGAATCTTTGCAACAACAAAAACAAATTAGAGATGATGTTGACATTTCAATGATTTGCGAAATTTTAATGACACTTTACGGCGGTTTACTTGAAGCGGAATTCACTCATCGCCTTACACACGATTTTGATAACGCGGTTATCACCGGTTTCAACTTAATTTTTAACAGCATAAAAACGGAAGGTACAAAATAATGAAAATAAAATATCCTGATTTAAAACTTATCAGCAAATATCTCTTAATCGGCATTTTACTGATTTCTGTGGGTTGGTATCTGAAAGGTCGCTTATCACCTTCCGGCGGTATGGGTATGTACGGAATGGGAGAAGTATATGTTTTGGCGCAAAAAGCACAAAACAAGGATATTTCTTCTTTTAACAGCAAAATTTCGTATGTTGAATCAATTAATGAAGTGAGCTTGTTGCCGCAAGTAACCGGCACGGTTGAAAATATTTTATTCAAAGAAGGAAGCCTCGTTAAAGAAGGCGATATTTTGTTTGAAATTGATCCGTCAAAATATAAGGCTGCCTTTGATTTGGCTCAAGCTCGTCTTGATGCGGCACAGGCCAACTTGGTAAAAGCGGAGCGCGATTATAATCGTCAGGTTAAGTTGAGTGACCAAAAATTTGCCTCAAAAGCCACTTTTGATATGGCGGAAAGCGCATATTTGCAAGCCAAAGCCGCAGTTGAAGAAGCCAAAGCCACTCTGGACGTCGCCACTATTGATTTAGATAATACTCAGGTTCGTGCCCCGATTAACGGCAAAGTCGGCAAAGCACTGGTAACCAAAGGAAACTATGTGGTGGCATCACAGGCGGCACTTGTCAAAATCGTACAGGTAAATCCGGTACGTATCAGTTTTTCCATGACTGATAAGGAATTTGCCAATGTGCAAAAACGCGGCTATAACAAAGAAGATTTAATGGCCAAAATTATGTTGGCCAACGGTGATGTAATTACCGAAAAAGTCGTTGATACGTTTTTGGATAATAAGGTTAATCAAACTACCGCAACCTTATCGGTTTATGCCGATGTTGCCAACGATTCGGATAAATTAATTCCGGGTAACTACGTTCAGTCCGCAATTTATGACGGCAAACCGACGTTTGCAATAACGATACCGCAAACCGCCATCAATTATGATAAAGACGGCGCCTTTGTTTATGTGGTAAAAATCGATAACGAAAAGAGCAAAGAAAATGATTTGCACGGTGTGGCCGAACAGCGTCGCGTCGTTTTGGGAAATACCGTAAACGGTTCGGCACAGGCCGTGAGCAACGGTCTGACCGAAGACGATTTGGTTGTGGTTCAGGGCAACATCAAAATCCAGAACAATTCGCCGATTAAAGTCGGAATATTAGAGCAATAAGCGAAAGGTAAAAGAATATGTTTTCAAAGTTTTTTATTGAAAGACCTCGTTTTGCCGTAGTAATCGCGATTATTATGGCTCTTGCCGGTTTTGTATCGGTGTTTTCAATGCCTATCGGTATGTATCCGGAAATTGCCCCTCCGGAAATTATGGTTTCTACCAACTATATGGGCGCCAGTGCCGAAACGGTAGCCAACAACGTCGGTATTCCGCTCGAAAAAGCCATTAACGGTATTGAAGATATGCTGTATATGTCCTCAAACTCGTATAACTCCGGTGCTTACCAGCTTTCTATTGCGTTTGAAACCGGTACCGATCCGGACTTGGATCAAGTAAAGGTACAAAACCGTATTCAACAAGTGGTCAGTACTTTGCCGCAAGAAGTGCAAAGCGTCGGCGTAACGGTGCGCCGTCGTTCCTCGGATATTCTGGCGTTTTTACAAGTAACTTCGCCAAACGGCACTTATGACAGTAATTATTTAAACAACTACGTTGAAAACAATATTAAAATCGCTTTGAGCCGTGCCTACGGTGTCGGTGAAGTAAACGTGATGGGCGCGGCAACTTCCATGCGCGTGTGGATTGATGCCGATAAAGCCACCGCTTTGAATATACCGTTAGCCACGATTAAAGCCGCCATTCAAAGCCAAAACGTGCAACCTTCGTTGGGTTCGGTCGGCTCGGCACCTGGTGACGGCCATCAAGTACTGGTGTATTCGCTTGAAACCCGCGGACGCTTAAATGATCCGAAAGATTTTGAAAATATTATCGTTCGCACCGCGGAAGAAGGCGGTTTGGTTCGTCTTAAAGATATTGCCCGCGTGGAGCTCGGCTCGGAAAGTTATTTGTTCGACTCGCGCGTTGACGGCAAACCGGCCGTTGCCATTATTATTAATAAATCGTCCGGTGCCAACGCCGTTAATGCCATGAAGGCGGTGAGAGCCGAATTAAAAAAACTTGAAAGATTCTATCCGGAAGATTTGAAAGTGGACATCTTTGTTGACACCACCGATTTTATCGTTGCCTCCATTGAAGAAGTGTTCTTTACGCTGTTTCTGACCTTTGCGCTGGTGGTTTTTGTTTGCTACATCTTTTTACAGGATTGGCGTGCCACTTTAGTGCCGTCAATTGCCATTCCTGTCTCGATTCTGGCTACATTTGCCGTTATGAAAGCGCTCGGTTTCAACCTCAACATCTTAACTCTGTTCGGATTGGTATTGGCTATCGGTTTGGTGGTGGATGATGCCATCGTGGTAGTCGAGCGCACCCTGTATTTGATGCAATCGGAGGGGCTCAATTCCAAACAGGCGGCCATAAAAGCCATGGAACAGGTATCTTCTGCCGTAGTGGCAACAACGCTGGTATTGCTCGCTATTTTCGTGCCGATTGCCTTTATGGGCGGTATCACCGGCAAAATCTATCAGCAATTTGCCATCACCATCAGTTTTGCCGTAACATTTTCGGCGGTCAACGCCTTAACTTTGTCTCCGGCACTTTCAGCCACGTTTTTACGTCCGTTTGAAATCAAAAAAACCGGTTGGCTCGGTTGGTTCAACCGTTTTATTGTCGGTTCCACCAACAAATATTTGGTAGTCATCGGCTATATCGGTCGCAAAATCAGCATTATCGCATTTATTTTGGGACTGTTGTGCTTACTTATCGCCACCTTTTTCAAAATCACCGCAACTTCGTTTTTGCCGGATGAAGACCAAGGCGTGATTATGGTTAACGTACAACTGCCGGAAGGAGCTTCCAGTGTACGCACCAAAGCGGTAAACGATAAAATTCTGGAGGCCACCAAAACCGAACCTGACGTTAAATCGGTTATCAACCTTGAAGGCTTCAGCATTATGGCCGGTCAGGGCGAAAACGTGGGTTTCGGTGTGCTTTCTCTGAAAAACTGGGAAGAACGCAAGCGCAAAGACCAATATTCCACCAACATTAAAAACCGTCTGTCTGCCATAGTCGGTGCTTTTTCCGAAGCAAAAGTTCAACTGTTTGAATTGCCGGCCATTCCGGGGTTGGGTTCCACTAACGCCATGGATTTCAAAATCCAATCGGTCGAATCCACCGATATGAATGAGCTGGAAACTGTTGTCAATAACTTTACACGCGCTGCAATGGCCTTGCCGCAAATTATGCTGGCCTACTCTACCTACAACGCGCAAACTCCGCACGCATACATTGATATTGACCGTGAAAAAGCCGAATCTCTGGGCGTAGCAATCGGCTCGATTTATTCGGCGTTGCAAACCTATATCGGTTCAAGCTATATCAACGATATTAACATCGGCACACAGGTAAATAAAGTTAAAGTGCAGGCAGATTGGAAATATCGTAAAGATTTGAGCAGTTTGGATAAAATTTATGTGCAATCAAGTAAAGGGCAAATGGTGCCGCTCGGCAGTTTAATCAACATAAGAACCGTATTGTTGCCGCGCGGTATCAGTCGCTATAACCAATATCCGAGTGCCACGATTAACGCCATGACCGCCGACGGTTTCAGTTCGGGTGAAGCCATGGATGCACTTGAAGATTTAGCGATTCGTACTCTGCCGAAGGGCTATACTTATGCTTGGTCCGGCGCCAGTCTGCAAGAAAAAAACAATCAGGGACAGATTTATTATATTATCGCCTTTGCTTGCTTGTTTGCCTATTTGTTTATGGTGGCGCAATATGAGAGCTGGATGATTCCGCTCTCGGTTATGTTGTCGGTAACAATGGCAACTCTCGGAGCTCTCTTCGGCTTGTTTGTTACCAGATTACCGTTGAGTATTTATGCCCAACTCGGTTTGGTATTATTGGTCGGTTTGGCCGCCAAAAACGCCATTTTGATTGTGGAATTTGCTCGCGATTCGCATAGTCAGGGAACACCGATATTAAAGGCCGCACTTTATGGCACACGTGAACGTTTTCGTGCGGTTTTGATGACGGCAATGACCTTTATTTTGGGTGTGGCTCCGCTTGTTTGGGCCAGCGGTGCTTCGGCCGGCAGCCGCGTGGCGGTAGGTGTTCCGGTATTTTCCGGTATGATTATCGGCACAATCGGCGGTTTGGTGCTTATTCCGTTGATGTATATTTTGGTTCAAACCGTTACCGACTATAAATTTACGAAAGATATAAATGGCAAATCAGCGATTAATCAGCGCTAGAATAATTCAAAAAATTCTGGAAGAAAAAATCTTTTTCGGAGATTTAAAAAAACAAATCCCCGAAAAAGATTTGCCGTTTTGTAATATGCTGATTCTTACCGCACTTCGCCGTTTGACCGCAATCAGAATAATTCTCCGCGGTTTTCTGCAAAAGAAAATACCGAATAAACATCGTTTGGCGGAATATCTGCTCATAAATGCAATCACCGAAATTCTGTATATGGAAACCGCGGAATATGCCGTGATCAACGAAACCGTAAAAAACATTCGCAATACCTGCGACAAGTTTTTGGGCGGCTTGGCCAATGCGATTTTGCGTAAGGTATGCCAACAAAAAGATGAACTGCGGCAAAAAGCGGATACGATACCCCCTATTCCCGATTCGTTTGCGGAAATTCTTGCCGGATATGATACTGTCCAAATTAAGCAAATCGGTGATTCGATTTTCAATCTGCCGGCACTGGATATAACGGTAAAATCCGACCCGCAATCGTGGGTAAAAAAACTCGGAGCCGAATTATTGCCTAACGGCAGTTTGCGTATTTATGAGGCTCCCAAAGTGCAACAACTTCCCGAATATGCTTCCGGCGAATGGTGGGTGCAAGACGTTGCCGCGGCATTACCGGTTGCTGCCATAGGCGACATAGCCGGCAAAAAAGTGGTTGACTTATGTGCCGCTCCCGGAGGCAAAACCGCCCAACTGCGAGCCAAGGGCGCCACAGTTACGGCTTTGGATATTTCGGCATCCCGCCTCGAAACTCTGCAACAAAATATGCGCCGACTCGGTTTTACGGATATTAAAACACAAAACATCGATGCTCTGGATTATTTGCAAAACGGCTCTGCGCAATTTGACGCCGTTTTGTTGGATGCTCCGTGTTCGGCAACCGGCACTTTTCGCCGCCATCCCGAAGTATTGCACATAAAAACCGCACAAGACGTAGACGAGCAAGCGGCATTACAAAAAAAATTGCTGGAAGCATGTCAGAATATTCTGAAAGTCGGCGGTACTCTGATATACAGCGTATGCTCGATTGCTCAAGCCGAAGGTGAACGACAAATTGACGACTTTTTGCAAAGCCACCGAAACTTCAAACTTGTTCCGATAACTTCTGCCGAAATTGCCCCCTACGGCGCTTTTGCCGATAATCTTATCTCCGCAGACGGCACCATTCGCACTCTTCCGTACTATCAAAACGGAATGGACTCCTTCTTTATTTGTAAATTGCAAAGAATAATTTAATAATTTAGCCTTATACTGTTTTTCAAATTGAGGAGACAGTTATGGGTTATATGCTTACAAACATTGCAATTTTTATGCTTTTGGGCTTTTTGGCGATGTATTTCATCTATAAGCCGGTCATAAACAAATACTTGCAAACTCTTGAAATTAAGGTATCTTCGCTGATGTTTCCATATGTAGCGGCGGTTTACACGGTGTGCGCCCTTGCCGCGTATTTTATACTGGAAAACGATGATTTTATCGAGCCTCTAACATTTATCCGCATAATTGTGCCGCTCATCTCGGCCGCAGCAATCTATGCTTCAACCCTGCTTTTTTCCCGAAAAGTCATATACGGTATCACTGCCGTCGCCGTCGGTATTACCGTATGGCTGCAACCGATAGGTCTCGGCAATGCCTTTCCGTACGACCCGATTTGGGTGCGTTTGGGCTTATTTGTCTGGGCGCTGATTTTTTGCCTTTGCTCCCGCATTTTGAATATTTTACCGCACACATTTATTTTTCCCAACATCATAATTTTGGGCGGATTGATTATGTTGGCGCTGATTGGTGCCTCTCCGTTATATATTGCGGTTTGCGCCGCCGTTTTAATCGGTATTTTAGTCGCCTACATGAGTATGAATTATTACAACATTTCCATAGATTTGGACGAAGGTTCATGTGTGGCAATCAGTTATTTGATATGCTCTCTGTTGTTGATGAACAGCGGTGAGTTCTGTTTCCCGTCGTGCGTAATTCTCACGCTCATTTTCTGGGCGGAAATTCCGGTCGCACTGTATAATCGTTTTATTGTTTATCACATCGGCACTTTAAGCGAGAACACCAATTACTTTTTTGCGGCACAGCGCCACACTCTGCAAACGTTAAGTTCCGCCATATTCAAAATCGGTATTGTTTTGCTGTTGCTGGCTTGGTTTCAATTATTTTCGGTTAACCCGTATTCTTTGCCGCTCATTGCGCTGTTTATCGTGCTATGGCTTGATGGCTCGCTCGGGCGCAGAGAAAATTCTCCGCATACCATTGCCGATATCAACCGACAATTTGTCAGCGATTTAAAACAAAATATCAACGATTTTAAGAAACTGTTCAATTCCGAAACAAAGGATAAAAAATAAAATGCCTATAAACAACTGCTTGGAAAACATCAAACGCTTTTTATCCGCCGACAAAAAAGAAACTTCGGAAGCTCTGTTTCGAGTCACCGTTGTGGCTTTTGAAGATAAGTGCAACTTAAATTGCGGACGTCGCTTTGCCGATATACTCCGGAAAAATCCGTTGTTTGACGTGAACTTTTTTGCCGAAACATTTCCCAAGGGTTTTCTCAACCTGCAAGGTCGCAACTTTTTTGATTTTATCGACCGTGGCAATCAGATTCTCAACTCCACTCATTCCGATATCTTGATTTGGGGCTATGAGGAGAATGCTAAAATTCGGCTCAATTTTCAAATATCTAACCAGTATGCGCTTGACAACAACCTGTTTCATTCGCTGCTCGACAGCTTGTTTGTGCCGCTCAATTTCTTCACTTCTCCGGAAACTTTTTCCGCCTCGTTGTTGTTGGTTATTTGCGGTATTATTATCGCCGCCGTTCCGCCTGTCACCAATGACCAGAAAGACAATCGCGAAAAACTGCTGACGGACATTATTGCTTTGCTCGCCGCCGACACTTCGCCCAAAGAAATATCGCTCGAATTTATGCCTTATATTATGAATATGCTCGGCAAAATTTATTTGAGCAACGCGCAAAAAGACTTAAACGAAACCGATGCGGAAATCATTCGCAATTTGTTTGACAGCGCGCTCAAAAACAAACAGTTTATGCGCTTACCGATTTATTATGGTTGCGTATACGACAATATGGCTCAACTGTATGAAACAATGTACAAACAGGCGCAAACGGACGGTTCTCCCTATTTGCGCGAAGCCATTTCCTTTTATCAGGAAGCCCATAAATATCTCAACAAAAACTATCCTTACGATTATGGTCTGATTGCTTATCATTTGGCGTTGCTGTATTTTGATTTTTGGAAATACACAACCGATTTGCAAGCCCTGCGCGATGCGGTAACTCAACTGCGCGAAGCCGAAAAGGTCTATACATTGACGCAATTTCCTCAATCGTGGTGCCATATTCAAGGTCTGCTCGGATATTATCTGACATCACTCGGTATGACTACCGCCAGCAACGACATTATGCAACTTGCCATCAACAGCTATCATAATCAGCAAAAAATCTACGAACAACGCGTGTATCCGATTGAATGGGCCGAAATTCAAGAAGAAATCGGTAACATTTACTATTTGCTCGGCAAACAAAACGATGACGATAATTTTATGATTGAAGCACGCAATTATTTTAATTCTGCGCTCGACGTATATCAGCAACTGAAAGCCAAGGAACGTATCGGCGAAACCAAACGCCGTTTGGCTAAAGTTCATAATTATATTGATTAGCTTGAAAATATTATCTCCGCTATTATTTTTTTGCAGAAAGGAGAAAAAATATGCGCTGTATCGAACAAGACAGCTTAAATCGTCGGCGCTCGATTTACGGTTTGAGCGGAGTTTTGCCGGTTTCCGAAAATTGTTTTATTGAGACAATTGAGTCCTGCCTTTTGCACTGCCCCACACCCTTCAATATCCAATCGGCGCGTGTGGTGATTTTGCTCGGCAAAAAACATTTGTTGCTGTGGCAAAAAATTCGTGAAGAATTACTCGGCATAATTACCGATAAGCAAGTCACCGCCGTGAAAAAGAAAATAGATGCTTTTGCCCGCGCATACGGCACTATTTTGTTTTTTGAAGACCGCAATTCATTAATGCGATTGAAAAAACAATTCCCTCAATATGCTAAAAATATGCGCCTCTGGACACAGCAAGCCAACGGTATGCTACAATATATGATATGGCAAACTCTCTCTGAAAATGAAGTCGGCGCATCACTGCAACATTATAATGAACTGATAGATAAAGCCGTGATAAAAATGTTTAACCTACCTAAAACTTGGGAATTGGTGGCGCAAATGCCTTTCGGCAGCATTGAAACCGAACCGACGGAAAAAAATTTTTTACCGCTTGATGAACGCTTGAGAATTTTGCGATAGACTATTTTTTAGCCAACTTCATACCGAGTTGGTTGGAAAATTCCGCCACACCTTTTTGCAACATTACCGGTAGCAAATCAGCTACGATATCAATGTCCGTTTCAATATTTTCCTTATCCGTTTTGGAAAAGCCCGAAAGGACGTGATTAACCACGCTTTCTTCGTTCTTGCCGACCGGATGCCCCACACCGATACGAATTCTGTTATAATTCGGCGTAATATGCGAATCAATACTCTTAATACCGTTATGCCCGCCCGATCCACCGCCGAGTTTGGCTTTTACCTTATCCGTCGGCAAATCCATATCATCGTGTATAACCACGATATTTTGCGGCAAAATCTTATAAAAACTAGCTGCCTGCACCACGCTGTTGCCGGAAAGATTCATAAAAGTCTGCGGTTTTAAGAGATATACTTTTTCGCCCTCAATATTACCCTCGGCAATCAAGCCGTTGAATTTTGATTTAAACGCCGAAAAATTATAGCGGCGATGAATTTCATCAGCCGCCATAAATCCGACGTTATGGCGGGTAGCCGCATATTCCGCACCGGGATTACCCAAGCCAACCACCAAAAACATATTTACCTCTTATTTGCGCATAAAATCAACGTGAATCGGTTGATCGGAAACAGGGTGGAATTGAACATCCTGACAAACAACCTTAGTCTTTTTGCCATCGAGGTCAATGGTGATTTCAGACTGATACAAATCTTCCAAATCCAAAGCTTTTGCAACTTCAACCGGATCCAGACTGATTAACACCACATCTTTTTTACCACCGTAAATCACTGCAGGAATACGGCCCTCACGACGACAAGCACGAGCTGCCCCCTTACCTGCTTTTTCACGCTTTTTAGCATTAAAAGTATATTCTGTCATTTTACTTTCCTTTATTAAAATTAACAACCTTCCGGCCTCCAGGGGTGCCGAAAGTAAGTGCGTTGTACAACAAAAATATCCGATATGCAAGCATTTTTTTTATATTTGCGGAAAAAGACTTTTTCAATAATAACATATTGACTCGGATATATAGTTATCTTTATAATAACCCTGCAAAAAACTTATTTAGATATGGATATAGAAAAGAAATTAGAGAAGTTTCAGCGTCGGCTCAAACTTCATGCTCTCACCGAGAGCGAAAAAGAAAATTATCTGGCAATCGAGCGCAAAATTCTCGATTCGGAACGACTACCGGTATCACAACTGTTGGAGCGAGCCAAACGGATTAAACCTCTGGTGCGTTTGCAAAAAGGGGATATTTCCGCCCGCGTAAAAACCTCCGGCGAGTTCAGTGAATCCGATCTATTATGCTTCTGCACTCCGTGCGATATTCGTGAGCGAAGTTATCTCTACGATTTTACACCGAAAAAAATCGTCAGATACAAAGGAAAACCGTTGCTTGTTCCTCCGCGGGAAAAAGTCGGCGAATTTACCTGCTACCACGAAACCGGTGACTTCTATGGTATGCTGTTGCCGAGCGTAGACGAGGTATTGCAACAAATTCCGAATGATATCGATTGGCTGGAAGTTGATGCGTTTGANGAAGTTTATGACGGAGTGCTGGACCGCCACATTTCCAATGTCATTCTCTATCGTTTTCCCAACCGTCTGTCCTCAAGACTGCGCGCGCAGGATGTGATTTTTGAGGGTAACCGCTACTAAAACCGGCAGATTATGGCAGATATCAGAGCAATCGCCGAAAAACTGGTCTTTATTGCCGACGATGCTTTGCAAGAGATTGTGCAAATGCTTCGCGACGAATATGGTATAGATGTTATTAATCTTATTTTTGATGAAAAAAAAGAGAAGAACATTTCTGCCGAAGACCTGAAGAATGAGGTTTTCCGCCTGCAAGAACTGGCGCCAAAACAGCATGTAACGATTAAAAAAGCGCAAGCTGATGCCAAAAACAAACCCTATGCGCCGCGCAAAATCGGAAATCCGTGCGGATTTCCTCAAAATATGCGTCGCCGCAAATAAAGAAAAAGCCGTCTCTAACCGACGGCTTTTTCTTTATTCATAATCCTTGGCATATTCATCAAGTCGGGCAACATCATCATCACCCCACCCCATAATATAGCGCCTGCCGAAGCAAATCAGCGGAGTACCCGCCATCTGCCCGATATCATAACTTCTGACCGCCTGCTCAAACAAGCGCCGATTCCCCGGCATTTTTATATCAAGCGGCTTTATCCGCATATTTTTGTGATGTTCCCTGATATAATCCGCCGCCTCATGACAATGCGGACATGTATCCTGATAGAAAAAATACACCTCATCTTTGCTTAAAGAGGCAATATCATCACCCCTGCCGCACGCAACCGTCAACAACGCACCGCATGCCAACAATCCGGCAAAAAATTTACGCAACATATTCTTTACTCGATACAACAATTAACTGCCTTACGCACCAGATTTTTCATTTTTGCAAATGCCCCGCCGGTTTCCTCAACAGGTTCTGCTGCAACAGCTTCCGAAGCCGATTCGCTAACCGCAACATCTTTTAACGTTTCACTGGCTTTGGCCGTAATTTTCTTTAATTCTTCCACTTCCGGCTCAACCCATTTCAGATTTTTGGTTTCAATCATTCCCATATTCAAACCCCAAAACAGGCAATACATATCATAAGCGGAATTGAACAACTTATAAGCTTCTTCATCTCTGCCGAGTGATTGTTGCTTGGTGCCGACCTCCATCAAACGCATGGATGTCGCCAGCAAATGTTTGGAAATACACCAAACTTCGCCCTCATAGCTCGGAATAATTTTTTGCAACAAATTCTTGCGGGTTTCTCTTATATCCTTAATCAAATCATAATATGAATTTTTTCCGGTTTTGGCTCCGGAAAACACCAAATGCTCCTCAATCGAAATCAGGTTCATAATTGCAATGCTTAAATCCTGATCGGATGACAAATCTTTCGGATTCATCTTTTTGGAAGCGTCAATTCTCTCAACAAATTCTTTAACATTTTCAGCTTTTTTCATCAATCTGCTCCTTATGCTTGTTATGCCCAAAAGATAATGACTCAAACACTGATTGTCAAGTAAATAGTAACATCGGTGCAAGCTTTAATAACTTCCGCGTTTGACAACAACTTTGTAAATAATCTCCGACTTAAAATTATTATTGATTTTTCGGCGGCTTTTTTTTAACATTGATGGCGGAGAAAAATAATGAACATTTTATCATCAATACCTTTTTTATCTGCCGGCGGTACCGTTTTGGGCTCATCGATATCTTTGTTGGCCACTGCCGCTGTTTTTGCCGGATGGGCGCTGATTTTGCTAGTTTTACACCCGTTGCACGCCACGCTTTTTATCCTTGCCGCTTTGTTTGAATATGCCTTGATATCGTTTTTCGGGTTTCATCTGTGGTTTAATTTTTTCAGCTTTTTTATATGCTATATTTTGCTGTTTGTGATTTACACTCTGTTTTTGCGTAAACTGTTACCGTTGCCGCAAAGTGATGTCGAGCGACTGATTAAATTAAGCGAACTCAAAAAAGAAAATCTGTTAACCGACGAAGAATATGCCGCCGCCAAAAAGCGTCTGCTTAAACTGCGCCATCATTAATCGTCGGATATTGCCGAATCAATCCACAGCGAATTCATAAAAGCTCTTTGTTGATCGTGCACCACATCGCATGAAATCGTGCCTGCGGTATCGCTCAAGCATTGCACTCCGATATCCGCTCTTTCGTAGTTGCCATATTTAGCGTATATATCCAAAATCTTCGGCAACATATCTTCCGTATCTTCCACCGCATCGGCACAGAAAGACGAATCATAACTCAAATGCGAAGTATTTTTGCGCCCTATTTTCAGCGTAAAGCAGGTTTTATCCTTATCCACGGTCATATTGGCATTCCCCGAATAGTCCAATGTGTTGCCGTCGGTGGCATCGGTAAACAACGGCGCATCATTTTCCGTATTGTTATAAGTAGTATTGATATAGGTACCGCCATTGGCATAAAACGTTTCCACATCAAAAATTGCGATAAAGTCGGCATTTTCGGCCGAAGTGGCGGTTTTCATCCCGATTTCACCGAATTTTTGCCCCAATACACGGCGAATTTGTGCCGCATACGCACTGCGCATATTACTTCTGAAATAAATACTCTGCCCGTGTTCTCCTCCCATAGCGCTGTTTACTTTCAAGCGATACGGACTCTGCGCACAAGCCGCCACGAGCATACACAAACCGATTAATAAAACTCTTTTCATTTTCTCGCCCCTAAACTGTTTATATACAACATATAGCGCGTTATTTTTAATTTTTTATTGATAAACCGCAAAAAATATGTATGTTTGTACTAATTAAAAGAAAATCGCCATGAATAAAGATACTAAAATAGATATTTTTGCCTTAACCGATTGCCATCAGGAAGCCCGCAAACTCGGCTGTCTGTTCAGCGGAATTATGAGCCGTACACCGCAAAACGGCCAAAACACCCTCATCTGCGACGGCGGCGATTTATTCAAAGGAATCTACGACCGCGAATTATGTATCTCGGAATATCTGCTTTTGCGCAAACAACTGCCGAAAGCCGAAATAGCCTTGGCACTCGGCAACAACGATTTCGGCTTCAGCGGCAAAGATCTCGAATTTTTGCAACAAACCGCCGACCGCTTTAATCAGGCAAATATTCACTTTTTGTGCGCCAACCTGAAAAGCATCGAAACCGGTGAGTGTCCGAAATGGGTAAAGCCGTATGTCGCGTTTAATATATGCGGTAAAAAAATTATGGTTACCGCCTTTTGCATAAATTATATACGATTGCAAAAATATAATCTGCGCTTGGATGATATCAGCGAAACATTTACAGCCTTGATTGATACAATTAAGCAAATTAACCCCGACGCATTGATTATCCTTAATCACGCTTTGCGCAACAGCAGTGAAAACTTATGGAATATCGCCGTAGAGAACAATTTGCGCGTTGATTTAATTATCGGCGGGCACGAGCATTCCGTGGTAGAACCTAAACCGGAACAAAAAACCTTTTATCCGTCCGCTTTCAGCCGCAATATGTTGCATTTTACAATGTCTTTTGCCGCACCTGCGCCGGATATCGGTTACCCCGAAATCATTACATGCCAAACCGAGCCGCTTAATCAGATGTATGCTCCGATGCTCGATTCGTATGAAGAATCCTGCGGTCTTAACATTCCTGTTGCGCGCAGCACCTTGGATTTACCACGTTCTTATTCTGATTTTTGCTCCATCGGCACTTTTACCGCCGACCAAATGCGTTTGGCAGCCAAAGCCGATTTGGCTCTGCTCTCCACCGGTTATCTGACACACTCTCTGCGTTATGAAAAAGATAAAATTCTGACCGTATATAATCTGGAGCGTGTTTTTTCGGCGCCGACACCGGTACAAACCGTGGTTTTATCCCCTAAAATCCTCAAAGAGATATTCAACAACGCCTTACGCAACCGCTACTTTCAACGCTACGGCAACACCCGTTTTTTACAATGTTCACAAAACGTCTGCGTTACCTGCGGCAAAAATATCGAAGGCTTCGGTGAAGTAAAACAAATAACCGTAAATAACGCGCCGCTTTTGGATAATGACGGCAATCCATTGCATCCGGAAGATGAATACCTTTGTGCCATAGACCCATTTATCGGTGCCGGCGAAATCGGCTATGATATGTTGCGCCCGCTTGCCAAGGAAACATTATTGAAAAACAACCGATTGGTACGCATAAAAGATTTGATTTACGCGGCAATTAAAGAGGCGGAGCACAAATATCCCGCCGGTACGATATATCCTTCCGCTCGTATGATTGATTTATAAAAGTACCTTAATTAAACAATGTGCGATATAAAATAGCCAAACGTTTCAGCAAACCGAGTTTCGGTTTTGGTGATATAATTTCCCAACCGCGTTTTTGCATGATTTCAAATATGCTGCGAGCATTATTCATAATCAGCCGCAACGACAACGTATCGGCTTTGTTCATTTTGGAAAGCAAGCGTTCGGCCTTATTAAATCCGCTTTCGGCTGTTTTAGCCAACTGTTCACGTGCATACATCAAATTTTTATCTACCGCAATATTTCTCGGCAAAGTTCCCTGCACTCCGACTGCCTGCAAAAGTTCCGCCGGCAGATACACCCGATTGCGCTTGGCATCACTTTTGACCGAGCGCAGAATATAAGTTATAATTACCGCTTGTCCCAGTGATTTTGCCAATTCCTGATTAGCGCTCGGATGTTCGGAATTCAGTACCATCAAAGTCAAGAGCAACGGCATAACCGAAGTACCATATATATATGCATCAAATTCTTTCTGTGTCGGCGCTGTACCGATGTTTTCCGCGTCCCATTTTGCCGCATCCAAAATCTTCAGCCATGCCGACTTCGGTAAATCAAACCTGATACAATTTTTATATATTTTGCGACCGATATTGGTAACCGGAACCTTCTTATCGTAAATATTATCCAGTTCTTCGTACCACGTCTTTAAAATGTCTCGTTTTTCGGTAACATCCATTTCCGATAGCAAAACCCCGTTCAAATGACGGCAAAAGGCAAATACCGTAAACACCGCTTCGCGCTGTGCTTTGCTAATACCGAGCATACACCAAAACAGCGACGGTTGCGAACGTTTAACCATATCTCCGAGTGACAGCATTTAGACTCCTTTTGTTTGTGTAGTACGCCTTCTTATCGTTATAAGCTGGTAGCAACTGTACAAAAAAATCTTTATTCGGTCAAGCCCTTCCGGTTGCGGCTGTTTATTATTCTGCATTTTATTGATTGCCAACGCCAACCGATTAAGCTCTGTTGCCAGCTTAAATTTCAGCTTTTTTGACTTTACCACCGCCAATATCACAAAGGCATTTTTCAGCAAACCGCGCAATTTTCCGAACCAAAAGCGCCTTGTTCTTTTGACCTTTGATAACAGCTCCGACTTATATTCCAATTCTTTTTGCAAAAAATGTGCCGTCAGCAACGATGTCATCGGCAAATAAGTGCTCGGATTCTCATCGCTGAGCACCATCAACATCCGCGCTGCCGGAGACACCAATCGTCCTATAATTTCCGAAACCTTGACTTCCGTTTCGGTTTTGCCGATAGAAGCTAGCCAACGCCAGACTTGTAGCGGTTCGAGCAACAAATAAAGCGATAAATTCTCGGTCACAAATGCCTTTTGCAAACGTCCCAACAAACTATCTTTAAGCGGAAAATCCTTGCGTATAGCCCTTTCCAACAGCTTAATCTGCTCCGATTTTATGCCGGACAACTCGGCCGCATCAAAAAAATGTTCCCAACCAAGTTGCAAGAAAAGGCAATAATCACACCAGAGGGGGCGATATTGCGGTTTAAGTATTTTTCCCCAATCTTCAAACATTTACTTGCGCCTGCCACGCGGCAAAATCATTCAATGCACGACGACAATACGCCTCTTTGCGGTCCGCGCCTTTGATTTTGCGAAATTTACCGTTAGCGGTAACCTCGCCCTGAATTGTCGGAAAAATTCCGAAGTTAATGTTCATCGGCTGATATTCTGCCGTAGTGTCGCACAAATGTTCCAACATTGCACCGCTGGCTGTGGTTTTCGGCGGCCTTATCGGTGTTTTATTCTGCAACAGCGATGCGGCGAAATAACCGGCACACATTCCGACATCGGCACTTTCCACATACCCTTCGCAACCGCTGATTTGACCGGCAAACATCACATTCGGTTGTGCTTTAAGCCGCAAAAATTCATCCAGCAAAATCGGAGAATTTATGAACGTATTTTTATGAATCCCGCCCAAACGGGCAAACTCGGCCTTTTCCAATCCCGGAATCATCCTAAAAATTCTTTCCTGCTCTCCGTGCTTCAACTTGGTTTGAAAACCAACAATATTGCGCAACGTATCTTCTTTGTTATCCTGCCGCAACTGCACCACCGCATAAGGCTTTTCCGCGCTGTGCGGATTCGTAAGTCCAACCGGTTTCATCGGCCCGAATAAAAGCGTATCCTTACCGCGCTCGGCCATAACCTCAATCGGCAGACAACCATCAAAATAATGCGGTTCCTCAAAATCATGAAACGGCATTTTTTCCGCAGCCAAAATTGCCTCAACAAAATTATAATATTCTTCTTTATTCATCGGGCAATTGATATAATCAAACTTATCGCCCTTATCGTAGCGCGATTGATACCACGCCTTATCAAAATCGATGCTTTCTTTATACACCACCGGCGCAATCGCATCATAAAAAGACAGCGAATGATTATTGACTTTTTGCAAAATAGCCGCCGTAAAATCCGGACTTGTCAGCGGACCGGTTGCTATAATTGTCAGCGGCGCACCTTCTGCCGGAAACTCGATAATTTCTTCTTCGATAATTTCAATATTCGGGTGTTGACGCAGAGCCGTCGTAATCATTTCCGCAAAACTATCGCGATCAACTGCCAGCGCACCTCCGGCCGGAACTCTGCACGCATCGGCACAACGCATAATAAGCGAACCGAAACAACGCATTTCTTCATGCATCAAACCGACGGCATTATGCTCAAAATCGTCGGAGCGCAGCGAATTTGAGCAAACCAATTCGCCGAAATGCGGATTTTTATGTGCCGGCGAAAATTTTCGCGGTTTCATCTCAAAAAGTTTTACACCGATACCTCGCTCGGCTGCTTGCCATGCTGCCTCGGAACCTGCCAAACCGGCACCGATAATATGCAAAGTTTTATTCATGCTTTCCCCTTATTGTTGCGCCTAATTTATATTTATTTTAAGCAGTTGTAAACAACAAAATTAAGTCTTTTTTAAATCAAAACATATATAATCGGCATAAACGGAGCAACGGAAACGGATATGAATCGTAAAACACTTTTAATATTGGCCTTGTTATGCGGAATATGTTTTGATGGTATTGCGCGCGCCGACGACTCTGCCGACAAATCGGAAAACGATACGATTTCTCTGATTGATTTTACCGATCAGGACAGCAGTCGGGAGCCTTCCCAACCTCAAACACAACAACAAAAGTCCGAACCGGTATCCATACCACCCGAAAAGCAAGAGCAAAAAGATGAACTGGGATTCGGCGATAAAATTGTCAATGTTCTGAAAGGAACCAAAAAAGTTTTTATTTCGGAACCGGAAAATATCGCGCCGGTCAAGCGTTCCAATGCTTCGGTATTTGATATTGCCGGTGTTATGCTGCACATGAATCGCCAACAGGCGGAAGAAGCCATTACCAAACACGGTTATCGTCGCGTCAGTGCCGATTTGAAAATCCCTAATTTTATTCGTTGGCGTTATGAAGAAATGTGCCGCAACAAAAATGTTGTCGGTTATGAACGCTTGAACAGCTGTGTCGTAAAATTGGCGCAAAAAAACAATTATCAATTTGTTGAAAGCCTCTTGTTCAGCAATTTTCAAACCAAGGAAACCGTCCGAGTCAAATTTACCAGTAATTTTACCGGCAACAAAGCTTATATAATAGAATATAAATCGGCAGCCGCCGAAATTAAAGGCAACGGTTCCAAAGCAAAATATCTGCGCAATATTAAAATTCTCGAATTTTGGAAGAAAATCAATCAAAAATACGGCGTTCCGGATAATAAAGAACAAGTAACATGGGGACTTGGTTTCAACAAACCGAGTCTGCATGCCGAAACCGGATATTTGATTTTGCAAGATCCGATATTGCTGAATTTGGACCACGCCAGAATGGCTCGCGAAGATCAAAAATTTATCCATACGGCAGTCTATACTTTTTAGGAGCGAAAAATGTCTTACGAAAAAACCGAATTGGCGGAAATTATATTAACCCGAACCTGCCATGATTTAATCGGCAATATCGGCACTCTGCAAAATGTGTTGGAATTTATCGGTCCCGACGGCGGTGTGGATGCCGAAACCCGCAAACTGTTGGAAACGGCGTCATACTTATTGAACGCACGACAAAAATTCTTTCGGGTGGCTTTCGGAATGACCACTGCCACACACAGCACCGAAGAACTGAAAGAGTTGTGCGAGCGCTATATATCGACCGTCGGCACTCGCAATTATCCGATTTCTCTAAATTTTCAGGGAGTATCACCGCAACTTTCCAAAATGGTGTGTTTATGCGTTATGACCGCTGCCGACATATTTATCAAAGGCGGAGAAATCAACATCGGTATCAGCAAGGATAACATTATCATAAAAGCCACCACTGATTTCAAATTTCAAGCAACAGAAATCAAGGCCTATAAAACCGTCATCGACGGCCAAAAACCGAACGACAATATTTCGCAATATGCTCAACTCATATATTTGCGCGAACTTTTGGGCGAAGACGTACCGATGAAACTCGATGCTACCGACACCGAATTTTCGCTCATTATCGGTTGATTGCTTCGTTTATATCTCTACCGTATGCAACAAATTGGTCATTCCGGCTTCTCCGACCGGATATCCGGCCGTTACCACCAGATAATCGCCTTTTTTGCCGATTTTATTCTGCTTGGCGGCATCCAGTGCCGTTTCTCTGATGCGGTTAAAATCCTTAAACATTTCACCGCAAACGGTCGCTTTTACGCCCCAAACAATACCCAGACGCTGTGCCACAATCGGCGATGACGTAACCGAGAGAATCGGTGTTGTCGGCCGTTCACGCGCCATAGAAAGCGCCGTCAAACCCGAACTCGTATAAGTTACCACACCGGCAATATTCGGCAAAATTTGCGACATTTCCGCCGCGGCATAAGTAATGGCATCAGCCACATCGTCGCAATCCGATAAATCCAAATCCCGTTGCAAATGAGAATAATATCCCTCGCCTTCTTCCACCTGTTTGATAATCTGGTGCATCATTTCCACCGCTTCGGCCGGATAGCTGCCTGCCGCCGTTTCTGCCGACAGCATTACGGCATCGGCGCCGTCATACACCGCGGTCGCCACATCGGAAACTTCGGCTCTGGTCGGAGTCGGATTCACAATCATTGATTCCAACATTTGCGTTGCCACAATCACCGGTCGTGCATATTTACGACAGGCTTTAACAATGCGCTTTTGCAATACAGGTACGGTTTGAATCGGGCACTCAACCCCTAAATCGCCGCGCGCCACCATAACGCCGTCGGATTCCTTAATAATATCCTCAAGCTCCTCTATGGCACTCGGTTTTTCGAGTTTAGAAATAATCCACGCTTTTTTGCCGATTAATTTGCGTGCCATTCGCACATCGGAAATACTTTGCACAAAAGAAAGGCAAACCCAATCTACTCCTTGTTCCAGTGCAAACTTCAGATCTTCTTTGTCTTTAGCGGTAATTGCGTCAATCGGCAACTTAACATTCGGCAAATTAACTCCCTTATGCGCTGAAAGAACGCCACCGATTTTAACTTTTGTTTGTGCCACACAATTTTTGTTGGATACCACTTCAAGCTCAATATTCCCATCATTAAGTAACAGCTTATCGCCACTTTTCAGCACCGCAAAAATTTCCTTATGAGGCAAGGTTACACGGGTTTCATCGCCGGCTTCGTCCTTCATATCCAGCGTAAATGTTTGCCCTTTTTTCAAGGTAACTTTGCCGTCTTTAAATGTACCGACACGCAATTTCGGCCCTTGCAAATCCGCAATAACCGTCAGATGTCTTTTATATTTTTCGCTCAACTCACGAACCGTTTGTAACCGTTCTGCGTGCTCCTCGTGAGTGCCGTGACTGAAGTTGAAACGAAAGGCGTCTACTCCGGCCTTTACCAATTTCTCAATCATGGTTTTGGAAGCCGTGGACGGACCGATGGTCGCTAAAATTTTAGTGTGCGTATCTATTGGCATGAAAAATTCCTCTTATATAAGTTTAACTTGCCTTTATTTTATAAAGCAAAAGTTCTTAATTTCAAGTTTTAGTTTAAGGATATGAT